>JBAXLW010000204.1:0-1615 GCA_037134575.1 Verrucomicrobiota bacterium | reverse complement strand
GCCGCGCTGTGCCCGATTGAGCTGCGAGCGCCGCTCCAGGCTGGACCCGCGAGCCGCGTAGCCCGGTCGAAGCTCGACCGCTACACAATTGACCTCGCTAACGCCGATCGTAGGCTGGACGTCTACAACGTGCGACTTCGCAATTACGCCTCGGCAGGCAAGACGCCGACGATTCCCGGCCCGTTGCTCGAGACCCGCGGCGGTCATACGCTGCGCGTGACGCTGCGCAACCGGATCACGAAGGCGGACGGCGTGACCGACGGCGATATGGCCCATGCGCCCAAGGGGATAGACCCGCACAACAACCCGCACGACTTCGACGTAACGAACCTTCACGTCCACGGGGTGCAGACCGTCCCTCACCTCTTCTACCCAATCGGGACGACGAAGCTTTCGGCGCCGGGGATAGCAGTCTCGCCGGGAGAGAGCTTCACCTGGGACTTGCCGATTCCGATTGACCATCCTGCTGGGCTTTACGCCTACCACCCGCACCACCACGGGTCTACCGGCACTCAGGTTATGAGCGGCGCTGCCGGGGCGCTAATCATTCGCGGCGATGTCGATGAAGTGCCTGAGATCAAGGCTTGCCGCGAGGCAGTTATCGCTGTTAACGCGATCAACCTAGACGATGCCAACCAGCCTCCAGGCCGCTATGGACAGAACTTCACGCCCTATGCCTCACCGAGTTACTTTGGTGGCGACGGTGGCTACTTCCCATTCGGCTTCAAAATTTTCACCGTCAATGGGCATCCCGTCAGGAAATTCGATGCACCCGGGCCCGGCGGCACGCTGGTTAACGAGCAGCTGGCGCCGCAGAGCATGCGAGTGCGGCCAGGCGAGATCGTTCGGCTCCGATTCCTCAATGCGACCGAGACGAACGTGCTGCGCATCGTTGCCGAAGATGGCGACATGCGCTGGTACGCGCAGGATGGAATGACCTTTGGCAACCTTTTGCAGACCGGAACCGGAGGCGACAACTGCGTCTTCACGCCGCCGCTTGCACGCTCCGAGGTTCTGTTGCGCGCGCCGCAGAAGCCTGGTGAGTTCTTCATCACCGCGCTCGAGAACATAGGCAACACCGTTGGCGGGGACTATTCGTTTGAGGGGCTGCCCGAAACCCGATTGATGAGGATCGTGGTTGAAGGTCCACCGAAACGAGGGATGCGCTTTCCGGATCGGCTGCCGCGGCCGGCCCGCGAGTACCCGCTGATCCGCGCCGAGGAGGTAACCCACAAGCGGACGATTCGCCTGACGAGGAACGGAACGGCACCGCAGATGATCCTGGGCGCCGCGTTCCAGCTCAACGGAAAGAGCTACGAGGACGATTACGCGTTTGCCACCACGCACGTCGGCGCCGTGGAGGAATGGACTTTCGTCAACAATTCATTCGAGGGTCACCCAGTCCACGTTCACGTCAACTCGATGCAGGTTGAATCCGCCGCGCTATCGCCAACGCAGCCACGCCTCTGCGACGTGCTTTGGGTCCCAGCAAATAGCTCGATCAAGGTCCGAATGAGGTTTAAGGAGTGGTCGGGCAAAGCGGTAGTCCACTGCCACATCGTGCACCACGAAGATCAGGGGATGATGTCGAACGTGATCATCAAGAAGGCGCCGC
>JBAXLW010000203.1:0-1753 GCA_037134575.1 Verrucomicrobiota bacterium | reverse complement strand
CCCTTAACCAGAACCAACCATGATCACCACACAGCACCTTGCCTGGCGAGCGGTCCTCGCATTAACCGTCACCACCTTCCTCCTCGGATGCGCCTCCACTCCGCCGATAATATGCGAGGGGCGCAAGCTGAATATCGGGATCCGCTGCGATCCGAACATCAATCCCAGCATGAAACAGGATGAAATCAATGACCGGCAGAGAGCAGCCGAGAAGACGGTGGAGAAGCTAGCTGACGAGTTGGAGGACGCCGGCTGCAATGTGACCAAGCTTTCCGCCACGGATACCTTCGCGCCCGGCCGCGGCCGACACCTGCTCTCTGCCAGCATCAAGGATCTGCACTTGGTCGGTGATGCGGCGCAGTTCTGGCTTTACCCGGCAGCCCCCCCGTCGTGGGTGGACTATCACTTCGATCTCTCCGGCGACGGCAAAGCCCCTCTACTGTCTTACGATTACCGCGACGGTTCGACTTTGGGCTGGGAGGAATCTATCAGGCAGACCAGCAAAAAGACCACCAAGGGTGTGATGACGCGACTGCGGGCCTTCTACGGCGTGCCCGTGGCCGCCGCGCACGGACGGTAAGGCCGAAACGCCGCGCACGCATGCCGCTCGCGACCGCGTTTCGCGGGGAAGAATCTGCTCGTCAGCGCACGGAATGGAGCGAAGAAAGATGACATGCAGCCGACAGGAGGCACGCATCGTGCGGGGGCAAAGGGGTCGGCCATTAAATATTGATTATTCTTGGGAAACTCCAACGTTCGGTTCCTAGTATCCTGTAACATTTACAGTTTCGGATAAAGGCGTTCGAGTTTGATTCGGGCATCGGCGGTGGAAAACTGCCAATCCACTGCTGCGATTCTGTTGTTGCGATCCGCTTCCCATGCAGCGACCTCCGATCTCAGTTTGCCGATTTCTGGGATTCGTCGATCCAAGCATTGGATTTTCAAGGCGCTGAGTTCGATCTCGGCGATGTTGAGCCAGCTTCCATGCTTTGGGGTGTGATGGATTTCGAGTCGGCGAGCCAAACGCCGAGCTTCTTCGGGTTCGAATGCCTCGTAGAGGGAAGCCAGGTTGTGGGTGTTAAGATTGTCCATGACCAGGCGAACTTTTTCGGCTCCATTGAAGGTCACTTCGGGAATCCGCGAACTGGGTTTGCGCACCAAGGCCGACTCGAAACCTTCCTCAACGAAGCGCTGCTTCAGATGTTCGATGGTGCGAGGGGTGATGCCGAGAGCCTCGGCAATATCGGCGACTTTCCATGCCGGGCCGTGCTCGCCGGCGGCGCAGAGCAGCAGTGCCCTCGCGTGAATGAACTTGGGAGCCGTCGTTTTCCCGTGCCGGGTGATCGTTTCGAGTTCGCTGCGCTCTTCTTCGGTAAGGGTGACTTTGTAACGTGGTGCCATGCCAACCAACTTGGCCTTCAAAAACAGGTAAGTCAATATACGAAATATATAATGTTACATGATACTAGTGACACTGTCTGGGATCTCGACACTCGTCAACCCGGTGCAATCCGCAAACGCGCCAGACCCGATGCTGGTTACGCTTTTGGGGATGATTACGCTCGTCAACTTGCTGCAATTTGCGAACGCACGCTGTCCAACACACGTCACGGTGTCGGGAATGGCATAGGGCTCCGCGATCCCACCCGGATACTGAATTCGAGCGTTTTTTGCCCTTTATCGAAGAGCACCCCATCAAGAGAGCTGAATTATTGATTTTGCGGATTTACGCGGCGGATTCGGGGTCAGTCAA
>JBAXLW010000202.1:0-1755 GCA_037134575.1 Verrucomicrobiota bacterium | reverse complement strand
GTGCCGAAAGCCCTTCGCTGGGAACGACGGATGCGAAAAGCCGGAGATCAAACCGCGTCCCAGAAGCCGTGGATCTTGTCGATCTCGCGGCGGTCCCGTTTCGTGGGTCGGCCTTTGGCGGCTTCTTGTTTGGCGATCTGCCAGAGTTTCAACGATTCGTACACTTCGGGCGCGGTGCGGTCCTGATAACAGGCCTGTGCCTCGGGCGCGGCGACCCGTTTTTCTAGCAAGGCGACCACGACGACCTCCCGGACACCGGGCCCTTCGATGAAGGGGATCTCCAGCAAGTCGCCCGCCTGAACCGTCGATGCCGGCTTTAGCGGATGACCGTTGCGCCTCAGCTTGCCGGTCGCGCACGCATCTGCGGCAAGGCCGCGGGTTTTGAAAAACCGCGTGGCCCACAGCCATTTATCGATTCGGACGGATTGAGACATGGGACTTGCCACGAGAGGGAATTTGCACGGATCGGGAGGAGTTCGCAACCCTAGCGATGCCAATTCTAACTGCTGAAGTATGGCCGCAACCGAAGGATCCCGTAATCATCGGAAAAGGTGCGACCATCGTGAAAATCGATCCGTTCGCCGGCAAGGACTGCTACAAGCAGAACAATGTGTGCTGGCACGAGGGAGGTCGCTATGGAACGCGATGCTTCGCCGATTTCGGTGAGGCGGAATTGATCGCACCGCAAATCAGCGTTCGCCTGGCGAATAGGCTGGCGACTGGTAAGGAGGCAAGTCATCGCAACGACGAGATTCTCCAGTATGGCGAGGAAATCAATGCGCTGGTGGCGGCGGTGGCGCGATGGGCCACCGCCAGAAACGGCAAATTCAAAGTTCTAAGGAATAATTTTTAGTGGCGAATAGTCAGGGTCAGGGGTTGCTGGTTGCGCACGATTTTCAGCGTGAGCGAGCGGGTGTCCGCCTGTTCGGCGAGCCTGCGGATTTGCCCGATCTTCGACACGCGATTCCCGTCGATTTGCAGCACGAGGTCACCGGCCTTCAATCCCGCGCGGGCAGCAGCGGAGCCCTCAGGCACCTCAATGATTGCCACACCGCCGGCGTCCTTGGCGATGCCGTAGGCGGAAAACGCTTCACCGTCGAGTTCCTGGAAGCGCGCTCCGAGCCATTCCCCGGTGGCGGGTCCGCGCTTCTTCGTCTCCGCTTTCATGAGTGGGATTTCCGGCGTGCGGGCGATGGCTTTGAGCGAGGTTTTTTTGACGCCAAAGCGGTCCATCGAGAAATTTTTGAAGCCCAGTTTCAACGCAGGAGAGTCCTCGCGCACGCGGAAGTCGCCTTTGGCGGGGTCGATGAACATCGGATCGCCGACGAGGGAGTTCGCGTCCCACCCTTTGTCCTGCGCCTCCTTCAAGGCGAAATCGGCGGCGAAAAGGTTTTTGTCGCTCGTTCCACCCCACTTGTCTTTGGGCATGCGGGCCGGTTTATAAGCGGCCATCCAAATATTGTTCTTCAGAGAGTCTTGGCTGTCCTTAAACCACACACTGGGGTAGGCGGTGCTGTTGTAGCCGATGTTGTTATACACAATGCGGCGGTAGCCCTCGCGCAGCTTGAGCCCGCCCAGCAGGAAGACATTGTTGTAGATTTCGTAGTTGGTGGATCCGTCGTCGAGGTCCACATCCCAACCATGGTCGCAGCGCCAGCGGCTGTTGCGGATGATGTTCGGCGTGCTGGCATCAAGGAAGGGAAGATCGGGGTTGAGAGCCACGGCCTTTTCTGTCTTCGGGTAGCTCTTGTCCCA
>JBAXLW010000201.1:0-1758 GCA_037134575.1 Verrucomicrobiota bacterium | reverse complement strand
AAAACCGGACTCAACGTTTCCCGCCTCAGCTTCGGAGCCTCCGCGCTCGGCGGTGTGTTCCGCGATATCGACGAAGCCGACGGCATCCGCACCGTCCACGCCGCGCTTGACGCAGGCATCAACTACTTCGACGTCGCCCCCGCTTACGGCGGCACCCTCGCGGAAACCGTGCTGGGCAAGGCGCTCAAAGGCATTTCACGCGACCGCTATTTCCTCTCCACCAAGGCCGGCAAATACACCGCGCCCGGCAGTTGCGCCGCCGCCGAACTCGACTACTCATCATCAAGAATCCGCAGCGGGCTTGAGGAAAGCATGCAGCGCCTCGGCGTCGATTACCTCGACATCGTCCATCTCCACGACTTCGAATATCAAGGCGGCTCACAAATCGCGAGCGCCTTTGCCGAAGGCTTTCCCACACTGGTCGCCCTAAAGCAAGAAGGCCGCATCGGCGCGGTGAGCGCGGGCATCTATCCGCTCGAACTCTGGCAGCGCGTCATCTCCGAGGCTCCAGTCGATGCCATCCTAGCTCACAATCATTACTGCCTCAACGACACCCGCGGGCTCGAACTCGTCGAGCCATGCCGCTCCAAAAACATCGGCATGATCAACGCCTCGCCTTTCGCCAGTGGGCTTCTTACCGGCGGTAAAATCGCCGACTGGCATCCCGCCAACGCCGAGGAAGGCGCCATCTTCGCCGAGGCCGCCGCATTTTGCGAAAGTCATGGCAGCTCCATCGCCAAGCTCGCGTTCCAGTTCGCCTGCCAGCAAAGTCCGTTCCACACCACGATGTTCAGTAGCGCCCGCAGCACCTCGCTGCAGCGCAACCTCGCTTGGTATGGCGAGCCTTACGACACCTCGCTGCTCGCCGAAGTGAGAAACATTCTCGCCCCCGTCATGAACCAACAATGGAACTTTGGCGCCAATGTTGAGAAATTGGACAAATAACCTGCATATCCTCGCCGCCATGATCAAAAAATCTGGGGCAAAACAGACTGATTTATGAAAATCGACAGCCACCACCACCTCTGGGCCATCAACGACACCGACTATGTCTGGATGACCGAAGTATACGACGTGATCCGCCGCAACTTTCTCGCTCCCGACCTGCACGCCGCACTCGATGAATCCGGAATCGACGGCAGCGTCGCAGTCCAAGCCAGGCAGATGATCGCGGAGACGGACTTTTTGTTAGCCACCGCCGATGCCAATCCGCGCATCAAGGCCGTGGTCGGCTGGGTCCCTCTCTGCGAGAATGGCGGCGAGCCATTTCTGGAACGCTACGCCGCGCATCCGAAACTTCGCGGCGTGCGCCATGTCGTCCATGACGAGCCGGACGATGATTTTGTCCTCCGCCCCGACTTCAACGCAGGCATCCGCAACCTCGCGAAATACAATCTCACTTACGATCTCCTGATTTTCTGGAAACACCTGCCGCAGACGATCCAGTTTGTGGACATGCATCCAAACCAACCGTTCGTCGTCGATCACATCGCCAAGCCACGCATCGTTGCGGGAAACTTCGACACCGACTGGGCAACCGGCATCCGCGAGTTGGCCAAGCGCGAAAATGTCAGCTGCAAGGTTTCCGGCATGCTCACCGAAGTGCACGGAGAAACCTGGGATCTTGAATTGCTGCGCCCGTATTTTGAAACGGTTTATGAAGCATTCGGCCCGCAACGCGTGATGTTCGGCTCCGATTGGCCGGTCTCCCTGCTCCGCTCCAGCCATGCCGGGTGGACGCGCGTTTGCGCCGACCTA
>JBAXLW010000200.1:0-1825 GCA_037134575.1 Verrucomicrobiota bacterium | reverse complement strand
CGTCGAGGATTTTAGCGGCCTCCTCGTTGCCCATCGCGTGGAGGAGTTTTTCCTGTGACTCCAGCGGCAGGTACTCGAACATTTCCGCCGCTTTGTCAGTCGGTAGCAGGCGAAACAGCACCGCTTGTTCGACGGGCGAAAGTTCTTCCATCGCCTCGACTGCGTCGGCGGGTGGCAAGGTCGCCAACTCGGCCTTCATTTCCACGAAATTGCGTTCCTGGATCAGGAGGGTGAGTTTCGGCAAAGTCGGATTCATACTCTTCAGTAGGTCGGGCTGCGGCAGTCTTTGGGACAAATCAAAGCGCGTCCAGCCTTTGATCGCTTGAAAAATGCCGGCGGGCGATAAATAAGCAGCTGCGGCCTCGACTGGACACTAATCAGCGGTGTTTTTCCGCTTCAAGTTGCTGTCGCGCTGCGTGAATTCTCTCCATCCGCAGGCCGGAAACCGGCGGGTAATCGAGATTCAGTCCGCGAATGGCGGACACCATCACATCGGCGACCATGGCGCGGGCGACGTGTTTGCGGTCGGCGGGGATGATGTGCCACGGTACTTTGGCGGTGCTAGTGGCGCTGAGCGCTTCTTCGTAAGCGGTTTGGTACGCTTTCCAACACTCGCGTTCCGACAGATCGGCTTTGGAAAACTTCCAGTACTTTTTCGGATCGGTCAGTCGTTCGAGGAAACGTTTCTTCTGCTCGCGTTTCGAGAGATGGAGGAAAAACTTGAGGATCAAGGTGCCGTTGCGGGCGAGGTGTTTTTCGAAGTTATTGATGTCCTCGTAGCGATTTTCCCAGAACTTCGGGTCGGGCTTTTTGGAAGGGGAAGGTGACATCCATTGCGGGTGGACTTTGACGACGAGCACGTCCTCGTAGTAGGAGCGGTTGAAAATTCCGATGCGGCCACGTTCAGGCAGGGCCTTTGAATAGCGCCAGAGGAAGTTGTGATCCAATTCTTCGGCAGAGGGTTGTTTGAAGCTGAAAACTTGGCAGCCCTGCGGATTCACCCCGGACATCACATGGCGGATGGTGCCGTCCTTGCCCGCCGCATCCATCGCCTGGAGAATCAACAGCACCGAGTGGCTGTTGCTGGCGTAGAGCAACTCTTGCGCGGCAGCGAGACGCGCTCGGTTTTCCTCGAGGATGGTCTCAGCCTGCGCCTCAATCGCGTCGCGGCCGAGTTCCTTGGCGTCGTCGGTTTTGGTCCAATCCGTAGCGTAGTGTTTTAAATTTACCTTCGAGCCAGGCTCAACGAGGAATTCAGCGATCCGTTTTTGGGAGATCATGGGGGGGCTTGGGTTTTGAGTTTTACTAAATTGGGACAAATGCGACCGGCCTCAAAGTCGGCGAGATTACCGAGCGTGGTATTGGCGATGTTTTCCATCGCCTCGTGGGTAAAAAACGCCTGGTGACCGGTAACGAGCACGTTGGGAAAGGTCGTCAGCCGCATGAAGACGTCGTCTTGAATGATGCCTATGGAGCGATCTTCGAAGAACAGTTCGGACTCTTCCTCGTAAACGTCCAGCGCTAGCCCGCCCAGTTTGCCGTTTTTGATCGCGGCGATCGCAGCCTCGGTGTCGATCAGGCCTCCACGACTGGTGTTGACGATGAAAATACCATCGCGCATCTGGGTGAGGGTCTTTTCCTCGATCAGGTGGCGAGTCTGCGGCGTCAGCGGGCAATGCAGGCTGATCGCGTGGGAGCGGGCGAACAACTCGTCGAGGTCGACATAGCGGACGCCCATGCTGAGGCACTCGGGGTCCTGAACCACGTCGCAAGCCAGCACCTCGCAACCAAAGCCGCTCATGATCCGTGCGAAGATGCGGCCAAT
>JBAXLW010000199.1:0-1872 GCA_037134575.1 Verrucomicrobiota bacterium | reverse complement strand
TCCATCCTTCTGAACCCTCACAAAGCCAAGCCGACTGAAGTCGGGACTCCATCCGCCCACCTAAAGACCCCTCTTCTTTGCGACTCCTTAGCTGTTCTGCCTGCTGCTTGGGCGCGTGCCATGTCCAGCTCAAACCAAAGAGGCGACGCCTTGCAGCGTCGCCTCTCGATTCAATCCTATCGTTTAAATCTCGGCGGCCAGAAAATACTTCGTTGCTCAGACTTTCAAATTGATGATTCACGCGACGCGCTCAGATAGGAAAGCACTTGATCGAGAGCCCGCGAGCGATGGCTGAGGCTGTTTTTGATCGCATCGCCCAATTCCGCGAATATTTGATCGTAGCCATCGGGGATAAACAACGGATCGTAGCCAAAGCCACCCGTCCCATGCAGGGATTCGACCAGCCTTCCTTCAACATGACCGCTGAAGTGTGCGTGCTCTGTGCCGCCACGGGCCAGCACCATGGTGCAGCGAAAACGAGCCGCCCGATCCGAGCGCCCAGCCATCTCATCGAGCAAGCGAGCGTTGTTTTTTGCGTGATTGCCTTCCTCCCCGCCATAACTGGACGACCACACGCCGGGCGCACCATCCAGCGCATCGACTTCCAGCCCAGAATCATCCGACAAGACCCAGCCTTCAATGCAGCGGCTGATCCCCACCGCCTTCAATCGCGCGTTTTCCAAAAAGGTCGTACCCGTCTCCTCGATCTCGGGGAAATCGGGAAACGCCGTGGCATCGAGCACTTCAAATCGATCCCCGATCATGGATCGAATCTCCGCGGTTTTGTGGGCATTGCGGGTGGCAAGAATCAAACGGGGCAGCGATTGCATGGCCTTTACTTGAAGAGTTTCTTCAGATTGGACAAATTATTTTGGCAAATTTGCGGTTTGGTGGCACTTATAGGGAGATGAAAGCAATCACTTGGCTCGCTTCTGTTTCCTTGGGTGTCGTCGCACTCACTGCCACGGCCTTTGCCGCTACCCCCGAAGGTTGGACCACAGACCTCGATAAAGCACTCGAAACCGCCAAGGCGGAAAACAAGTCCGTGCTCGTCGAATTCACCGGTTCCGACTGGTGTCCGCCCTGCATCGCGATGCGCAAAAATGTTTTCTCCAAAAAGGAATTCGTCGATGCCGCCTCGAAAAAATACATCTTGGTCGAACTGGATTTCCCCAAGGGCGATCCAGCCGTGAAAGCGAAAAACGACCCGCTCGCCGAGAAATACAAGATCGAGGGCTTCCCCACTGTGATCCTGCTCGACTCATCGGGTAAGGAATTCTCCCGCTTCTACGCCTCCGAATTCCCCAAAATCGACGACTTCTTGAAGCACATCGATCAAGCGCTGGAACCCAAAAAAGCCGAGTAAACCTCGATCCTCACCACTCATCCACCCCGTCCGGCTTCGCGTCGCGGCGGGGTTTTTCTTTTCATTCCCAACGCAATCCATCACCTTCGCCGCCCTTTCCCGACCATGTCCGACAGCCGTAAACCATTCCCTTTCCGCGATTTCGAACCCCAATGGCAATCCCGTTGGGAAAACGAAAAGACTTTCCGCACCCCCGGCCCGGGCGATGCCGACTTTGACGCGAGCAAACCGAAGTACTACGTGCTCGATATGTTCCCCTATCCGAGCGGCGCGGGCCTCCACGTCGGCCACCCCGAAGGCTACACCGCCACCGACATCATCGGCCGCTACAAGCGGATGAAAGGCTTCAACGTACTCCATCCGATGGGCTACGACTCGTTTGGCCTGCCTGCCGAACAATACGCCATCAAGACCGGCCAGCACCCCGCAATCACCACCGCGGCCAACATCGAAAACTTCCGCCGCCAGCTCAAATCCCTCGGCTTTGCCTACGACTGGGACCGCGA
>JBAXLW010000198.1:0-1880 GCA_037134575.1 Verrucomicrobiota bacterium | reverse complement strand
CTTTGAAAGGAGTGTAGCGGAATCCCTCGTTTGGACTGTTTGATCCACAGGCAATGTCGTATTCCACATAATCGGTCGCATAAACCTTGCCGACCAGAGACGCAAAAGGGACAACGAGTTCATCCTTCGCTTTGGCGCCCTCCGAGACGTTCACCGAGATTTCAAGCACATCTCCCTCAGGTGCTGGCTTGGCGTCGAGCTTCGCAGAAACAGGCCGATGTGACAACGCGGCACCGAGGGATTCGCTCCACTCGTCCATCTTCGCTGTCAGGGACTTCACCACATCGGCATGCGCGCCTGCCACATCCTTGGTTTCGCCGGGGTCTTCACGAATATCATAGAGTGCGAAATGGTCGTGATACCTGTGCAAACGCCACTGCACGGTGCGGATTACATCCTCATTGCGCCACACCCAGTAATAGCTCTCGACCGGGCTCGCTTGCTTGTCGCGCAGCGCCGGCCAGATGTCCTTCCCGTCCAGCGGTCGGGTCTCGGGCATTTTCAAGCCGGCCATCGAAACTAGGGTGGGAAACATGTCGAGGGCGCCACAGAGTCCGTCCCAGACGCCCTTTTCAAGTTTTCCTTTCGGCCAGTATATGACGGTAGGCATATGGGTTCCACCCTCAAAGACGGTATGCTTGCCTCCCTTGAATGGCAGGTTGTTGCCTTCTTTTGTCGCTCCGTTGTCACTTGTGAAAACCACAATGGTATTGTCGCGCAAACCGAGCTTGTCCAGCTCCCCCAAGATCAGCGCCACATTCTTGTCCATCGCCTGCACCATCGCGGCGTAGGTGCGTTTGGTGACGTCCGTGACGACCGGATCCACCCCGGCGAGGTCGGATTCCTTCGCTTGAAGTGGGGCATGGACAATGTGAAACGGCACGTAGCAGAAAAATGGGCGGTCCTTGTTATCGCGGATGAACTCGATGGCGTGTTGGACAATAAAATCCTCCGTGTAACCCTCGTCCTGCGGCCTGTATTCGAGGTTGTGCCACCAACTCACGGGGCCTTTTCCTCCGGCCGTTCGCCGCGTAAAATAGTCCGCTCCCCCACCATAATAGACCCACGCCTCGTCGAAACCGTGCTCGTTCACCCCATAACCCGCCTCGAGTTTTTTGTTCGGCATCGCCTTGAATGCCTCTCCAAACGCCGCACGGAATTCCGGAGTATCCGGATCCTCGCCGTTGTGCCATTTTCCAAAAATGCCTGTTCGATAGCCATTGGCCTTGAACCCCTCGGCGATGGTCGTTTCCTCCTTCGGAAGTTCGCCGCCCACTTCCGGCCCCGTACCAACACGGAAGGGATGCCGGCCAGTGAGCAGCATCGCGCGCGTTGGCGAGCATACGCAGTAGCCCATGAAGTTGTTCAGTTCGACACCATTCTTGAAAAGCCTGTCGATGTTTGGTGTCGGGATGCTGCCGCCCGGATGAGTGCTGATATCGCTCCAGCCAAGATCATCCGCGAGGATGTAGACGACGTTGGGCTTTGTTCCGGCTGCGGCCTGAAGCTCGGACTGAAAAAACGCGAGGACGCAGGCAATCAGGGTGACTTGGAGGAGCTTCATGATCTCCGGGGAGCTATTCCTCGTTCTTGGCTTTGCCTTTTGGAGGCACAGGCGGCATCTGGGCATGCCACGCGTTCCATTTGTCCGTCAGTTCCTTGACACGATTGGCTTCGGTTGCGCTGAGGTCGTGCTTTTCTTCAAGATCATTGGCGAGATCGAACAACTGGGCTTTTCCATTGGGAGCCAAAACCAATTTCCATTGGTCTTGCCGAACCGCTCCGCTTCCCGTGATGCTGAAAAAGAGCGCATCGTGCGGAGACGTGCTTTTCTCCCCCTTGAGAAATGGCGCGAGGTTCACGCCATCGAGGTTTTGCGG
>JBAXLW010000197.1:0-1911 GCA_037134575.1 Verrucomicrobiota bacterium | reverse complement strand
GAGGAGTGTTTTTATTTTCATGCGAACCTCCGTAAAGCGAAATCAACTTTTTTCATAGATTGTGCAAACTTATCTCAGGATTCCCTTTCGCCATGTCATCGCTAACGATAGCTCGGGTTGCTTTGCTCATGCCTTTTCACTGGGCGTTGACCGCTACTGGTTTTATTCCGTCGGCAGATTGATCCAGTTCCAGCCTTATGACTGTATCCACATCGCTGCGGTCGGCGGGCTGCACTGAGACCTCGATGCCTTCGTGGGTTTGAGTGAACCTCGCAGCTCCTCCGGCCAGCACCGAAGCGCCAATAATCTTCGCGGGAATGGCTGGTAAAACCAGTTTGTCTCCCGGCCATTTCAAGACGTGAATATAAATGGTCTTGTCGCGATGCGTTGACGCGCCGTAGTCGCCAGGCAGGAACGGGCCGCCACGAGTCGAGTAAATGCTTTCGCCGCATTTGCCGAGCCATTCGCCAACTTCAAGCAACCTCTGAACCTGCGGGGGATCAATCTGCCCGTCGGGGCGCGGGCCAACGTTGAGCAGCAAGTTGCCATCACGGCCCGCCACCTTGGCGAGTAACTGGATACAGTCCTTGAGCGATTTCGGTGCCTTGTTCGGCTCGTAGCCCCACGCTCCGGCGAGCGTGGTGCAAAGTTCCCACGGATGTTCGTTGTCAAAATCACCGAGCGCATTATCGCCTTCGCGCGAATGAAAATCTTTCGCCATGTCGGCGCGACCGTTGATGATCACCTGCGGCTGGAGACGGCGGAGCATGGTATAGACTTGGTCGTGCTGGTAACTGAACCCGCCTTTGTAATGCTGCTCCTTAGGGCGTTGTTTCCAATGCCCGACTCGCCAATCGCCACTGAAGTTCAACCAGTCGGTTTCGCCGCCGTCGAACCACAGCACATCAATCTGGCCGTAGTTGGACAAGAGTTGCTCCACCTGACGATGATATTGCTCCCGCATCGCCTCGGCGCTCTTGCGCTGCAAATCGGGAAAGAAAAATCCGGGAAAGCGCCAGTCCAGTGGGGAATAGTAGAGACCAACATGCAGTCCGACTTTGCGGACGGCCTTGACATATTCCGCGACAAAATCCCGGTGCGCGGCGGTTTTCACGCTCGTGAAATCGCTCGTGGGGTCATCGAACAGCGCGAACCCGTCGTGATGACGGCTCGTCAACACCGTGTATTTCATGCCGGCGGCCTTGGCGGTTTCCGCCCACGCATCGGCGTTGAAATTGGTCGGGGTGAACTTGTCGGCTAGCTTGGCGTATTCATCGACGGGAATTTGCTCAGTCCATTGCACCCACTCACCGCGACCGGGAATGGCATAAACTCCAAAGTGAATGAACATGCCGAACCGTGCCTCGCGCCACCAAGCCATCCGAGCGTCACGCTGCGCCGGCGTTTCGTTGAAGGGGCGGTCTGCCGCCTGGAGGGCTCCCATCCGCCAAAAGGCCGGCGCGCTCCACTCCGTCGCCTTCTCCTCGCCGTCAGTCGTCCACGCCTTGACTTTCCAGTGGCAAAGCATCCCTGACGCGAGCGGTTTTCCTGAATAACCGACATGCACGCTCTGAGCGGACTCCACCTTCCCACTATCCCAAAGATCACCCTGATCCTTTGCCAGATTTTCCGGCGTCGAGGCGACGAGGATTTGATAAGCGCTCTGTTTGATTCCTCTTTCAGGTTTCAGGTCTCCAGTTTCCAGTTTCCAACTCAGCCCCGGCTTCGCGGCATCGATCGTCAGAGGATTGATGCGGACTTCGCAGCGGAGGTCTTGCACCTCGACGGCGTAGATTGAGGCGAGTGGCGCGAGCAAAGAAGCCGCGAGAGCGAGGAGTATTTTTTTCATTTGGTTTTTTTCACTTGGTTTCTTTCACGATAAGATTGTCGATGGCGCCTTTGAAGCGATCG
>JBAXLW010000196.1:0-1965 GCA_037134575.1 Verrucomicrobiota bacterium | reverse complement strand
TAACAACACCCGCTTCCTCATTCCAGGCTGGGTGCAGGTTCCGCATTTGGCCAGCCATGTGTTGGGACTTGTCGCCCGACGCATTTGCTCCGACTGGCAGGTCAAGTATGGACATCCGGTGCATGCACTCGAGACCTTCGTGGACCGCTCTCGGTTCAAGGGCACTTGCTACCGAGCGGCTAACTGGCGGCTTCTGGGCGCAACCAAAGGGCGCACCCGCAACGACCGCGCGCACCGCATTCAGGCAACGGTCAAAGATGTGTATCTCTATCCGCTTATCCCGGACTTTCGCGGGCAGTTGGGCGTTACGGATCCTAACGAAGGGAGAGCAGAAGGGTGATCGGTTACAAGCAAGCGTTGGCCCTTTGCCGAAGCGGTCTTGAGTCCGCCGCCCGCCTGATCTGCGATCTGTCCGCAAGCGTCGATGCAGAGCAGCGGCAGACCGCGCTGCTGCTGCGGAAAGTTTCGGAACTGGAACTCAAGGTGGCGAAACTTTCCAAGAACTCCACCAACTCCAGTAAGTCGCCTTCGTCGGACATCACGCGCCCCAAGCACCAACAAAGGCAAAAAGGAAAACGTAAGATCGGGGCACAACCCGGGCATCCTCGACACGAACGAACGGCATTCTCCGACGCGGACATTCAGACCTTTCACGACTATCGCCTCGATGCCTGCCCGGCGTGCGGGAACGCCGAGGTGACCTTTCTGGACCATCCGCCGCGCGTGATTCAGCAGGTAGAGATGGAAACGGCAGTGATCCGCAAGGAAGCCCATCGCTCCTATCCCGTCTGGTGTGAGGGCTGCCAGACAATTCATTACCACCCCTTCCCGCCTGAGGTGGTCAAGGAGGGGCTCTTCAAGGAACGGCTCACTGCGCTGGTGGCCTATATGAAGGCGGTCGATCACGCCTCCTTTTCCACCATCCGCAAGTTCGTGCGCGACGTGCTCGGCGAAAAAGTCTCACGCGGCTACTTGCGCAAAGTCGTCGAGAAAGCCTCTCACGCCCTCAATGAGCCTTACGAAGAACTGCTGCGCCGCCTTCCCCTGGAGCAATTGATCAACGTCGATGAAACCGGCCACAAGGAGAACGGTGACAAGTTCTGGACCTGGGTCTTCCGCGCCGAGCTTTACGTGCTCTTCAAGATCGACAAGTCCCGCGGCTCCCAGGTGCTGCTCGACGTGCTGGGAGCTACGTTCAACGGCGTGCTCGGCTGCGATTACTTCTCGGCCTATCACAAATACATGGCCGACTTCAACATCACCGTGCAGTTCTGCATCGCCCATCTGATCCGTGACATCAAGTTCCTGACCGGCTTGCCCGATGCCGAAACGAAAGCTTACGGTAACCGGCTGCTCGCCGCAGTGAAGGCCATGTTCCGAGTGATCCATCGTCGCGAAGACCTCACCCCAGATGCATTTGTCCGTGAGCTGGAAAGTGCTCGCAAAACGATCATGGAGGTCGCCCTCAATGACGTTCCCTCCCATCTGGATAAAAATGGAAATGAACAGAAGAGGGAAGCGTTCAACATGGCCAAGCGATTTCGCGACAACGGCAAGGCCTACTTCGAATTTATCACCACGCCCGGCATTGGCCCCACCAACAATTTGGCTGAGCAAGCGGTGCGATTTGTGGTGATTGACCGACTCATCACGCAAGGAACGCGCGGACTCAAAGGAAGGGAAACCTGCGAACGACTCTGGACCGTTGTCGGAACATGTGCCATGCAAGGACGATCCGCCTTTGAGTTCATCCTCACGGCGGTTCGTGCTTACTTTCGCGGCGCCCCCGCGCCATCCCTGTTACCCGCCGAGGCCTAATTCGCCCGGCTCTCAAACGGATGAGACGCCGGGCTGATCCAGAATACTACTTGCCCTCGCCATTTCTACTTTTATCCACCGTGAACGGCTACCTCCCATGAAACCCGCTCTTTGGAAACGAATACCAATGACGAATCTACTGAAACA
>JBAXLW010000195.1:0-1985 GCA_037134575.1 Verrucomicrobiota bacterium | reverse complement strand
TGCGAGCGTTCGATCGAGACGCCGCGGATGACGACGTTTTCCATGTTGGGATGTTCTTCTAACACGAGGGTACCAGGGTTATCGTTGAGCGATGAGCGGACTTCAAAAACGACGCCAAATTTTTTGGCGAACTCGACCGAGCGGGACTGCATGACCTTCGATCCGGACGAGGCCATTTCCAACATCTCGTCGTAGGAAATTTCAGGGAGCTTGCGGGCGTTTTTCACGACGCGCGGGTCGCAGGTGTAAACGCCATCAACGTCGGTCAGGATCTGGCATACGTCTGCTTTCAGCGCAGCCGCCACCGCGATGGCAGTCAGGTCGGAGCCGCCGCGACCGAGCGTGTGGATCATACCGCTGGGTGTGACGCCCTGGAAACCGGCGACGACGAGGGATTTGCCAGCATCGAGAAAACTCTGCATCAGCGACGGGTCCATGTGCAGGATGCGACCGCGGGTGTGCGAGCCGGTCGTCTGGATGCCCGCCTGGCTACCCGTGACCGAGGCGGCATCGACGCCCAACTCCTGCAGGGCGATGCTGAGCAGCGCGATGGATTGTTGTTCGCCAGTGGCTAACAGAACGTCGAGTTCGCGCTCGCAAGGCTCTGCGGAAATCTCCTTGGCCATTTTGATCAAGCCATCGGTGACGCCCGACATGGCCGAAACCACAGCCACCACTTGGTTGCCTTCGTCGCGGGTGCGTTTCATCCGCGCAGCGACGTTGCGGATGCGATCGATGGAGCCGACGGAAGTGCCGCCGTATTTTTGAACGATGAGTGCCATGGCTGAAGCGGCCCGCAGTGAAAGGGAACTTTGGAAATTTGGCAAGAACTTGGATTGCGGAGTTTCGGAAGCCGGAAACCAGCGGGGCAGCTATCAAAGCAGAAACGGATTGATCAACTGAATCCCACAGCCCTCAAAGTCCGCCGTATTGCGGGTGGCCAGCGGAATGCCGTGATTCAGTGCCGTAATCGCGATGAGTATGTCCGAAGGGTGACGGGTTACCCCCTTCGCTGAAAGTTTACCGCGCAAGATCCCAGCGCTGCGAGCCAGTGTCGGACTGACCGACAGAATCACACACTGACTCGCGAGAAAGTCATCCAACCACTGAAGTTTCATGCTCAGGGCTTTGCGGGTAAGGCCGTAAAGCAGTTCTTCAAGCGTGACGACGCTCACGAAGAAGCTCGTCTCAGCACCCGCCCACGCCAGGACCGCATCATCGGGATGGCGGCGCATGAGCTCGCTGATAATGTTCGTATCAACGAGTGTCGCCATCGTTCAGATCCCCATTTAAAATGGCAGCACCGCAGGGCGAGTGGTCCGCACGGGGGCCTCGAATTCCTCTTCTTCCTCAAGCAAGAGAGGTCGGAGACGGCGAAGCGTGCTCGCCACCGACTCTCGCAGCTTCGGCTCATCGGCGTCGGGGGCATGGATCACCGCCAAGGTCTCGCCACGCAGGGTGACTGCGAGTGGCTCACCCGTGTCGCGGATCTCCTTTAGAAGCCCGAGGCACCGCGCCTTGAATTCAGAGGCCTGCAACATTTTCATTGCGAATACAGTAGCACCGCCCACTCGAAGAGGCAACCTGCGTTTTTTTGACTTCACCCCCACCGCTCCGCCCAGTCTTTGGGCAGGGGCATGGGTTTGCCTTCGGGCATCTGGACGAGGGCGAGGGATTGGCGGGCGGTGACGAGTAGGGCGCCATCGGATTCGCGGATCATCTCGAAGGCGCACCAGAAGCGGGCGCGCGAGATTTCGGCGAGGTGGCCACGGATGGTGAGCCAGTCGCCGAGTTTGGCGGGGCGCTTGTAGTCGACCTCGGTGCGGGTGACTACGGGGAAAATGTGGGTTTGCGACATGGTGTGCAGATCCATGCCCATCAACGCGGCGAGGCGGGTGCGGCAGGTTTCGATCATCCGCAGGTAGGCGAGGTTGTGGACGACGCCACCGCAGTCGGTGTCGAAAAACATGACTTCTTCGCGGGTT
>JBAXLW010000194.1:0-1997 GCA_037134575.1 Verrucomicrobiota bacterium | reverse complement strand
TAGGTCACATTCCCTTCGGCATCCTTGCCGGTGATGCGGTAGTGGTAGCCGCCCCAGCGGGAGGTGTGCATGGCGTGGATATACCCGCCGGCCGGATTCGCCCACTTCGCGGCGCGTTCCTTGGAAAAGGCATCCGCCGCGTAGCCCTGATAGGCGGCGGTTTTTTTCGAAGCATCGAAATTCGGGTAGCGGGACATGCGCTGGGCCTTGCCGTTGATGAAAAGCTGGTCGATCTCAAGGCCCTGCGGTGTCGCGGCTTGGAAGATGCCGTTGCGATAGGGCTTCCAATCCAGCTTGAGTTTCGAACCGCCACTCAGGACGGCGCGACCCTCGTTCATCGCCCGGTAGTCGACCGGGAACTTCGCACTGCCGGAATCCGCCGAGGTGAACACGAGCGTTTCGGGAAGGTAATAGATACCATCGACTACATGAACAGTAACTGCCTCCTTACCGACCACTTTTCTGGCGGCATCGCGTGCCGCCGCGAGTGTGGCGAGGGGTGCGCCCTCCGTGCCGGGATTGGTGTCCTTGCCCGCCGGGCTCACGTACAGATCAAGCGCCATGGCTTGGCCTGAAAGTGCAATAGCCGCAAGCCGGGCAATGGCGATGATGGATTTTCTTCTGCGAGTGGAAACAGCTATTTTTTTCATATTGGCAGATCGATTTGGAGGAATGTTTTTTTGAATCAGCATACGAGCCTGAGGCATTTATTCGACACCGACAATCACATCCTTGCGGCGGGTTTCGGGAGTCACCTTGAGATCGGTCACCTTGCCGTTCTCCACGCGGCCTTCGACGGTGGTGTTTTTCGGTGCGTGAAGTTTGAATCTGGCGTTCCAGTCCTTCGGCCAGGCCGGAACCAGCCGGATCGTCTCGCCGTCGCACTGCATGAGCATTCGCTGCAACGCGATCAGGGTCACCGAGCCCTGGCATTGGTCGGGCGTGCCGTCGAAATTCGGCCCCCAGAAGGCCGGAAACCGCGAGGGTTTGCGCGGCTTCGCGCCGATCAATGTCGGTTCGGTTGCGTTCCTCACGACATAGCCCTTAGCCTCGTCAGTCAGGCCGAGAAGCGCGGCTTGGATGGAATCCTGCCGCCAACCGCCGGTGGCCTTGACCAAGCGCCGGTTCCAAGTTTCGAGGGCGGTTTCGAGGTCAGGCTTGCCGAGGCCGTAGGCACGGTAGGGAAAGACAGCGTAGAGTTCAGGGTTCTCGGAGTTTTTTTTCTGAGAGAAGGTACGGGCAGGCAGAATCCATTTCTTTCCGTTCTCCTCAGCCATGGGAGTCTCCGGCAACTCCGCGAGGAAGCGGGTCCAGCGTTTCCTCTGCTCCGGCGTGCTGAGCGAGTCGGGCAATTCCATCAACCGGGTGAGCACCGTACGCAGGCCGACAATCACCGGGAGCGGATCCTCGGCGGTGTGCCAAGTTTCCAAGCTCAACGAAGGGGTGAAGCGGGGCTTGCCAGGTTCGGGCTTCGGGTAGTGCTGCTCGTAAAAGGTGACCACTTCATCCGCGATCGGAACCAGCGTGGTTTTCGCAAACTCCTCGCTCGGCGCGTGCGCGTAGCGGTCGAGCATGATTTGGGAAAGCTCGATCCCGCTGTCCCAATACCTGCGGATAAAGGAGTTGGTGGGATAAAACTCCGGGTTGTCATACCCAAAGTCGCCCTGCTTGTTCAGGCCCCACGGATGAATGGTTTCGGAACAAAAAATCCCATCGTGTTTGAAGTAGGTTTTGGTGCGCTCTTTCAGCAGGGGCACAGCATCGCGATACATCTTCCAGAGCGGCTCCATCTGCTCGTAATCGCCGGAGTAGAGCATCGCCCAATAAGGTTCGCGCGTGTTTTGGAACCAGTAGCAGCCGCCCCACCTGCGCCAGTCGGGACCGAACTCGTTAATGGCTGCTTTTTTGTCCATGAAGCCATCCACCGTGAACAGCGAGCCATTGAACTTGATCGGGTAGGCTCCGCGCCCAGCACCGGCCTGAATCCAGCGCTGAAG
>JBAXLW010000193.1:0-2002 GCA_037134575.1 Verrucomicrobiota bacterium | reverse complement strand
TGAACTTGATCGGGTAGGCTCCGCGCCCAGCACCGGCCTGAATCCAGCGCTGAAGGGCATAGGCGCGGCCCACGGCCTTGGCGTCCTCCGTGCCCTCCGGAAAAATCCAGCTCCGGGTCCAAAAATCCTCCCACCACTGTTCATGGGCGGGGCGAGCACCGGCGGAGGCAACCTTGTCGTTGGCGGCGCGGAGGGCCTCGAGTTGCGAGACCCACGCGGCGGCCTCGGGCGTTTGCGCGGTGAGCGCGTGGATGCGAACGCCGAGGGACTTCACCGGCGCGGCGGTGGCAAGCGTCTTTTCATCCTTGGTGACTAATCCCTTCCCGGCGATCAGTCCGCCGAAGGTGAGATTCAGAAGCGGGTCGTGGAATTTCCCCACCGCATGGCCCAGATGCTGGTTTTTCAAGGTGTCGGCAAAAATGCTCGCGGTATTGCGGTAATACCACCGGATGGTGTTGTCCTCCGCCGGCAGAATCGTGTCGCCGCGCAGGGCCCTGGAAGCGGCCTCTGCGTTGGTTTTCGCGATGTCCGTGTTCTGCGTCGGGCGATTTGAATCGGTATCCTTCGGCCAATGCTCCAGAGCGACCTGCGCGGTGAACGCCTCGGCGCTCTTGATATCGACATTCACCACCGGGCGGTTGGCATCGATCCAAAAATCCACCGTGGTTTTGTCATCCCCCGTGCCGGATTCCATCACGATGCAGCCCCGCGCTAGGTCGAGTTCCTGACGGAACGGGCGACCGTCGCGCACGAACGGCTTGTCGAGGCGGATGCGCACGCGGCCGAGCTTGAGGAGTTCCTGGTCGGCATCCCACGAATCGCTCTTGGAGAGGTAGAAAACCAGATCGCCGCTCGGCTCGACCCAGAAATTCGCGGCGAGGTCGCCGTTGCCAATCGGCATCGAGCCGTGCATATCCTGGCTGGGCGAGTCCCACACGACATGGTAGGCCGAGAGTTGCTCGAGCACGGGAGTGGCATTCGCCCGAGCTGGAGTGGCATTCGCCCGAGCTGGAGTGGCTGCCGCGATGAGGGCGAGGATCGATGTGATGGTGGATGCTCTCATGGTCGTTCGATTTGGCTATTGTGCAATTTTCTGCTCGGTCTGCTCGCGTGTGAGTGCCAGCACGGCCGATAGCGCAGGCTTGGCTTGCAGTGCCCGGTCCCACAACAGCGGATGGTTGGTGCGCTTGAATGGCCACCCGTTCAGCCAGCTCCGTCCATCGTGAAGCCCCCAAAAGGTGACGCGGGTGATTTTGTCTTGATGCTTCAGCAACAAGGCGAAGAGCTTTGCATACTGATCGGCCAGGCGTTGCTGAACATCATCGGGGAGACCGTTTGCGTAGAGGTCGGCACGGACCCGTTCAAGGCGCCCGACATCGGCACCATCGGTCTTGCGTTTGCCAACATCAATATCCAGTTCCGTAATCGCGATATTCATGCCTTCGGCGTGGAAGGCTAGGATTGCATCCTCGATGGCTTGGAAGGGAATGTGATCGAGCTTCCAGTGGCCCTGGATGCCGATGCCTTGGATCGGTGCCCCGCGTTGCTTGAGGTCGCGAATGAGCCTCAACGCCTTGTCGCGCTTCGGTTGTCGCTCAATATCGTAGTCGTTGTAGTAGAGCTCGGCCTTGGGATCTGCCTTCCGGGCGGCGATGAACGCCTCCGCAATGAAATCCTCGCCGATGCTGGTGAGCCATTTACTTTTCCGGAGATATTCCTCCTTGTCATCTATGGCTTCGTTGACGACATCCCAACTCTGCACCTTGCCGGCGAAATGCCCAGCCACTGCTGCAATATGGGCTCGCATGCGTTGAAGCACCAATTCCCTTCCAGCCGGCCGACCTCCATCGGTGAAGAACCAGTCAGGACACTGATTGTGCCAAAGCAGGGTGTGAGCATTCACCGTCAGGCCGTTGGCATGGGCCATATCTACCAGAGCGTCAGCCTCGGCAAAACGGAAGCGACCCTCCGCAGGTTGCAGAGACACAGGCTTCATGCAGTT
>JBAXLW010000192.1:0-2008 GCA_037134575.1 Verrucomicrobiota bacterium | reverse complement strand
AGCAACGCACCCTCGCACTGGCTTTGAAGCTCGCCCAAGGCCAATTGCTCGAACGACGCGGCGGGAAAATGCCGATCTATCTGATGGACGACATCTTTGGCGAACTCGATCCCGGCCGCCGCAATGCGCTTATGAATCATTTGCCCGCTGTGGCCCAAAAGTGGATCACCACCACCCATCTCGACTGGCTGCAGGATACGCCATCATTGGGCAACATCCGCCGCTTTCAGGTCAGCGACGGGCAATGCAGCACCCTCTAAAAAAGCGAGACTCAGGGCTTAGAGCGGCGCTTGGAACGGGGCTTGGTCGGTTGCGAAGGGTCGATCAGACGATCGACTTGGCGCTCGCCGTTTTTATAAATTCTCTTAACCGAGTATCCTGCATTCAGGCTGGGCACGGTCAGGTTTTCCACCGCGGTACGCAAGGCTTCAATTTCAGACAAGGTGAATTTAAGAATTGGCTGAGACATGGAAAAACGGATCTTGTTAGACAAGAAATTCAAGCAAAGACGACTACTTGTCAAGAGGTCATATTTGCTTAAATCGTAAAAAGTGATCAATCTAACGTTAGAAGCGCTTGCAGTGTTCGAAAATTGTGACAATAATGAACCATGTCTTGGTGCTCCGAATGGATACGTGATTGGCTGAAGCAGGAAAAAAAGAGGACACAAAATGACCTCGCACACCTTGCTGACATCGATCCGGGTAATGTTTCCCGCTGGTTAAGTGGTCAGTCGCGGCCAGATCCCAAGGCCTTGGCCACCTTGAATTCGACGCTCACTCCGCAAGAGTCTGCCGACCTTTTCATTGCATGGGTCAAAGACATGCTGCCCGTCGGTCACGAGAAACTGGTCCATATCTACTCCTTGGTTTCCGAGGATGAATCAGCCAACAAAAAGGTCCACGGTGGTGGCAAAGCAGCTCCCGCCGCGGCGAGTGCGACCGTCTTCCCGCCCGGAATCAGTACCGATCTCCAAGAGCGTTTGGTTTTTTTCAGCAAGCTTGCGGTGGTCAATCCGGATGTGCGCAAGATTTTGGATGTGTGCTACGAAGCCGCAGTCCGTGACACGGGCGATTCATTCTGAGTCATTGCTCACCATAGACGACCCAACGACGAAAGGGAGCTCCTGCAGGGGCTCCTTTTTCGTTGAAGCACCTTTTGACGGAAATTTGGCTCTTTCCGCGGCCACAAGCGCAGTGCTAAGACTCTGCATATGACCGCCATCGCCCCAGTCCCGACGTGCTCCGCCATTCTAGTGGCAGCAGGGTCGAGCCAGCGCATGGGTTTCGACAAGCTGGCAGCCCCGTTGGCGGGAGTAACGGTATTGCGCGCTACGCTCGATGCATTCCTTGCGGCAGAATCGATCGCGGAGGTGGTGATCGTTTGCCCGGCCGAGCGCTGGTCGCTGTTGGGTGATCCTGTCTTTTCAAAGCCCGTGATGCGCGTGGACGGCGGACGGGAGCGGCAGGATTCCGTCGCAGCCGGTCTGGCTGCCTTGTCATCGACATCGCATTTCGTGACCGTCCACGACGCGGCGCGCCCCTTGATCCGCCCCGCGGACATTAACCGCTGCGTGGCCATGGCGATGCAATATCGGGCGGTGGCGCTGGCGCGACGCGTGACCGAAACCTTGAAGCGAGCGGATGCCGACGATTTCAGCGCTGCGCCGGTCTCGCGCGAACAATTGTGGTTCATGGAAACTCCTCAGGTTTTCGAAGTCTCGCTGCTGCGCGAGGCTTACCGAACCGTAGCCGCTCAGGGCCTTGCCGTGACCGACGAGGTTTCGGCACTGGAAGCCCTCGGCGTACCGGTGAAACTGGTGGAATCTCACTACCCGAACCACAAGATCACCACTCCGGCCGATCTGGAGCTGGCGTCGGCCCTTTTATCATGAGCAAAACCATCTACGAATGGCGTCAAATCGTCAACGGTCCACGCCTGGCCGTGGCGACCGTCGCCGATTCCGAGTGCGCGGCACTCTCCATCTACATTCCGGCAGGCAGCCGCG
>JBAXLW010000191.1:0-2053 GCA_037134575.1 Verrucomicrobiota bacterium | reverse complement strand
CGAACCAAGCCCGCGTTGTCGCGAACCAAGCCCGCGTTGTCGCGAACCAAGCCCGTGTCGCTCAAGCCAAAATGACTCCTCACGAAAGCCAACTCACTCCTCTGGGAAGTCGATTTTTCGGTCAATTGAGGTCGACGGGACGTCGACCCTCCTTAAGCTGGCGGCGGGCGCGGAGGGCGGCGGTGCGACCCAGTGGGATGGGATCGGGAAGGCCGATCAGGTGAAGCAATGATTCTTCGCGGCGGATCACTTCAAGGCGAATGAATGCAGCGGGGTTGACCAAGAGTGAGCGGCTGAGCAAGGCAAAGCCGGCCGCGGCGAGCATTCCCTCCCACTCGCGCATGGGGCGGCGGACGAAGAAATCACTGCCCGCCAGGGTATGGACGCGGCTGTAGTTGCCATCGACTACGACGGCGGCGATGGCCTCGACGGGGATTTTTTTCCAGCTGCGGTGGTCGCCCAGCACGACGCTGGCGGCTCTGCTTTGCAATAGGGCCATCTCATGCAGATGCTCGATCGTCTGCGCGAGGCGGGCGGGCTGGACGGGTTTGAGCAAGCAATCGATGGCTTTGAAATCGAAGGCGCGGGCCGCGTGTTCGGCGTGGGCGGTGACAAAAACCACACGGGTGGTGGGCGGGACGTGAGGCAGCAGGTCGAAGCCGCTTTCGGGCGGCATCGAGATGTCGAGGAAGATGACGTCGGGGGGCTCGCCCGCCAGAAGGTCGATGGCTTCGGCGAGGTTGGCCGCTTCGCCGACGAGCTGGACGCCCGACTGCACTTGCAAGAGCTTGGTGAGCTGCTGGCGGGCGAGACGCTCGTCGTCGACGAGGATGGCGCGGAGGCGGTTCATGAGATGATGGGTCCTATGGGACTTATAGGACTAGAAGGACCTATGGGCAAATCCACCCGGACGCAGACCTGATCCGCGGCGGTCTCGATCGAAAGCGTGGCCCGGTCTCCGTAGATCAATTCCAGGCGACGGCGCAGGTTGGCCAGGCCGATGCCGGTGGAATCGCCGGTGCCCGGCTCGACCCAATGGCCGCTGTTTTCGACGACCAGCGAGAGCCCGCCATCGGCACGGATTTTTGCGCGGATGGCCAGTCGCAGCGGCGGCGGGCTGGTGTCTTGGCCGTATTTGATGGCGTTTTCCAACAGCGGTTGGACCAGCGCGCCTGGGACCGATAGGCGACGCGCCGCCTCGTCGGCCACCAGCGAGTATTCGAGCCGCTCTTCGAAGCGGATTTTTTCGACTCGCAGGTAGTTTTCCAGCGCCTCGAGCTCTTTGCCGAGCGGGTGGAGTTCGCTGTTCTGCGTGAGTGAAAAGCGCAGGTAGTCGGCGAGGGCTTGGGTGGTCTCGGTGACGCGCTGCGGCTGTTCGGCCACAGCGAGGATGGTGTTGAGGGCGTTGAAGAGGAAGTGCGGATTGACCTGAGCGCGCAGCAGCCGCAGCTCGCTTTCCCGTGTCTCCGTCTCCAGCTGGACGAGACGCAGCCGCTCGCGGGCGGTGTCGATGAAGTGATTGATGCTGATATAAAGACTGACCCAGAAGGCATAAATGCCGCAGCGCAGAGTCAGACTGGAGTTGACAAACATTCGACTGGTCTCGTCGTTGACGTGGAGCTTTGAAATGATGCTGAAGATCCACAAACTGCCATAGGCATCGGCCGAGCCAAACAAGACCACCAACCCGATCGATGAGGGCACCAGCCATAACGGTGTCGCTGCATACCGCTTCCACAAGCGGCGCAGGATGGGCCGCAGCAGAAACGCGGTCACTAAAAACCCAAAAACCGACCGGAACAAAATGAACGGCGCCAAGTCCCCGCCCTTGGACCGCAAAATGCCCAGTGCCACCAGCATCATGGCACACCAGCCGACCGATTGCAGCAGCCAGAAAAGGCGCTTCTTGTCCGTGAAATCCCATGAGCGCTGGCCAGTCGTGAGCATCGAAGGCGATGCTTCCCATAGCCGACGCGCGGGTCAATGCGATAGTGGCGGCCTATGGGACCTATGGGACCTATGGGACCTATGGGACCTATGGGACCTATGGGAC
>JBAXLW010000190.1:0-2105 GCA_037134575.1 Verrucomicrobiota bacterium | reverse complement strand
GCGATGCGATCCGAACCACGGCATGAATAGCGCATTTTACAGGTCGCTAGGATTTGTCGTCGACAGCGAGCGTAAGCGTCCAGCACGCAAGTCGCTGCCCGCTGCACCAGCCGAGACACCGCCAGCGGCGAACGTTGCTTGATTCCACGCAGTCGAAAGCTGAATCAAACAACGCCGCTGATGCGGTAGTATCCAAGGAGGCCGCAATCCGCAAGGATGGCGGCCTTTCTTGTTGATAGATAAACCCATTTCTTGGGGATGCGCAATGGCCAAATTGGCGCAAGAGGGGTGATTTCTGCATTTGCGCCACAGTCTGGCGAGTGGCGGCTCTGCGGGAAGAGCGCTAAATTCAGCCATCGGGGGTTGCGGGCGGGCGGCGGATCCTCCAGAGTACCTGCCTATGTGGACCACGGTACGCGAATACGAGGACATCCGTTACGAAACGACGGATGAGGGAAGCATTGCCAAAATCACGATCAATCGGCCTGAGGTGCGCAATGCCTTCCGCCCGCTTACGGTGAAGGAATTGCTAAGCGCCTTCGATCTGGCGCACGAGGACCCGAAGGTGGGCGCGATCATTCTAACGGGCGCGGGCGATTTGGCGTTCTGCTCGGGCGGCGACCAAAAGGTCCGCGGCCACGCAGGCTACATCGGCGAAGACGGCATCCCGCGGCTCAACGTGTTGGACCTTCAGAAGAAAATCCGCTCGCTGCCGAAACCGGTGGTGGCGATGGTAGCGGGGTACGCGATCGGTGGCGGCCATGTGTTGCACATCGTTTGCGATTTGACGATCGCTGCCGACAACGCGCGCTTTGGCCAGACGGGGCCGAAAGTCGGTTCGTTCGACGGCGGGCTCGGTTCCAGTTACCTCGCCCGCATCGTCGGTCAGAAAAAGGCCCGCGAAATCTGGTACCTCTGCCGCCAGTACGACGCCCAACAGGCGCTCGACATGGGGCTGGTCAACACCGTCGTGCCGCTGGCTGATTTGGAAAAGGAAACCCTGCAATGGTGCCGCGAGATGCTCGCCCACTCGCCGCTCGCGCTGCGCTGCCTCAAGTCCGCCCTCAACGCGGATTGCGATGGCCAGATGGGCCTGCTCGACCTGGCCGGCAATGCGACACTGCTCTATTACATGAGCGAAGAAGGCCGCGAAGGAAAACAAGCCTTCCTCGAAAAGCGTCAGCCGGACTTTTCGAAGTTCCCGCGGGTGCCTTGAGGAGGGTTGACCTTCGGTCAACCTAGGTCGAGGTGAAGTCGACCCTCCTTATCCTAAAAGGGAAAATAGGAACCACGAAAGGCACGAAATCCCACGAAAAATCAAAGAGTTGCAGGTGCTGTTTCGGCTCATCCGTTGGGTGGTGGCTGACGAAGTTCCAAAGCATTCATTTTTAGTGTCTTTCGTGCCTTTCGTGGTTCCCATATCCGGATTTAGGCTTATAAACCTCAGACATGAGCCGTGCTCGGTTTGAGACTGGGAAACAAGTCTTCAAGCGGCTTGCCCGACACCTGCAGATACAAGGCATCCGGGCACAAATCCAAGTCACCCGGCCACGCAACGCCGCCCTGAGCCGTGACGAAGGCCTGATTGAAAAAGCCGGGTTCCAACCATGCTTTGAACACGCCTTTCCCCGCGATGGACGAGAGATCGGTAATCCCCTCCGCGCCATCCGCAAACTTCAGGCGCAGTCGGAAATGGGAAAGAGGCTTGGCCGAAATCACTTTCATGCAACGACAACCTAGAGAAAAAAGCAGACGCCGTCGAGTCGTTTTACCGAATACGATGGCACGGGTCAGCCCGACTTCTCGAAATTCCCGCGGGTGCCTCAGACGAAGCGGACGGCGTGTTTTTTCGAAAGCTTGAGCACGTCGCTGGCTTGGGGGGCTACTGCTGCAGCTGGGTCGATGAGCTTTTCGCCGTTGAGCTGGACGGAGCCGGAGGTGATGAACTGTTTGCGGAGTTCGCCGTTGGATTTTTCCAGATCAAAGGCGGCCTTGAAGGCGTGCGCAGTCAGGCTGAGCACGGTGAGATCTGCGGGCAGGCTGCTGAGGGCGATCTCGGGCAGATCGGCGGCGGCGAGGTCTTTTTTGGAAAAGCGGGTGTCCCA
>JBAXLW010000189.1:0-2177 GCA_037134575.1 Verrucomicrobiota bacterium | reverse complement strand
GAGAAACGGCGATATTCCGGGCTTCCGGAAGCTTGTTTGACGACAGTTTTGACGATTCGGTGGGAGCCCCGCACTTTGCGTGTGGTGGTCACGGGTCCCTCTCCTTCATGCAAGAACTTTCGATGAGCGCAGCCTCTTGTCCGCGTGCTGTCGAAAAGCACGAGCAGAGCTTGTCGAAAAGCAAGAGTGAAAGCTGTCGGAAATGTAGACTAATGCCATGTTCGACTATCGGGCGCGCGTCGTCGATTCCGAGTTGGCCGACCGGCTGACCGCGATTGGTGCCGTCCTCATCGATGGTCCCAAGGGCTGTGGGAAGACGGAAACGGCCCTTCAACGGGCGAAGACTTCAATTCGCTTCGACACGGACCCGAACGCGCGCGCACTTCTAAGCCTCAATCCGGACGAGTTGTTCGACCACGAGACGCCGATCCTTTTCGATGAATGGCAGCGCGCGCCCGAGGTATGGGATCAGGTGCGGCGGCATGTCGATGATCTGCGTCGCCGGGGTTTGTACATCCTTACCGGTTCGGCGACTCCTAAAGATGAGCGCGAATTGCACTCCGGCGCTGGGCGGATTGGCACGCTCCGGATGCGACCGATGAGCTTATTCGAATCCGGCCATTCGACAGGTGAGGCTTCGCTGGCCGCTTTGCTTAGCGGTGAAGATCAAAGGGCGAAGCGAACCGCGATGACGGTTCCAGGCCTCATGGAGCGAATTGTCATCGGCGGTTGGCCGGCCTTGCTTGATCAGTCTGAGCGCAGTGCCCGCCGGTGGATTGCCGATTACCTCGCCCAGATCGTGGACATTGACATACCTGAGTTTGGCGTCGGCAAGCGCACTCCCGAGCGATTACGTCGCGCGCTCTCATCACTCGCGCGTTCTGTCGGGACATCAATAAAAGTCACCGCACTAGGTGCAGACGTAGCAGGCGATGACCATCGCGCTCCGGCTAGAGAGACTGTGAACTCCTACCTCGACGCGCTGGATCGTCTCAAACTCACCGAGAACTCGCCGGCATGGAAGCCGCACATGCGTTCGCGCACCGAACTTCGGGAGGCGCCGGTCCGTTACTTCGTTGACCCGTCGCTGGGAACCGCCGCGCTCAAGGTTGGATCGCGGGATCTGCTTGCCGACATCGAGGCCGCCGGATTCCACTTCGAAGCGATGACAGTTCGCGACCTTCGCATCTATGCGCAACCGCTCGGCGGCACGGTCTACTCCTGGCGGGAGTCTCACGGTCGTAAGGAAGTTGACGCGATCATCGAAACGCCGGATGGCTGGGCCGCATTCGAGGTGAAGCTGTCGGGAGATCAAAACGTGATTGATACGGCTGCGATAGGGCTCCTGGATTTCGCCGCCCATGTAGACACCTCGAAGCATGGCAGACCGTCCGCTCTCGTTGTCGTGACAGCGACTGGCGGCGGCGGGAAACGAACCGACGGGGTCCATGTCGTGCCGATTTCCGCTTTGGGGCCCTAGCGGTGCACGCCGAATGTGAGTTCGAGTTTGATCCGGCCAAGAGTGCGGCAAACCTGGTCAAGCACGGCATCGACTTCACTGCAGCCCAGCCCATTTGGCGGGACATGGACCTACCGAGACGAACACGTCCGGATCATCTCGCCGAAAAGCTCGACCGCAGCGATCCCCCCGCCGCCTGACGATCTTTTACCGCGCGGTGATAGCCGACCCGGTGCGACGTTCCCGCACCGGCGATTCGTGCAGCCACACCACGGCGCGATGGGTGCCCCACACGCTCAGCGCCCCAACCGCGACTAACTCCATCGACTTCCAAACATGCGTCATCGCAACACCTTTCCCGCTGATGCCTTGGAGTTGACGGTGTGGCGTGGTTCTAAACCCGCTCACCCGCGGAGAACCTCGCTCGCCGAGAGCAGATGCGGGCGGGAGCGATCCAGGAATACCGGTGCGCCCGGGTCGGTGGACAGCGCACCCGGGATATCCGGGGAGTTGTTCGACAGCGTGGCGTTGAGCACCTGCACGAACTCGGCCGGCTGGTCGTTCTGCGGGTAGTGGTTTGCCCTCGGCAGCAGCCAGAACTCGTTGTCGCCCGCCTTGGTGGCCAGGTAGGCGTTCCACACATACGCCGCTACGCGCAGTGGGGCGATGGTGTCCTGGAGCCCCCAGATCAGCGTGGTCTTCACCGGATTGGCGGCCA
>JBAXLW010000188.1:0-2218 GCA_037134575.1 Verrucomicrobiota bacterium | reverse complement strand
GCCGATAGCCTGCCAACAGCGGCAGGGCCTGATCCAGCAAAGGGAGGGGGAGAAGCTCCGCTGCGCCGCCCAGTTTTTCCGCGAGCACTTTCCCCAAGCCGCGCCCATCCAGTAGATCTGCGATGACGACGCGGCGACCCTGTTCGGCTAGCCTTCCAGCGATTTCCTCCCAGCGTTCGATCGGCCACTCGTGGCTGGCTCCAAAGTCGGAATCGGGGCATAGCAGCACCGCCCCTGCGATGGGCTCGACACCCAGCTCCACTGGCGCAAAAAACTCGGCCCGACCGGTCTCGATGTCGAGTTCCTCGATGGCCGCCAGATAATGCCTGACGCGATGCTCTAGCGGACTCGCCGAAACGTTGAGCGGGTGGGTCAGCCGCTTTTTCAATTTCCGCTCGTCCGCGCCAAGCCGTCGCGGAATCGCCGCGATTTGGAATGCCTCCGCTGCCACGCCAACTTCCCAAGCCAGCGACGCTTGCCACGAGCCCGCGATCTGAGCCGCCACCGCCTTGGCTTTGGCCTGCGCCGGGAAATCGATCACGCTCAATCCTGCCACGGTTTCCCAGAACTCACGCTGCGTTTGCTCGCACAGAACTCCCACACGCAGCCCCGATGCGATCAAGGCCCGCACCGCAGGCACGGCAAAACACGCCTCGTCCCAGCGCAGAGGCGCAGCCACCAGCATGTCTCCCGCGTTCATCTTCACTGCGCGCACGCTAACTCTTCCGTGCAGCTACGGAAATAGCAAAGTCAGGTAGAGCGAGCCTTGACCCGTCTCGCGCCACTTTCTTCGTTTGACGAGCCGCCCTCCATTGGATATATGTGAGCTATGACAACGACTCTTTTTGCCAATGGTCGCTCTCAGGCCGTCAGAATCCCGAAGGAGCTCCGCTTCGAAGGTCGCGAGCTCACCATCCGCCGTTTGGGTGATGGGGTTTTTCTCGCGCCTCTCAAGTCGTCTGTCTGGCCCGAAGACTTCTTCGCCAGCATTCGGATTGAGGACCCTAGCTTCGTCCGACCAGACCAAGGCGAGCTGCCTCCGCTTGCAGACTTTCCCAAATGATTTACCTCCTCGATACCAACGTCTGTATCGCGGCCATGCGGGGCAACAGCCGAGTCGTTCAAAAACTTGCAGCCCAACGCCCGGAAGACTGTGCCGTATCAATGGTCAGCGTCTTTGAACTTTTTGCCGGGGTTTTCCGTTGCCGCGAGCCGCAGGCTGAAGGGCGCAAAGTCACCACCTTTCTGGCGCCATTTCACTTGCTACCCTTTGATTGGGATTCCGCCTTGAAAACGGCGGAAATTCGCTGGGAGTTGGAAAAAATTGGCAACAAAATCGGTCCCTACGACCTCCAACTTGGAGGACAGGCGCTGGCGCTTAATTTAACGCTCGTCACCCACAACAGCCGTGAATTCCAACGCCTGAACGGCCTGCGGGTGGAAGATTGGGAGGGTTGATCTTGAATAGGCGGCGCGTTGATCCCCCTTTACCACAAAAAAGCCGACGCCCTTTGCAAGGCGTCGGCTTGAGGATTGGATCCCGCAGATTACGCTTCGGGTGAAGCTTGAGCAGCCGCTTGGTCGCGGAGCCAGGCGCGGCGTGACATTTTCACGCGGCCTTTTTCGTCGACTCCGAGGCACTTGGCGGTGATGACGTCGCCTTTTTTGACGATGTCTTCAACGTTTTCGGTGCGGCCTTCGGCCAATTCGGAGACGTGGACGAGACCATCTTTGCCAGGAAGCACTTCCATGAAGGCGCCGAACTGGGTGATGGAAACGACCTTGCCGGTGTAAACCTTGCCCACTTCGATTTCTTGGAACATGCGGTCGATCATCGCCTTGGCGCGTTCGAGGCCTTCTTGCTTGGAAGCGTAGATGTGGACCGTGCCGTCATCTTCGATGTTGATCTCGGCGCCGGACTCGGCCTGGATGCCCTTGATGTTCTTGCCGCCAGGTCCAATGAGCTCGCCGATGCGGTCCGCAGGAATCTTGACAGAAACGATGCGTGGTGCGTGCGGGCTGAGCTCCTTCGGTTCAACGATGGATTCGGCCATTTTCGCAAGGATGTCGGTACGACCGGCCTTGGCGATGTGGATCGCCTCTTCGAGCATCGCGAGCGGGAGGCCGGCGAGCTTGAGATCGAGCTGGTAACCGGTGACGCCTTCGCTGGTGCCACAGAGTTTGAAGTCCATGTCGCCGTAGAAGTCTTCCGAACCGA
>JBAXLW010000187.1:0-2221 GCA_037134575.1 Verrucomicrobiota bacterium | reverse complement strand
GTAAGATTTTTTGTTTGGGCGGATTTAATGAGGGATGGCCATGATGGCCTTTTCCACGGCGGCGCTGAGACTGCCGCTGGTTTTAGCGAGTTCTTCCAAACGTTCCCGTACCGCAGGGGCGAGTAGAACGACAGTACGGCGGGTTTCGCGCGGTTTGCGGCCGGAGCCGGGGCGTTTGCCGCCGCGCAGGGAAACGGCGAGCCGCGCCATCCCGGCACGAGCTTCGGCTAGTAAGGCGGGGTCGCTTGCAGGGATCGCGTTTTCCACGGTGGCGTCCTCTATGGCTTGCTCGTACCGAGAAAGCGGAACTTCTTCGACGGTCTTGAGGCGGGGTTGGGGTTTCATGGTTTGGCGTAGATTTTGTGGTGTTTGCGCGATGGGTAGGCGGTGATGATGCGCCAGCTCTCTCCACGCCGCTCGCAGGGTGCGGCGTAGGTGTAGCCAGCGATTTCAATGATCAAAAGAAGCTGATTCGGATATTTTGGATTGGGAAGAGCGGCCAAGACCGGGGCCGAAGCGACTTGCTCGAAGGTGAGCCCTCGCTGCTTCATGCTCTCTTTGGCCTTGTCCCCGGGGATGAACTTCACCTTTGAAAGATGGGCCATTCTCTGCAGGAGATCAATGAAAAAATAGACACTTTTTCAAAACTGCAAGCGGTGAAGCGTGGAACGTTTGGAGGGTTGGTCTTCGGTCAACCCGGGTCGACGGCACGTCGACCCCCCCTTAGTGGCTTCAGGGCGCCGCAGCTTGGGCGGTGAAGAGATTCATCATTACGGCTTGATAGTTGGCGCGTAAGAATGGAATCTGCTGCTTCATGTCCGCCGCTGTTCAACACACTCTCGCCAGTTCTGCCACTCTGGAAGGCACTTCGCTCCACACCGGTCAGAAGGTCACGCTCACGCTGAAACCTGCGCCCGAGGGCCATGGATTCAAGTTCCGCCGCATGGATTTGCCGGATCAACCGTTTATCAATGCGGATGTGGATAAGGTGCAGACCGTCGAGCGGGCGACGACTTTGGCAGAAGGATCGGTCAAGGTGCACACGGTTGAGCACATCCTTTCCGCGCTGGTGGGCATGGGCGTGGACAACGCCTTAATCGAGATGGATGCCAATGAACCACCGATCGGCGACGGATCTTCGCGGCCGTTTGTGGAGTTGATCAAAAAGGTCGGCACGCTGGCGCAGAGTTTGCCGCGCCGGGTCTGGGAGATCCGCGAGCCGATCCACCAGGAAATGGGCGACGGCACGATCATCACCATTGTTCCGTGCAAGACTTTCAAAGTTTCGGTGACCAACGTCGGCCCCGATGGCCGCTTCACCCAGTACTTCTCCACTGAGGTCAATCCGACGACGTACGAGAAGGAAATCTGCGCGGCGCGGACCTTTGTTTACTATGAAGACGTCAAGCCATTGCTCGACAAGGGCTTGATCAAGGGTGGTTCGCTGGAAAGCGCGATCGTCATCCGCGGCGAGGAGATCATGTCAAAGGAGGCGCTGCGCTTCAACAATGAGTTCGCCCGCCACAAGGCGCTCGACCTGATCGGTGACCTGATGCTGGCGGGGGTGAAGATTCTCGGCCACGTCATCGCGGTGAAGCCCGGCCACGGTCCGAACACCAAGATGGCCTCCACGCTCAAGACCGAGTACAACCGGATGCGCTTGATGGTGCCCGCCCCCGTGAAGATCCCCGACGGCGAGAGCGTGCTCAACATCGACGAGGTGATGAAGATTTTGCCGCACCGCTATCCATTCCTGATGGTCGACCGCATCGTCGATTGCCTGGGCGACAACAAGTGCACCGGCATGAAAAACGTCACGATCAACGAGCCGTTTTTCCAAGGCCACTTCCCGGGTCACCCGATCATGCCGGGCGTATTGCAACTCGAAGCGATGGCTCAGGTTTCCTCCGTGTTGATGTTGCGCAAGCCCGAAAACGTCGGCAAAATCGGCTACTTCATGAGTGCGGACAGCGTCAAATGGCGCCGCCCCGTGATGCCGGGCGACACGCTTTTCATCGAAACCGAGATCATCAAGATCCGCGGTTCCATCGGCCAGACACGTTGCCGCTGTCTCGTCAATGGCGAGGTGGTCTCCGAGGCCGAGCTGAAGTTTGCTCTGCTGGACCGCTGAGGAAGAAATTTTAACCGCAGATGGACGCGGATTGACGTAGATGGAAGAGGGATAAGAGGGGGTTTTTTGATTTCTTTTAGCCTTCGGCCC
>JBAXLW010000186.1:0-2227 GCA_037134575.1 Verrucomicrobiota bacterium | reverse complement strand
AACGAATACGTCGCCGTTCTAATCAACTCACCCGGATTTACAAGAATAAAGTAGCAAAATCACAGGCCTCAGGCGATCGATCGACTCCGCACTGCATCTGCACAGTGAAGGTCTCTCGCCGAGGGCGAGGCCCCAACCGGTCGCGGTCGGCCATCCTGTCCCTGCCGCCATCATGATCCCCGGGCCGCCAGCACGCCGCGGGGCGCGGTATGAGCATTTTCGTTTATTTTCAATTGCTTCAAACTGGCACTGCCTTGTAAGAGGCCGTGCGCAGGCCGATGTTTTCTCCGAAACGGGCCTGACGAACCAGTCAAGGTTCAACAACGAACAAGGATTTTACCAATGGCCGTCACACCAAGCAAAGATTACAAGCGCCGGGAGCGCGAACAGAGGAAGTTGGACAAGCGCATGGCACGAGAAGCCGCCAAATCCGCGGAAATCGACGCCCAACAGGCTGCCGCCGAGGAGGCTGAAGCATCGAGCGAGGCCGGCATCCAGGCCAAGCTGGAGGCGGACTTTGAGGCCGAGCTCAAGGCCGAGCTCAAGGCCGAGCTCAAGGCCGAGCTCAAGGCCGAGCTCGAGGCCTCGATGGTCGCTTGATTGACACGCGGGCGGACTGCCGGTTGTAAAACGCGGAAATCGTGGTTTACTGATGAGAACCTCGAGCCATGCCAGCGCTCGGGGATATCCATCTATCCGCCATGAAAAAATTCCCCCTCCTCATCGGGTTGCTCGTTGTGACCCTCAGTCCAATCCCCTCCGCATCTGCCCAAATCAAGATCAAGCCAGCCGCCAGCACGGACGCCGCTTACGATCAGGCGCTGCTTTCCGCCGTCGGCAGCTTGGCAGATGCGTATTTGTTGGAAACCCCGCAAACACTCGTAACTCTGGCCCGAACGACCGATCACCATCCCGGTTGACCGAAGGATCTCCTCTCCCTAGGTCACGCCCAGTTCGGCACCGCCAAGTGGAACTCAGGAATGCGGGTGAAGATCCATTCGCCGGTAGCCGTTTCGCCGAAAAATGCGCCGTTGGCCCGCGCGCATTTGGCGACGACGTGGTAGCTGTTGTAAGAGAAGTGACCACCCGGCTCGATCACGGGTGTCTGCCCGACCACGCCGTCGCCTTCGACCACGGTGATTTCGCCCTCGTCCTCGTGCACCACCCACTTGCGACCGCGGATGGTCACCGGCACCGGTGAATCGTTGTGGATCGAGATAAAATAAACGAATGGATGCGGCTTTTCCGGCGGCGCGTCCAGGCTGGGCATATAGACCACGTCATCCACCATAACGCGAAGACCATCAAACTCTCGGATCGCAGTTCCCATGACGAGGATCGTCCCCTGCCCCGTACCAACTGCCAAGCACGAATGAAAACGATAGTCGCGAGCCAGTGTTTCGAATGGTTTTTCGCCGCCATCCGTGCTTTATTATCCTGTACTTCATCACCCATGAAACCCTCCCCCCATGAAACTTTCTATCAACAGTGCCACCGGGGCGATACCATCGGCCGAGCCCCTCCCCCGACCTGCCCATCAAACGAGAACTTCGCAAAAAATATCGCGGTGTTTCTCGAAAACCGTGAACGCCAGTTTGGCCGTTGTGCTTTTATGCTGCAACGGACCACCCATGTCTCGCCATCTCTTCATGGCACGGCACACCGAATCCACCCTCTCCCAGCAGCTATTCCAAGAGGTGAATGCCTATCGCCGCAGTCGCGGTGCGGCACAGCTTCCGCGTCATGCCGGATTGGATCAACTCGCCCGCGAACATTCCGAATACCTGCGCAAACATCGCGGCACCTTCAGCCTCTACGGCAAAAATGTCAGTCACATCGGGGCTGAAACACGGGCCCGCGTCGCCTTCCTCCGCTATCAAATGGATACCTGCAGTGAGAATGTTGCCTTCACCTTCAACCGCGGCAGCGAGACTCAAACCGCCAAAGCCGTCGCCCAGCTATGGCAAAACTCCGCCAATCACGAGGTCGCGATGGCCAATAATACCTGGACCGACACAGGGGTGGGCACCGTCGTCGACAAGGATGGAGCCGTCTTCGCCACCCAGATTTTCGGGGTCAGGCGCAACTTTCAAATGGTCGAGAAAACGATGCTAACGCACACTACAAAGTCCCGCTGAGGCATATTCACGGTCTTTCTCTGCACTGCATTTCAGTCTCGGCGCACCGCATTTCGGTCTGGGCGCACCGCATTTCGGTCTGGGCGCAC
>JBAXLW010000185.1:0-2258 GCA_037134575.1 Verrucomicrobiota bacterium | reverse complement strand
AACGCCATGTCCGTCGCCGAAAAACTGATTGCCGAAGGCATGGAAAAGGGTCTTGAGAAAGGTCTGGAGAAGGGTCTGTGGATTGGCAAGATCCAGACCTTGGAAGATTTTCTCGGAATGATCCCAAGTTCAAGCGAGGTGCTCGATCCGCTCAGCGTCGTGGAGTTGGCGGCGATGCATCAAGGCTTGCACCGCGAGTATGAGCGGCGCTTCAAGCAGCGTTGAGGATGTGCGGTAACACCATCGCGGGTCTTAGGCATCGGTTGCGAATTCAAGTGGTGAGCAGGGGGTGGCTTTGAGAAGGGATGGGATTGACCGCTGAGTCTTCGCCCTTCGTCTTGAGGTGGCCTAGGGCTTGGGCGCGGCGCGATCAGCGGCATGGCCAGTCCATTGAACTAGGCCGCCGCCGCCCAGTAGCCGATGCCATTCACCCGCCGAAATCCGCGCAATCGAAAACCCGCGCCGCGCCAGCGCGAAGGTGGCTGGGTCCTCCGGCCCCAGACCGTTGTTTGGGCGTCCCGCCCAAAGGAGATCTGGCGGGAGGCGGGACGCCTCCCGCAACGGTCTGGAGCGGGACGCTCCAGCTACTTGGCACTTCGGCTCAGCTGAGCATCTTGCCTTCGAATTTCACGAGAGCGGCTTGAATGAGCGGGTCGTTGTGGAAGGTGTCGTCGATTACGGCAGCGACTGGGGTGGGTTCCGGTGCTTTGATCTCGGCGGCGGGCTTTTCGGTATTCCACGGTGGCGGTTCAGCTGGGGCAGGCGGCTCGCTGAAGTCGGGGGCGGCCTCGATGAGGGAGTCAAAGCTGGAGAGTCCGCCGCTGGGGCTAGGCTTGGCGGCTACCGGAGCGGGCACGGGTTCAGGTTGCGGCGCGATGACGGCCGGCTCTGGTTCCTCGAGCTCGGCGATGGCGATGGCGGAAACGGGTTCGGCTTCGACCGCTTTTTGAGCGGGTGCCTGGGTTGTGGCAGGGGTGGTAGAGGTCGTGGCGACTGGGCTAGCGGGGATGAAGTCGGCACCGCGGGTGAGGACTTTGATGACGTCGGTGATGCGCACTTCGCCGAGGGATTGGATTGCCTTGATGACGCCAAGCTCGAAGTGGAGGCGCTTGTTAGTCGCCCATTTCATGCGGCCTTCCGTTTCGGCGAAGACGTCGATGGCGGAAAGGATGCGGTCGGGTGGGTATTCGTCGGCGGACTTGAGCAAGTCGCTCCAGAGCGGGGCAGGGATGCCGTCGCCATCGGCGGAGGGGTCGAGCTTGGCGACGAGCAGGGCGCGCAGGCAGCCGATGAGTTCGCCTAACAGCTGGGAAAGTTCGCGGCCGCTTTCGGCTTCTTTCTGGATCAGCGAGAGGGCGGCGGGGTTGTCGCGGGCCAGCAAGGTTTGTGTCAACGCGGCGACCTTTTCGCGCGAGGTGAAGCCGAAGACGTCGAGCACGTTGGCCTCGTTGATCGAGTCGCCGCAGAAAGAAACGAGCTGGTCGAGCATCGACTGGGCGTCGCGCATGCCGCCGTCCGCGCCTTTGGCGATGGCCCAGGCGGCGGTTTCATCGAGCGCGATATTTTCTTCGCTGGCAATGTGGAGCAGGTGCGCGGCGATGGTTTCCGTGGGGATCGGCCGCAGGTCGAAGCGCTGGCAACGCGAGAGAATGGTGGGGAGGATCTTGTTCGCCTCGGTGGTGGCGAAGATGAATTTGACGTGCGGTGGCGGCTCTTCGAGCGTCTTGAGCAGCGCGTTGAAGGCAGGGTTCGAGAGCATGTGAACCTCGTCGATGTAGAAAATCTTGAATTGGCCGCGGGCGGGGGCGAAGCGGACGGATTCGCGTAGGTCGCGGACTTGTTCGACGCCGTTGTTCGAGGCACCGTCGATTTCCAGAACGTCGAGCGAGCGGCCTTCGGCGATTTCGATGCAGACGTCCTCGTCGGGGTCAAAGTCGGCTTTCGGGCCGTCGGTGCAATTCAGCGCCTTGGCCAGAATGCGGGCGGTGGACGTCTTGCCGGTGCCGCGCGGACCGACGAAAAGATACGCATGCGCCAGTCGCTTTTGGGCGATGGCGTTACGAAGGGTCCTGACGACGTGATCCTGTCCGAGGACGTCGTCGAAGGTTTTGGGTCGGTATTTGCGGGCGAAGACCTGATAGCTCACGACGGAGAGTGTAGGCATGGCAGCGGGTTTGTCATGGCAGAGTTTTCAGGAATTGGAAATAGTCAGCATCGGCGGGCGAAAAAAGTTTGTCGGACAGGGATTGAAGGATGGC
>JBAXLW010000184.1:0-2324 GCA_037134575.1 Verrucomicrobiota bacterium | reverse complement strand
CCGAACCGATCCGCCAGCGCTGTGGATCCGGCCTCTCCGACTATCGCTTGATGTCGGGCTTTGTGGTCGCTGTTTTCGTAGCTCTTTACATCGTCTTCCGCTGAACATCGAATTGGCGGCGGAACTGCGAAAACAGACGGCGATGTCGATGGCGTGGATTGCCAAAGAACTTAACGCTGGCACGCCTCATCGTGTTTGGAACGCGATGAGGAGGTTGCAGGACAGAGGTGAAGTTGGAAAAAGCGAATCCTATCTCAATAAGTGGGACTGCTGGCACGGCTTGCGAACCGTTTAGCGCACGACACGTCCTGAGGCGCTTCCGCCCATGAGTGATTCCACCTCGGCCCGGGAGCTGAAGTTGAGGTCGCCCTCGATCGAATGCGCAAGGCACGAGGCCGCAACCGCAAATCGAATGGCCAGTTCCTGACTTTCGAGGCCGGGAGTGGTCAGTGCGAAAACCAGGCCCGCGCCGAAGCTGTCGCCACCACCCACGCGGTCCACGATGTTCCGGATTTCGTAGGGTGCGTAGGCGCCATCCTTGAGCGGGGCAAAGTGCGCCGCGCCTGTGACGGCCTCGTAGAGCATGGCACCCCAGTTGTTGTGCGAGGCTGAAAGGCTCTCCCGGAGTGTGATGGCGACCTTCGAAACATTCGGGAATTGGCGCACGATTTCCCTCGCCACCTCAGGGTAGCGGTCAACCTCGAGGTGGCCACTATGGATGTCGCTCCCCTCGGCCTCGATGCCCAAAACATCCGAGGCGTCCTCCTCGTTGGCAATCACCACATCCACATAGGGCAGGATCTCGCGCATGCAACGGCCTGCCAGCGCGGTCGAGGACGTGCCCTCCTCCCAGCGCCAGAGTTTTTTCCGGAAGTTGAGATCGCACGAAACGGTCAGGCCCGCCGCTTTCGCCGCCTTCACTGCTGCGAGGGTTGATTCAAACGACAGCCGCGACAAAGCGGCCGTGATGCCGGTGGTGTGCAGCCAATCGGCTCCGGCGAAGGCCTCCGTCCAATCGTAGCTCTCCGGGCCGGACAGCGCGATGCTGCTGTGGTCGCGGTCGTAAACCACCTGGCTGGGGCGTTGATTGGCGCCTTTTTCGAGAAAATAAAGCCCAAGACGACCGCGGTCGGTCCGGACGATGCGGGTGGTGTCCACTCCAAGCCCCGAGAGGGTCCTCACACAGCCGTCGCCGAGCACATTGCGCGGCAGGGCGGTCACAAAGCGCGCCCTTCCGCCGAGCATGGCAATCGAGGCCGCGACGTTCGCTTCCGCGCCGGCAAAAGTGATTTCCAGAGTCCCGGGCATTGCTTGAGCGAAGCGCAGGTGGCCGGGCGTATTCATGCGCCCCATGATTTCCCCGAAGGTGACGATGGTGGGTTGTGGTTTCATGATGATGATAGTTCAGTGGGTGAGTTTTTCTACCGCCTGGCGCGCGTTCGCGGTGATGGTTTCCCAGTCGCGTTTGCGGATCAGGTCGCGTGGGGCTATCCAAGAACCTCCCACCGCTGGCACGTTGTCGAGGGCTAGGTAGCGGGTGAAGTTTTCCACGTCAAGGCCGCCCAGCGGGATGTATTCCAGCCCCAAGTGGGCGTAGGGCGCGGCAATCGATTTCAGGTAGGTGATGCCGCCGGAGGGCTCCGCAGGGAAAAACTTCAAGAGGCGGCAGCCCAAGGCCACGGCGCTCTCGATATCGGAAGGCGTGGCGATTCCCGGAGCAAAGGGCAGGCCGGCTGCAGCGGCCGCGCGGACGACATCCGGGTTGAGACCGGGGGAGACAGCAAACGCAGCTCCACCCTGAACCGCCTGGCCTACCTGCTCGGGAGTGAGTACCGTGCCCAGCCCCACGATAACTTCGGGGCAATCCCGTCGGATGGCGGCCAGCGATTCCAATGCCGTGGGCGTGCGGAGTGTGAGTTCGATGGTATCGATACCGCCTGCGAGCAGCGCGCGAGCCAGCGGCACCGCATCGGTCGGTTCGTCGATTATAACGACCGCAACAATTTTGGCGGCACGGATGCGATCGGCAAGATTTTCAGGAAATAGGGTTTTCATGGATTGTATAGCTATTGACGCCTGCATTCGAGGTAACTATTCATTTGTCCGCTTGAATGAGCCAATCAAAATGAACAAACTGATGAAAAAAATTTCCGCACTTTGTCTAGCCTTTTCTGCGGCCCTCGCATTCCCACTTGTGGCCGCCGAGTCAACGCCCGCGGGCATCACGGCGATTGGCGCCAAAGAATTTTCGGCGTCGCACTTCAAGGGTTATTACACTCGGTTGCCGTTTGATGATCATGGGTTCACCGGCAAATACGCCGACA
>JBAXLW010000183.1:0-2354 GCA_037134575.1 Verrucomicrobiota bacterium | reverse complement strand
CGATGAAGAGCCGGCTGAAGCCGGTACTCCTTGGCTTAGAACTCGCAGTGGCCGGTGCCGAGTTATTCTGCGATTTTAATGCGGGCAGGAACGTCTTTGATTTGGATGCCTGCTTTGGTCAGCGCATCCCAAACTTTGAGCAGGCGTTCGAGTGGGATATTGCGGTCCGCTTCTAGTTCAAGTTTGCGCCCGGGATTTTGTTTCTGATAGGCGGCGAGATAGGATTCTAGCAATCCATCGGGCACTGCGAGTGAGTCGAGAGTGACATGGCCACTGGCATCAAGAGCGATGGTCGAGCGCACGTCGGAGACGGTGTCAGATGGGATTTCGTGAACGGTTGGCAACTGGATGTGTAGTACATCCCGTGGCTTTTTAAAGGCGGTTGAAACGATGAAAAAAACGAGTAGCACAAAAAGGATGTCGATCATCGGAATGACCGCGACTTGGCTGCGCGTGGTTTTGGGGCGATGGAAACGCATGGTAGGTCAGGCGTTTGTGTTGGTTTTTCCGAAGGCGGCGGAAAGATGCGAGAGCAAGGATTCCATTCGTGCAGTTAGCATTTCGATGCGGCGGATGAAGTAGCCGTGGGCAATGACACAGGGAACCGCGATCGCTAGACCGAAAATCGTGGTGGTGAGTGCTTCGGAAATGCCGCGGGCGATGGCGAGGTGGTCGGAATTGTCGCCCAGGCCTTGGAAAATACGGACGAGTCCCGAGGCGGTGCCCAAAAGACCGAGCAGCGGCGAGATGGTTATGATGGTATCGAGAATCGAGATGCCTGAGTGCATATAGAGGACCTCTTCGCGGGCGGAAGACTCAACCGCGTGAGTGATTTCGCTGCGCGATTTACCGCGATGTTTCAGCGCCACGGCAGCGAGACGGTCGAGAGTACTTGGTCCGCCTTCCCATTTCCGGAGCAGAGTTACCGCGTGGGCTTCGGCAATCGGCTGCGAGATTTGAGAAACTTCAAGTGCCAGCGCTGCGGGGATGATGCGGCTGCTGGATAGCGATAGGAATTTATAAACGATTGCCATCATCCCAACGATCGAGGTGATGCCTAGCGGAATCATAAAAATGCCGCCTTTGTGGAGAAAGTCCAAAGCGACGCTGAGGCCGCCGGATTCATTGCTGGCGAGTATTTGGCTGAGATGTTGAGTCATGATGGTTTGTTAGAAGTAGAAGTTGAAAATAAGTTCGAGCGGTTCTTTGGCGAATTCTTTTTTTAAGACTGCGGGCATGGGGGGAATCTCGGCGTCGCGGATCGCGTTCAGAGTAAATCCTTTTTGAACTTCACCTGTTTCCATTTCGCCGACAAACTGGACGGTGCGAACGTGGCCGTTAGGCTCGACGAAGAACCGGACGGTTAGGAATCCCGGCGTGATAAAATCCCGGTGCCGCACGCAGTTGCGCTGCCATTCCTGTTCGACGGCGCGGCTGATGACGGCGTGGTAGCGACCGAGTGGCGAATCTGCGACATCGAGCGCGCTGCGGCCTGTGCGCGAGATCGAGCCAACCATGGCGGTCTTGCGTTGGAAACCCTTGGCTTCGGGAGCTGGTGGTGGTCTCACTACCGGTGGCGGGGTGATATTAGGAGGTGAAAGTGGCGAAGGTGATGGCTCGGTTACAATCTTGGTTTTCTGAGGCGCTTTGGTTTCAGAATTTGCCGCCGTTTCCTTGGGGATAGGAACGTCCACGGGATTGGGGCCGTCCAACAATTTCTCCCGGCGCGGTGACGGGCTGCTGGGTGCTATAGGTGTGGTGAGTTTTGGCTTTTCTGTCGCAGTCATTTCAGGACGCGCGGGTGTGGGGGACTCCATGGCGGGCGTGTCGGCCGGATGGTTCGTGGATTTTCCTTCCTGATAGCGGCTCTCTGTCGTCTCAATGTCGGAGTCGTCCTTGGGAGCGACGCCTGACTGTGAAGGCAAAGGAAAAGCAGCGGAATTCGGGGCGCGATCGCTGGTGGCGCGAGTGTTTCTTTCACCGATGAAAGCCGCGTTTGCTGGCGTCGGCGCGGCTTGATCCTCGCTGGTTCTCGCAAATCGAGATTTGTGTGCGGATGCCGTGGCGGGCAGCGCTTGTTCGGCGCTTTGGTTGGCCGCAACCAGATCTGGGAAGATCGTTACCATAGTCTCGATCGGGATTGGTGTCGAAGGCTTGGTTTTCTGCCGGAAAATCTGAGAACGCAGCGACGCGAACCCCAAGATTGTTACGATGACGATGTTGGTCATTAGCGACAGCCCAAAGGCAATCATCCAGAGACGACCGTCGCGGTGCTTATGGGGATCCAACGTTACCATCGTGTGTGCAATAGATCTTGTCGGGAAAATCGGCGGGAGCAATCCAAGAAAGCTATG
>JBAXLW010000182.1:0-2404 GCA_037134575.1 Verrucomicrobiota bacterium | reverse complement strand
CTTGGAGCGCCGACTTTAGTCGGCGAGTATCGATCCAATGCTGCCGACTAAAGTCGGCGCTCCATAGTCGGCGCTCCCCATCCGCGCGCCTACTTCGTGCGGTCCTGCCACTTCTTCTGCCATGGCGGCGGCTTCGGCTTCCACGTGGAGGCTGGTAGCTCGTCCGCAAACACCGAGCGTTGCCCGATCCCACGCAGCAAGCTGCTGATCTCCTTCGCCTCGTGCAGCAGTTCGACCATGCGCTCGGCTTCCAGGCCCGGTTGCTTCAACTCCGCTTTGACGGCCGCATCGCGCCGCTGCAAGACCGTCGCCGACAACAAGGCCAGTGCCTGTTCCGCCGCCTGCATGCCATCCAGCGTCACCCCGTCCAGCGACGACGTCTCATGAGCCAGCGCCAAACGATCGGCGTCGGAGAGTCCGCCGATGAATGCATTGACCGCTGCGTTGGATGCGGGGTCGGGCGCTGCACCCAGAATCGTTTCTAGCAGCGGGATCCCTTCCAGCCAGCGGTTCGCCTCGTGCAGTGTCTCGAACTGCTCCGCCAGAAAACACTGCGCCGGGCCCGAGGAAAGCGCCAGGTGACACAAAAATGCCACGATCCGGTGCAGCCGCGTCGGCTCGGCGGGCGCGGCCGCTTCGTCTTGCGGCGCGGAATTGTCCGCGTAGGTCCGCTTCGGCTTCGCCTTCGCCTGGGCGATCGCCTCGCGCAGCGCCACCGTCGAAGTCTGGAGGTGGGTGGCGACGATGTTGAGCTGATTCTCCCGCGCGGCGAAATCGGTCATCAATGACAGCAGCTCCGCGCATTCGTTCAAGGCCGCAGCGCGCGCCGTCGCGGAATTGAACACCCCGTTCGCCTTCGCCCGCTCCAGTTTGAAATCGAAAAACTCCTTGGCGTTGGCCAGTAATTGCCGGAACGCCACCTCGCCGTGGGCCTTCAGGTACGTATCGGGATCGTCCCCCGCCGGCATCTCCACCACTCGCACGGCTAGTCCTTCCGGGACCAGTTCGCGGTACGCCTTTTCCGTCGCCGCTAGGCCCGCGTTATCGGCATCGTAGCAGACCAATACGTTGCTGGTGTAGCGCTTGAGCAGTCGCGCGTGTTGCTGGGTGCAGGCCGTGCCGCAGGTTGCGATGGCGTGGGCAATGCCCAGTTCGTGGCAGCAAATCGCATCAATCTGCCCTTCGCACAGCAGTGCCGCCTTCTCCTTGAGGATCGGCCGCATCGCCCGGTCCAGGCCAAAAAACACCCGCGACTTCTTGAAAATCGCCGTCTCGGGCGAGTTGATGTACTTGCCGCTGTTCTTATTTTCGCGCAGTTGCCGCCCGCTAAAGGCGATCACATCGCCGATCTCGTTGCGGATCGGGAACATCAGCCGATCTTGAAAGCGCACAAACAGCCCCGACCGCGGCTGGCCGTCTTCCTTCAGCTTCACCAAGCCGGAATCCACCAACTCGCGGCCGCTGAATTTGCGCCCGCGCGCCCAGTCGAGAAACACCTTGGGATTATCCGGCATCCAGCCGATCGACCAACTGGCCGCCATCGTGCTGCCGAAGCCGCGCGATTGCATGTACTCCCGCGCATGGCTCGCCGCCGGATCTTGCATCAGCCGCTCGTGCATGAATGCCGTCGCCTCGCGGTGAATGTCCAGCAAGCGCCCGCGCAAGCGCCGCGACTGGTCCGCGTTCGGGTCCGCGTCCTCCTCGACGATGTGAATGTTCGCCCGCGACGCCAGCTTCCGCACCGCATCGACAAACGGCAGGTTCTCGTGATCGCGGACAAACGAAATCGCATCGCCGCCCTTGCCGCAGCCAAAACAATGAAAGCGCTGGGTCGAGGGCGTGATATAGAACGACGGCGTCTTCTCGTGGTGGAACGGGCAATTCGCCCGATACGACGAACCCGCCTTCTTCACCTGAATGTAAGAACCGATCAAATCGACGATATCCGTCGCTTCGAGCACTTTCTCAACACTTTCTTTGGGAATCTGGGCCACAATACTTGCTGGCCACAGCCTAGGGCAGCCCGCCCCGCCCTGCGAAGCCGCAAATGAAAAAACCCCTGCGAAAGTGCTGAATTGCTTGCCAACTGGTGCCGCCCGCTCTAATCCTTGCCGCTCCGGCCGCCCCCACACGGCCTTTTCCCTCAGGAAAGCATGCTTAGCTCAGTGGTAGAGCACATCCTTCACACGGATGGGGTCGCAGGTTCGAACCCTGCAGCGTGCACCATTCCCCCCAGTTGGTCCACCTGAGGTTCATCGGGAACTTAGCACCAGCCAGCTGCACCCAACCCGGAATGCAGTGCGCCCAACCCGGAATGCAGTGCGCCCAACCCGGAATGCAGTGCGCCAGACCCGGAATGCAGTGCGCCAGACCCGGAATGCAGTGCGCCCAACCCGGAATGCAG
>JBAXLW010000181.1:0-2447 GCA_037134575.1 Verrucomicrobiota bacterium | reverse complement strand
CGAATCCCTTACTCCCATCATCGTCGGCACTCGCGGCAGCGAACTGGCCCTCGTGCAGGCTACCGCCACCGAAGCCGCATTGGCCGCAGCGTTCCCCGGTCGCACGATCGTGCGCAAGGTCATCAAGACCACAGGCGACCGCCGCACCGATGTTTCGCTCGCAGAAGTGGCGAAGGCGGAAGGTACTTTCGACAAGGGAGTTTTCATCAAGGAAATCGAGGAGGCGCTCGATCTCGGCGACATCGACATCGCGGTTCATAGCCTGAAGGATTTGCCAACGGTGTTGGAGGATCGCTACGCGCTGGCAGCGGTGTTAGAACGCGCCCCCGTCCGCGACGTATTAGTCACGCGCGCACCTGGTGGCCTCGCGGCTTTGCCCATCGGCGCAACGGTCGGCACCAGCAGCGTGCGCCGCGCCAAACAGATGGAATGGCTGAGGCCCGATCTTCAAATCACCGATCTGCGCGGCAACGTGCCAACGCGCCTGCGCAAGCTGGCCGAGGACGGAACTTACGACGCGATCGTGTTGGCGGAAGCAGGCTTGGTCCGACTCGACTTCATCCCTCACACCGCCGTGGGTTTTGACGAATCCGTGGCGGGAATCCCCGGCTTGTTCGTCACGCGCTTGGACGAGAGCGAATTTTTTCCTGCCGCTGGCCAAGGCGCGATCGGCCTTGAGGTCCGCGCCAACGATGAATCTAGCAGACTGTTAGCCGAAAGCATCGGCCACCGCGAATCGTGGCTGCGCATCACCGCCGAACGCGAGTTCCTGCGCTTGCTCGATGGTGGCTGCCACACGCCCGTCGGCGTTTACTCGTCGATCTCTAACGACGGCGAAATCCATCTCAAAGCCCGCGTCTTTCCCGACGCAGGCGGCACGCCAAAATCGGGCGAAGCCCGTGGCAACGATCCCATCACTCTCGCACTCGAACTTTTCAACTCCCTCTCATGAGCAAATCTGGCACTTGTTATCTCGTCGGCGCCGGTCCCGGCGATCTCGGTCTCGTCACCCTGCGCGCCAAGGAGTGCATCGAACTGGCGGACGTTCTTGTCTACGACGCCCTTAGTAGCCCCGAGCTGCTCGGCTGGACCAAGGCGGGCTGCGAAAAAATCTACGTCGGCAAGCGCGCCAAGGATCACTCGGTGCCGCAAGATCAGATCAACGGCATCATCGTCGAGAAAACCAAGGAAGGCAAAAACGTCGTCCGACTCAAAGGCGGCGATCCGATGATCTTCGGCCGCGGTGGTGAAGAGGCCGCCGAACTCGCCGCAGCGGGCGTGAATTTCGAAATCGTTCCAGGCATCAGCTCGGCCATTGCCGGTCCCGCCTACGCTGGCATCCCCGTCACCCACCGCGATCACAACACACAGCTCACCATTTTCACCGGCCACGAGGACCCGACCAAAGGCTTCAGCTCGGTCGATTACGCCCAGCTCGCGCAAGCGCCCGGCACCAAGGTTTTCCTGATGGGTGTGGCCCGCCTGCGCGAAATCACCGGCGAGTTTATCAAGCACGGTGCCGCCGCAGACACGCCGATTGCACTCACCCGCTGGGCAACGACCGGTTCGCAGAAAACCATCGTCGGCACCCTTGAGACCATCGCTGACATCGCCGAGCGCGAAAACTTCAGCTCCCCTGCCGTCGCCGTGATTGGTGGCGTGGTTAACGAGCGGAAGAAGATCAACTGGTTCGAAAAGCGCCCGCTGTTTGGCAAGCGCATCGTCGTCACCCGCACCCGCGAGCAGGCAGGCGAACTAAGCAAGGCGCTCCGCGACCTCGGCGCCGATGTCATTGAGTTGCCGACCATTCGTATTGAGGGTCCGCCGGACCGCGTCGAATTCGCCGAACTGGTCACCCATGTCCACGAGTACAACTGGCTTGTCTTCACCAGCCCGAACGGCGTCGAGCGTTTCTTCGATGCGTTTTTTGCCACGTTCGGCGATGCCCGCAGCCTCGGCAACCCAAAGATCGCCGCCATCGGCGAGGGCACCGCGCAGAAAATCCGCGAGTACCATTTCTCCGTCGATCTCATCCCCGAGCGCTTCGTCGCCGAAGGCTTGGTCGATGCGTTCAAGAAGGAAGACATCGAAAATCTCACCATGCTATGGGTCAAGGCCGCGGAGACCCGTGACGTCGTCGGCGAGGGACTCACCAAACAAGGTGCCATCGTCGATGAATGCATCGCTTACCGCACCGTCGCTGAAACCGAGGATCCCACGGGTGCCCGCGCCCGCCTGATCGAAGAAGGCGCCGATTTGATCACCTTCACCTCCAGCTCTACGGTCGATCACTTTTTCGCCCTCGGCCTCGACTGGCCCGAAGACTGCGGTGCCGCTAGCATCGGCCCGGTCACCAGCGATACGCTGCGCAAGCATGGCATGAAGCCCACGTTCGAAGCCTCGAAACACGACATCCCCGGCCTCACCGCCGCCATCGTCAAACACTT
>JBAXLW010000180.1:0-2468 GCA_037134575.1 Verrucomicrobiota bacterium | reverse complement strand
CTTCTCCGAGTACAGATTGGGCTCGGGCACCGAGTCCTCGACCCAGGTGGTCGCGGAGCACAACGGACACCGATCGGAAGTCTCCGGGACGGGAGGCGTCGTCATTCGATGTCCTGCCAGTCCAACTGTTCGTGGCGGAGAAGGCGCCGGCGTGCGCGACGACCTAGAAGTTGATAATACTCGCGTGCGTCGATGCCGTGGTTGGGACGCAGTACGCACAGATTGTGCTCGGTGAGCACCTCTCCGATCTCAATAGCGCGGGCCGGGTAGACCGCGCGGCGGAAGGAGTCGAGGTGATTGTTCTCAATCTCGATTGGCAGTGGTCTCTTCTCGGGGACGCCCTTGAGCACGCTGATCTCATCCAGCGCGCGAACGAGGCTCCGTAGATCCTCGCCGTCCAGCGACAACTGGTGATCCCGGAATGACCTGCCCTGTTTCTGGTCGGTGAAATGGAACTCCAGTATCTGCGCGCCCATCGCGGCGGCGACTTCCAGAGCTCGCCAGCCGATGGTGTGATCCGAGTACCCGACCGTGGCGCTGAGGGTCGAGAATGCCTGCATGACAGAAAGATGCGCGTCGGGGGGGGTAATGGGATACATGCTGGTGCACTGAAGGACAGCCAGCATCGACGGGTCCCGGTAAATGGGGCGACAAGACCGGAGGTAGTCAACAGCCGCCTCAACTTCGGCCATGTCGCTCAGCCCCGTGGAGAGAATGATCGGCTTGCCCGTCGCCGCCGCTGCGCGTAGGAACGGAGGTGCGGTCAGGTCGCCACTGCCGATCTTGTACGCGGAGACGACAGGATCGATCCAGGCGAACGCTTCGAGATCCCAGACTGAGGCGACATACGCGCAGCCGGCGGCCAGAATCCGGTCGGCGAGTGCCAGATGCTGCGAAGGAGTGAGCTCGAACTTCTTGAAGTGGGCGTTGCGCTCGGGGCTCTCTCTCACCGAAACAAGCGTGTCGCCGGAATAAATTTGGAACTTGACCGCATCAACGTGGGCTTCGATCGCGATATCCGCCAGACGAAGCGCGCTATCGAAGTCACCTTCGTGGTTACCGCCTATCTCGGCGATGAGCAGGGGGCCATGGAATCCGCGGGACAGGTTCATCGCCCGGTCTGCCTTCTCTTTCCGGGAACTCCGCCAGCGACCCCGGCAACCCGGGCGCCGAAGCCCTTCAGCCGCCACAGAGTTCTCATGGTAACGCGCGCAAGCGGGGGTTCCTCTTTGTCCGGGGTGATTCGTTGTCCGAAGAACCCGCCCCCATGGAACGTCGTGGGTTGGTAGAACCGATATCGCTCCCCGCGCATCAGCCGCTGATAGCCGAAAGGCAGACAGTTCTCTCTACTTTTCGGTTGCAACACCCGGTCACAGAGCATCCTGGCAAGTTCATCGATCGTCCGGGGTTCATAGACACAATCGAGGCCGCGGTAGTCGGCATCCCCGACGAGGATCGAGACCTTCCCCAAATAAGCGGCCTCGGCGCCAATGCTGGAGTGGTGGGACACCACACGGTCTGCACTCAATGCCAGGCCATAGGAATCCACCGAGCTCTCCGCTGCAAGCACGGTGACATTGGCCGCAGCGAGTGATTCCCACCAGTTCCTTTCCCGAGCCGACAAACCCCTCGAACGTGGATGCATCCGGATGACCAGCTCGGTGTCAGGCCTCCCGCGTACCCACGACACCAGCCACTCGGCCGCGGATTGCTGGGAATCGAACAGTGGATTCTCGAACCCATCCTCGACGGCGGCGTATTCATCGATGCTGGAGACGAAGTAGGCGAGTCGCCAGCGACCACTCGCCGGTAGCTGTTGATCTCTCCTCTGGAGTTCCAGATATGGCGTCTCGAAGAGCGGGACGCCTCCCCGCCCAGGCGTGAAGTACCGCTCGGCGATCGTCTCCCTGCCCGCGCCCGCGGATGCCCAGGAATCCGACAATTCCCGGCGCGTGTTGCGCTGACTATGCGGCGAGTACGGAGCGAGAAAGAAGCGATCGTGGGTGCTGACCAACTCGTGATACAGCACTCCGACATCGGACAGTCGCGCGGCCTCCGAAATCCCCTTGGACACCGCAAGGCGTCCGTTGTACAGCAGGATTTCGTCCGGTTTGAATCGCTCGACGAGTTCGGTTGTGAGAAGGAAGGCCCGGTGGGCCGAATTCAGAATCCGGTCGATCAACGCACGGTTGGCGGAAAAGTCGGGATTGGAATCCCCGGTGAGCCGGACAAGGGTGGACAACGTGCCGAGGCCTAGCGCGGCGTCCCCAAGGCGGTATTCCCTCAGCGAGGCAACCGAGTCGACCCCCGCAGACGCGCACGTCAATCGTCGAGCCGATTTCGGTGCGGCGACGGACCTAAAGACCGTGACACCCCGCGATCGGAGGATCTCTTCGATTGCCCGGACTCGGCCGAGCCGGGCTTTTCGACCAACCGCGTGAATCAATGCTCCGAAGCCGATTCCGGTC
>JBAXLW010000179.1:0-2507 GCA_037134575.1 Verrucomicrobiota bacterium | reverse complement strand
TGAGTTTGATGTCGGGCTTCGCCTCGATCATCTTGGCGATGCGGTCGCCTTCGCCGTAGGAAATTCCCATCACGCGGCAGACGTCGCGCAGCACGCTTTTCGCGCCGAGTTTGCCGTAGGTGATGATGTGGGAAACGCTGCGTTCGCCATACTTTTTTCGCACATAGTCGATGACCTCGACGCGGCGGCTTTGGCAAAAGTCGATGTCGACGTCGGGCGGGCTGACCCGCTCCGGGTTGAGGAATCGTTCGAACAAGAGCCCGAAGCGCATCGGGCAAATGTCGGTAATGCCCATCGCGTAGGAAGCCAGCGATCCCGCCGCCGATCCCCGGCCGGGGCCCACTGGAATGTCATTGTCGCGCGCCCACTGGATGAAATCTGCGGTGATCAGGAAGTACGATGCGAAGCCGAGTTGGTTGATCGTATCGACCTCGTACTTCAGGCGGTCGGCGATCTCGGGCGACTGGGCGCGCTCTGCACCGTAGCGTTTGACCAGTCCCTCCTGACAAACCTTCATCAGGTACTCCTCGCGCGGGCTGCCGTCGGGCGTGCCGAACTGCGGGTACTTTTCCGAACTCGTCGAATCGAGCTTGAGCGTGACGTTGCAGCGCTCGGCGATTTCCAAGGTCGCATCGCACGCGCCCGGCACATCGGCGAAAATCTCGCGCATCTGCTCCGCGGTCTTGAAGTAAACTTCCGGCGTGTAGTGCATCCGATTTTCATCGATCACCAAGTGGCCCGTACCGATGCAGATCATCACATCGTGCGCTTCGTGGTCCGCCTTGTGGAGGAAGTGCACATCATTCGCCGCGACAACCTTGAGCCCTAACTCCTTCGAAAACTTCAGCAGGGAAGGCGTCACCAGCCGCTGTGGTTCCAGCCCGTGGTTGTGTAGCTCGATGTAGGTATTCTCCTGGCCGTAGATCTGCACCAGCTCCATCAACGTCTCGCGTGCCTTGTCCTCGTCGCCGAGGCGCAACCACTCGTTCACGGGGCCCGAGATGCAGCCGGTGAGGCAGATGATGCCCTTCGAGTGCGCTTGTAGAACCTCGCGGTCCACCCGCGGTTTGCCGTAGTAAAGTCCCTCCAGGTGGCCCTTGGAAACCAGCTTGCTCAGGTTGTCCCAGCCTTCGTTATTCTCAGCCAGCAGCGTCATGTGCGTGGCGCGTTTGCGGCCGACCACCTCGCGCTTGTCCTCCATCGATCCCGGCGCGAGGTAGATTTCGCAGCCGAGGATCGGCTTCACGCCCACCTTGTGGCAGTCCTGATAGAATTTGATCGCCCCGTAGAGGTTACCGTGGTCCGTCATTGCCACCGCCGGCATTCCCAGATCCTTGGCGCGCTTGGCCAGATCCTTGGTGCGGATCATGCCGTCGAGCAGCGAAAACTCGGTGTGTAGATGGAGGTGGACGAAGGAATCAGACATCGGACGGCACGACCCTAGCGATCTCCCGCCAGACCGCAAGCGGAGGTGTATGGGAATCTCAGTGAGGAGCTCTTTAGATGGCAATAACTACCCAGCACCCAGCCACCCAGCGACCTGAAAGAGGGACAAATCGATTTGAAAGAGGGAAATCCGATTTGAAAGAGGGGCAAATCGATTTGGAAGAGGGGTAAACCGATTTGAAAGAGGGAAATTCGATTTTAAAGAGGGTTCAACGAGTTAGACGTAGGGAAATTTGAATTTGGCACGGTGTTTACGGACTTTGACCCGTGATCAAGGAGCTGAGTCGTCCGCGATGGCATCGTCGTTCATCGTTAGAGGTGACGTGCCGAAGACTCGTTGGGTCACCGCGTGGCGATGACTTCGACGGTGAAGCCTTTGAGGTAGCCGGTCTCGGGGATGGAGATGAGGATGGGATGGTCTGCGCGCTGGGCGTGATTCATCACGAGGCGGGCGGACTTTTTGGCATCGACGGAGGCATCGACGAGGTTGTCCATGAACAACTCGCGGGAGGCGTGATAGGAGCAGCAGAAGGTCGAGAGCAGGCCGCCTTTGTCCAAGAGCTTGAGCGAGCGGAGGTGGATCTCTTTGTAGCCGCGCATGGCGTCCATGAGGGTGGCCTTGTTGCGGGTGAAACTCGGCGGGTCGAGGATGATCAGGTCATACTCGGGCTTGGCGTGTTTGAGGAAATCGAAGACGTTGTGTTCTAGCACTTCGATTTCGACGTTGTTGAGCACGGCGTTGTGGCGGGCGGCCGCGCAGGCGCTGGCCGAAACATCGACTGCGGTGACCTTAGCAGCTCCAGCCTTGGCGCAGGCGAGGGCGAATCCGCCTTGGTTGGTGAAGCAGTCGAGCACGCGCTTGCCCTTGGCGAGCGCGGCAACTTCGGCGTGGGCCTGGAGCTGGTCGAGGTAGAGGCCGGTTTTTTGGCCGTCGAAGAGATCGACTTCGAAGGCGAGGCCGTTGGCGTGGATGATGAAGGGGCCGGGGTTTTCGCCGTGGAGCATCTCGATGCCGGGTTCCATGCCCTCGGCCTTGCGGTAGGGAGAATCGTTGCGCAGGA
>JBAXLW010000178.1:0-2526 GCA_037134575.1 Verrucomicrobiota bacterium | reverse complement strand
GGACCTATGGGACCTATGGGACCTATGGGACCTATGGGACCTATGGGACCTATGGCCAATCCTTCGATTCCACCCACCACAGCCAGCCGAGCAGGAGGAAATACCCGGCGAACTCGGCCGCCTTTTGCCAGTACTGGATCGGCGCATCGCCGCCGTGGCAACCGCAGGAGATATCCAAGCCCTTCGACCAAGCCCAGCCGACGGCAACGGCAAACACCAGCACCAATCCGGCGGTGGTAAGTATCGCGCCTTTGCGAAGGATTCCCAACATCAGGCACAGCCCGGCCACCAACTCCAGCCACGGCACGGTGTAGGCAGCGACGGCATCCCACGGTGCTTTGACGAACTGATAGTTCGCCACCTCGCGCGTGAACCGATCTAGCCCCGTACCGAAGATCTTCAGCCCGCCACTATAAACAAACCAGACGCCCAGCAGGACGCGGGCAATCAAGGCAGCGACCTGAGGTTTGGCGTTCAAATTCATTTATGCGTGTTGGAGAAAGCGACGCTGCGCTTCTTCTTCGGGATTGTGCGGCAACGCTTCGTTAGAAACCTTGGTGTCGGCCAGAAGTTCGTCGCGGAATTTACCGATGATCGCTTCCACCGGCCACGACGACGCTTCGCCGAAGGCGCAGATGGTGCGGCCGTCGATCTGATAGGCGACGCTTTCTAGCGTATCGATGTCGGACGGACTGGCGGTGCCATCAACGAGACGGTCGGAGATTTTTTTCATCCACGTCGACCCTTCGCGGCACGGCGTGCACTGGCCACAGGATTCGTGAGCGTAGAACGCGTTCAAGTTGTTGAGCACCCATGACATCTTGCGGGTGTCATCGAGCACGATCACGCCGCCGGAGCCAGCCATCGATCCGCAGGCCGCCAGCGTGTCGAAGTCCATCTGGATGTCCCAGAAGTCGAGGTCTTTGGTCGTGCCATCGGGGTTCTTGAGTTTGAAGACCTCGTCGCACTTGAGGATCTTGGAGGAAGAACCGCCGGGGATCACCGCCTTGAACTCGCGACCGTCCTTGGGGCCGCCGCACATGTCGTAGAGCAGTTCACGCATGGTCACCTTGCCGACTTCGACTTCGAAGTAACCCGGGTTTTTCACGTCGCCAGAGACACAGAGGATCCGCGTGCCGGTGTTGCGCGCCACGCCGAGTTTGGCGTACTCATCGCCGCCCATGCGGACGATGTGTTTCACATGGCAGAGCGACTCGACGTTGTTGACGATGGTCGGGCACATGTAGAGTCCGAGAGCCGCGGGGAAATACGGTGGTTTGATCCGTGGGTATGGGCGCTTGCCTTCGAGCGATTCGATCAGGCCGGTTTCTTCGCCGCAGATGTAGGCACCCGCGCCGCGATGGACGTAGATTTCGACATCGACGCCGGAGCCCAGCACGTTTTTGCCGAGGAAATTGTGGGCGCGTGCTTCTTCGATCGCGCGCTCGACGATGAGTGCGGCTTCCGGGAACTCTTCGCGGATATAGATGTAGGCGGTCTTCGCACCGACGGCATAAGCCGAGATCACCATACCCTCGACCAATTGGTGCGGGTCTTGGTGGAGGATGTAGCGATCCTTGAACGTGCCCGGCTCGGATTCATCGCCGTTGCAGATCAGATAGACGGGCTTGGTGTTATTCGGCGGGATGAAGGTCCATTTCATGCCCGTCGGGAAACCCGCGCCGCCGCGACCGCGCAGGCCGGACTTCTTCACCTCTTCGGTGACTTCCTTCGGCTGCATGGCGAAGGCTTTTTTCAAGTCGTCGTAGCCGCCGTCGCGCAGATAACAATCGATCGAAGGATCCCAGCCTTCGCGATCGACGTTTTTAAAGATGAGCCGGTGTTCGCGGGCGTGTGGCTGTTTGGTGTAGGTGATCATGCGAAAAAATCGGTTCAGGCTTGTGGCGCGTACTTGGCGAGAAGTTCTTCGGCTTTGCCGACGGCGACCCCTTCATGGAAATCGTCGTTGACCAGACAGACCGGCGCGCTGCCACAGGAGGCGAGGCACTCGGCAAACTCGACGGAGAACTTGCCGCACGGCGAGACGGCGATCGGGTGGTGGTGCGAGTCGCTGGCGGAACGGTCGATGCCGGTCAGTTCGCACAGGCGGTCCATCAGCTCGTAGCTGCCGCCCATCGCGCAGGAAAGCGTGCGGCAGACGCGGATGTGGAACTTGCCGGGAGCCGACTGGCGGAAGCCCGGGTAGAAGGTCACGACCTCCAACACCTTGATCGGCTCGATGCTCAGCTTCGCGGCGACCCACTCGATCGACGGTGCGGAGATATAGCCGAAGTGGTGCTGAACGATGTGCAGCAGCGGCAAGGTCGCCGCCCGCTTGCTCTCGGGATAGTGTGAGATGCGGGCATCCGCCTCGGCTTCGAGTTCAGGAGTGACGGCAAACGGCGGGTAAAACTTGCTGCCGGGCGTCTCGTGCGAGGCGACGGAGTCTTCGAGATTGGAATGAGACATTGGGAATGAAGAGAAGAGGATTTAGCCGCAAAAAGGCGCAAGAAGAACGCAAAAAAA
>JBAXLW010000177.1:0-2577 GCA_037134575.1 Verrucomicrobiota bacterium | reverse complement strand
ATGCGAATTTTCACCCCTATCCTGTTGGCGCTGCTATTCACGGCCTGCGTCCCCGCCGGGCCGACCCGACTTAACGCGAAACCGCTGTCGCGGCGGCCCGCCACACCGGCGATCCGAAAGGCACCGCCGATCGCACCCGCTGCCGCTTCCCTGCCATCCACACCGATCCAGCCACCACGGGTAACGACCCGATCCTTCGCGGGCATCACGTTTGAAGGGGTCGCCTTCGATTCCCGCAGCCACCGCTTGGTGGTCGCGGATCAGGCGAAGGGCCCCGCCAGTCAATTTGCGGATTCGGCCGCCGCCGGTCAGGCATTCGGCGGGCTCGCGGCCGTCAACGCGGGTTTTTTCACGCCCGAAGGCCTAACGCTCGGCCGCGTCGTCAGCGCAGGAAAGCCGGTGGGTGCTTGGAACAACGCCTCATCGCTCGGCAGCGGCCTGTGGTTTGAAACGGCTCTTGGAAGCAGTGCCATCACCCGCCGCGGCAATGTCGGCGGCGCTGTCCGCGAATTAATTCAAGCCGGCCCCTTGTTGATTGAAAATAGCCACAGCATCGCTGGCCTCGAAACCACCAAAGTCAGCGCCCGCAGCGTGATCTTGTGGGACGGCGGTACGCGTTGGTGGATCGGTTGCTGTTCGCCTTGCAGCTTGGCGGCTCTCAGCCAAGCCCTTGCCAGCGTTCAACCCGCCGGATGGCCAGTCCGCCACGCGCTCAATCTCGACGGCGGCCGCTCCTCCGACCTGTGGGTCTCGGGCAACGTCGCTGGCGGACCCATTCTGATCCGGCCGCCGTGGAATCGCCCCGTGCGCAATTTCCTCGTGCTCATGCCACGCTAATTTACAGGTTTACGTCACGCCACGAAACGATGATTGGACAGTTTCGCTGAGGGTGGTAGCTTTTCGTATTCTGATTCGTTTCATAAATATCATTCCGCCGCCGACTCACCTTCTCGGGCTAGCCACCAGCATCAGCTTGGTCGCCTGTGCCTCGAATCAGCAGACTGGAAAAAGCACTTTGACCAGCGCCATGGCCCAAATTTCCAAGCTGTCGGCCAAGGTCAACCCACCGACGGTTCGAGTCGTCAAGGTTCGCGAAAAGGATCTCAAGCTCCTGCCCAGCGGACGAGAGCGCGCGCAGGCCTATGCAGATCGCCACCTCAACCCAATGAGTTTCGCTGGTGGCAGTGTCGACTTTAAAGAGTCGGCCCTGCCCCAAGGCGGCGGAGAAATGGATGGCAGCCTGCTGCCACCCAAGGCCCCTTAGGTCACAGATTCCACCGAGATTCGAAATTCCCGCCTTGATGCCACGCCCTTGATGAAGATGATTCCCCGCATGTCACGCTTCCTTTGTGTACGAATCACCGCACTCGCATTCACTGCCGCGTTGATCACCGCCTGTGGCGGAAACCCGACACCCGTCATACAACCGTCGGCGACCAGTAAAGTGCCGGGAGTTCCGGCGAATCGTCCGCCTGCGGTCGCCGCAGAGAGCGCGATCGTGATCGATGTCGTCAGCGGCCGAGTGCTCTTTGCGAAAAATGCCGACACCCAGCGAGCAGTCGCCAGCACCCAGAAAATCATCACTGCCCTCTGCGTCCTAGACGCCGGCAACATTGATAAACCCGTGACCATCCAAGCCGTCGATGGTGCCTGCGAGCCGACCAAGCTCGACCTTAAATCTGGCGAAATCTATCCGCGCCGCGAGTTGCTGAAGGTCTTGATGGTCAAAAGCGCCAATGATGTGGCTCGTGCCCTCGCTCGCGATGTCGGCGGAAACCAAGAGTCTTTCGCCGCCCTGATGAATAGCAAGGCAAGCTCCCTGGGCATGCGGAATTCCAAGTTCACGAACCCGAACGGTCTGCCGATGCCCGGCCAATACTCGACGGCACGCGACATGGCGATCGCCGCCCGCGCTGCGTACCGCAGCCCGCTGATTCGCTCCTTCACCGCTACCAAGTCCTTCAATTTCAAGTTCAATGACGGCCACACGCGCCTGATTGAAAACACCAACCACCTTCTCAAGTCGGTACCTTATTGCGACGGTCTGAAAACCGGCACCACCAATGCCGCCGGTCGCTGCTTGGTGGCCAGCGGCTCGCTCAATGGTCGCTCGGTCATCGTAGTCGTCTTGAAATCCAACACTCCCAACGTCTGGAAAGATGCCACCAAGTTGCTCGGCTGGGCGCTCGAGCGTCCTGCCTCCAACATTTGATTGGCACCTCCTGTCGCGCCGATGCCCAGCCCCGCCGAGTCTCTGCGCCAGCTTGCCGCTGCGGGCTTACTGCGTGGCCAGCGCCCGCTCGACTCGTCGACGGGTGTAGCCGTGAGCCGCGATGGTCGCAGTCTCTGGAACTTCGCATCGAACGATTACCTCGGCCTCGCACGACATCCGGAGATCGAGGCCGCCATGATCGAGGGCGTGCAACGCTTCGGCGCGGGAGCGGCCGCCTCACGTCTCGTCTGCGGCACCCTGCCACCCCATCGCACCCTGGAAATCGCCATCGCCGAGGCCAAGCAAACCGAGGCCGCGCTGACCTTCTCTTCGGGGTTTGCCACTGCGCTCGGCACCCTTCCCGC
>JBAXLW010000176.1:0-2651 GCA_037134575.1 Verrucomicrobiota bacterium | reverse complement strand
CCGACGACGGCGGGCTTGATGATGGTGTTTTTGAAGCCCGGCGCGGCGGGGTCCGCCTGGATGCCGGCCAGTCCGGCGTAGAACCATTCGGTGATGTGGCCGAGCATGAAGTGGTTGTGGGAGGAACTGGGTAAGGCGTCCCAAGCCTCGGTCAATGCGGTCGCGCCTTTCTTGAGTTGATAACCGTAGCCGGGTTTCTCCGACTGGTTGGTCATGGCGTGGATGACATCCGAGCGTCCGCCTTCGTAGAGCGCGCGGAGCAGGTAGTGGAATCCGACATCGCCGGCGGTGAGACCTTTCGCCTCGACATCCTTGATGATGGCATCGAGCGCGCGTTGCCGCATTTGCGGTTCGGCGATCCCCATCACCAGCGGCACGGCATTGGCGCATTGGGAACCTGTGGAAAAAATCCCCGCCTTCTCGTTCCAGAAATTCTTGTTGAACGCCTCACGGATCTTGGCGGCCAGCGCGCCATATTTTTCCGCGTCTTCGGTTTTTCCGAGCAGGGCTGCGGTCCGGGATACGATGTCCGCACAGCGGAAGAAGTAGGCGGTGGCGGTGACTTTCATCGGGGTCAATTGCGAGTAGCCCGGCGGTTTACGGCCGATGTCATACCAATCGCCGAGGCCGTGCGAGACGATCAGATTCTGCGACTTCGATGCGAGGTAATCGCAGTAGCGCTTCATCCGGTCGAAGTAGGTGGCCAGCAGGGAAATGTCTCCGGTGGTCTCGTATTGCTGCCATGGCACGATCACGAACGACGAGCCCCACTCCGGCGAATCGCGGAAGCCGCCGCCGAAAACTGTGTATTCCGGAGCGATGTCCGGCACGAGGCCGTTGTCGAGCTGGGCCTGGGCCATGTCGCCCATGCTCTTGACATACATCGCGGCCATGTCCCACTCGTAGCGGAGTGCGTAGCCGTGGAGGTGGTATTGCTCGAGCCATGCGAGTTTCTCCCGATGCGGGCAGTCCGTGATCACGCTCATCAGGTTGCTGCGCTGCGCCCAGCGGATGAGGGTGCGGATGCGGTTGAACAATTCGTTCGAGCACTCGAAGTCGCCGGCGGGCTGCGCCTTGCTGTGCACGACCACGCTTTCCAATTCTGTGATTTCTGGCAAAGGCTTGCCTTCAGGCGCGCTCAGCTCGACCTGCAGGTAACGCCCGCCGCGGTAGAAGAACTGGGGAAACCATGTCTCGCCCGTGGATTCGCCTTTGAGGGTGTAGGTGTAGAACGATTTGCCGCCGCACATCGGATCGAAGATCCGCCCGTCTTTGTCGAGCATTTCGGCGGGAATCATTTTCACCGACGCACCGGCGACTCCTTTCACTTTCAGGCGGGGCATGAATGAGGCGTTCTGCCCGAAGTCGTAGACCCAGAGGTTGGGGCTGATCTTGTTCACCTTCGCTGCCTTCAGTGTTTCGATCGCACCAATAGGAGCAGCAGCTTGGGAAAGTCCGGTCAGCGCCCCGCCCGGGCCTTTGGTGAATGTGACTGGCGTCCAGCTGCTGTCGTCCTCGAGCCGTTTTTCGAGGCGTGCGTCGTAATCTTCGCCTCCGTAAACGCAGGAGAAGGTGATCGGACCGTTGGCGGTTCTCCACGATTCATCGCTGATGATCGTTTGTTCGGTGCCGTCCTCAAAGCGGATGCGCATCTGCAGGGTCAGCATCGGTTGCCCGAAGGACCCGGTCAGCTTGACATAGCGTCCGCCGGTGACATTGAAGAAGCCGTTGCCGAGCATCACCCTCAGCTCGTTCTTTCCGTTCCGCAGTTGATCCGTCAGGTCGAAGGTGTCGTAGAGGCAGGTTTTGCGGTAATTCGACCAACCCGGCGCGAGCAGGTCCTCGCCGACCTTCTTGCCATTGAGGAACAGCTCGTGGTGTCCCAGGCCGCAAATGCTCAGCACCGCTTCGGCGACTTTCTTATCGAGAATGAGGTCGCTCTTGAAGACCGGCAGGCTTCGCGGCGTGCTGCCGATGCCGTCCGTGAGCGCCTGATGATGCCAGCCGTAGTTGTCCACGCTGTCTTTGAACGAGACCGGGGCGTTCGCTGCCAGGTTCTTGCCGTTGGAGAGGACCCGCAGCTCGCCGAGGGCGAAGCAGAACTTGTTGTTCCAAGCATAGAGCTTCGTCCCGGTCACCCGGATGTAGCGTGCCGTGACCTTCGCAGGATGAGCGACTGCGGTGCTGCCGGGGTTGGGCGCGTCGCTCTGAGTGTGGTCGGCGATCACGAGCGGCGAGGAGAACCCCGGGTCGTTCGATCCCTCGATCTTGTAGCGTGCGGGATAACCGAAGCCGTCCCGATTCTCGTGTCGCAGCGATTCAAGGACGACCGATTGCACCGCGGCCGGTTGCCCGAGATCCACCTGCACCCACTTGATTTCATCAACGGTGGTCTCGGCGGCGTGATAGCCGATGCCCTTGGCGGCGGTCGCACCGTATTCCCCGGTGATCCATTTCCCCTGCCAGGGCTTGCCAAGCACGCCGGTCACGAATCGGCCGCGCGGGCTCCATTCCCCGGCCACACCCTTCTCGTCCCAAACCCGAACGCGCCAGTCGTAGCGTGTCTGGGATTTCAACTCCGAACCGGCATACTCCACCGCCACCGACTGGTCGGATGCGACCTTACCCGAATCCCAGACGCCATCGACGAC
>JBAXLW010000175.1:0-2653 GCA_037134575.1 Verrucomicrobiota bacterium | reverse complement strand
GTGCGCCCAGACTGAAATGCAGTGCGCCCAGACTGAAATGCAGTGCATCCCAGAAATTTGCGCCGCGCTCCCCCGCAATTGCCCAAACTGCTGCAATCCACGGATGAAATTCGCGGAAAGAACAATTTTGTAAAAAAAGCTATTTTTCTCTTGGCTTCGAGTAGATTTCACGACAGCTTGGGTCTGTCGATCGACAGGCATCAAACCGCCGATTCCCCAAAAAATCCGTTTCAACCTCCAAAAACGCTCGTCCGTTGTCCCTACAAAGCCCCCAGAACCGTCGATTTTTCTCATCCGTTCACAGAACGGTCTCGGCGCTGACCCATACTCTTTCTTCTCGCAAACCCAATTTCGCATTCTCAGACATGAAAACCTACCTCGCCCTGATCTCCTTCGGCATCCTTTCCCTGCAGTCCTTCGCCACGGCCGCCGAGGAGATGATCAAATACCCGCAGCTACTCCGCAGCGCCGACGTTAAGATCACCCAATCCTACACGCCATTCGGCAATACGCTGGAGTTCAATAAATTTGGCGATGACGGCTCTTCCTGTGTACTCGACGCCAGCGGCGTCCTGACTTGGATCGATAAAGACGGCACCGTGCGCGTCCTGCCCAACTCCGACTTGGCCGTCCCACTCTACGTCACCGCCACCGAGTGCCTTGTCTGGAACAACCGCTTTGCGGATTACGCGTCTTACAGCGCGCGTCCCAATGCCGTGCTCAAACTCTATCGTGCGGCCGCCGGCAGCACGGTCCTCACCGAGGTGCCGCTTCCAGCCTTCGCCGCCAAGGAAATTCTAGACACCCCGCCTATCACCAACACGACCTCACCCCTGACTTTTGTCACAGCAACGCGCAAGGACAACGGCAAGGAGACGGGTCTGGCCTATGGCGCCGTTGTTGATTTTGTCAATTACTCGGATGACTGCGAGCTCCGCGTCTATCGTCTCACGGCGGGTGCGGGCGTTCAGTTCCTGAAGAACTACAACATGCAAGTGAAGAGCACAGCCGACTTCACGACCAACTCATCGGGGCCGAATGTCTCGGCGATTGGCTATGGCTCGGATGGCTCGGTCGCCCTCGAATTTGCAGATGCCTTTACGACAGGTGGCTACACAGTTGACGATAGAAATGACATATTTTTTGCGACTAGATTTACGCCTTACTATTATAATCAAGTCCTCTGGCTCGATGACCAAGGGCGCTCCGCCGAAGTCTTGAAAACTAAATTAGTCGATGGGACCACGCCACCCGCGGTCAAAATCCTTTCCACCACCAAGACCCGCCTGCTTTATCAAGTGGCAGGCGCCAATAACGACCCGACCCTCAATGTGGCGCTCAACAATGGAAGCGAGGGAGTCACCACGGTCGCAGTTTCAGCTGATACCGCGGCGGGGATTCTCAACAACGTGGCCCAAGTCGAGACGGCAACCGCCAGCGGGACGGTCAGCGCTTCAGGTGATGCCAAGGTGACGGTCACTGCAACGGCCTTGGGTGGCGCGAAAACGCTTTTGGTTCCCGTCGTTAAAGGCCAAACGCCTGACCAATGGGCCGTCGATGTCCGCACCGCACTCAATGCCAATGGCGCGGTAGCGGGGTCCTTTGATGTGGGCGGCAGCGGCAGCTCGATCACTCTGACTCTCAAGGCCCAAGCGCTGGATGCAGGCATTTCCATTTTTCCACCCAACGATACGACGCTCAATCTGGCGCTCGAAAATGGAACTTCTTCCGGACTGACTCCAGCACCGACCTCAAGCAATACCAAGGCAGGTGCCATCAACAACGTGGCCCAAGTCGAAACGGCGACAGCGGATGGAACGATTCTGGTCTCTGGCAATGCCAAGGTGGTGGTCACGGCAGGCGTGATCGGAGCCCCTAAAACGCTGCTGGTCCCAGTTTCCAAAGATGACACACGGGCCCAGTGGGCGGCGAAGGTTCGTGCGGCCCTGAGCAAGGAATTGCAGGTTTTGGAATACTTCGAAGTGAGTGGTGATAGCAATTTGATCACGCTGACGCGCAAGCCGCAGGAAATACTCGGAGGAGTGGCTTACTACGCGAAAAATGACGGAACACTCAATATCGCTCTGGAGAACGCAACGGCCTCGGGCATCACGCCAACGCCGACCTCGACCGACAAGGCCGCCGGCGCTCTCAACAACGTGGCACAGGTGGAGACGGCGGTGGCCAGCGGCATGATTCAAGCCTCGGGCAAGGCAGAGGTGGTAGTCACGGCTGACGCTTCATTTGCGCCCCAGACCTTTTTGGTTGCGGTTTCCAAGGACGACAGCCCGGAGCAGTGGGCGGCCACGGTCCGCGCGGCCATCAGTACCAATGCCTTGGTGTTGGAATCCTTCGAGGTGGGCGGAGCCAACAGCACGATCACGCTGACGCGCAAGCCGCAGATGGTGATCGGAGGAGTGGCTTACTACGCGAAAAACGACGACTCGCTCAATATTTCTCTAAAAAACGGCTCGGCCTCGGGCATCACGCCAACGCCGACCTCGGTGGACAAAACCGCCGGTGCTCTCTACAACGTGGCGCAGGTTGAGACAGCAACCGCCAACGGCGTGATCACTGCCACGGGCAATGCAGAGGTGACGCTGATCTCGGCTGCAATTAACGGTGGCGCAGCCAAGCAATTCATGGTTGCGGT
>JBAXLW010000174.1:0-2665 GCA_037134575.1 Verrucomicrobiota bacterium | reverse complement strand
TGAGATACTGAGATACTGAGATACTGAGATACTGAGATACTGAGATACTGAGATACTGAGATAAAAATTGCGCGGATTCAGGGTGCGGGTAGCGCCCCTGAACGGGGAAGTTTCGGGGCATCCTCTCACGCGTCCATCCTCGCTAGCTGCGGTCGATTACTCTTTTGATCGGCCCGCGAAGGGCAGGGCTAGCAGCAAGAAAAAGACGATCCCGATCCCTTGCATCGAGAGGAGATACCAAGGCCAGGGGCCGAGGTGATCGATCAAACTCGGGTTATCCGGTGGGCGCGAGGCGAAGCCGAAGTTGGTGCCTAACAGGCTGTTGGCGGTCATCGCCGTGGCGAGATAGACGAGGGACCAGCCATAAATTTCCAGCGGGCTCTTCCATATCGGTGTTTTCGGGCGCCAGCCGATGACGATCGGTAAATACAATGCCGCGGTGACGATGGCAAAGTGTTGGACGAAAAACATGATAAAGGGCAAATGGGGGAATCCAATGGTAAGCGCTGGGGTGAGAAGTGCTTGCAGAGTGGCGGCCAGTCCCCAGAAATATGTCAGTGCGCAATAGGTAGGGCGCTTGGTGAGCAGGGCCAAGCCGGCGGTAATCGTCGCGACGTCGCAGAGGTGGAGCGGTAGCAGGTGATCGATCGATTTGGCGTCACCCAAGGCCAGCCATGCGCCGAGGCTGAGGGGGAAGGCGCTCAAATTAAAAAGAACCAGCAGCGCCGTGATTAGTTCACGGCCCCGGCCGCCGCGCTTGCCGATGCAAATCATCGTCGCAGTCACCCCCGCGCCGAAGGCGAGTGCGGCAAAGTGCTGGAGCGTAAATGGATGAAATGGGTGCGGAGGCAAAGTGGAGCGAGGGAAGGTTGATCAGGCTTCGCTGATTTCGGCAGTGGCGTGGCTTTGATTGAGGAATACCTCGCGGGCAATGGCTTGGACATCCGCATCGGTGACGGTCATCACCTTGGCCCGCCAATCGAGAGGCGAGAGGATTTGACCGAAGTCGAGCACGCACTCGCCAGCCCACGCGGCGTGCGACCCGGTCGACTCGAAGGCGAGTTTGCTCTGGGCAAGCGTCAGGCGCTTGGCGCGGTCGAGTTCGCCGGGGCGAGGGCCGTTCGCGACGAGGTCGTCGATCTCGCGGTGGATGCAGGCGAGAGCTTCATCGCGCGATTCGGGGTCGAGGCCAGCACTGATTTCAAAGGCGCCGGTCTCGTCGAAAAACGTCACGTCGCTGCTGATCTGATAGCAAAGCCCGCGCTCTTCGCGCAGCTCGAGAAACAATCGCGAGCTGGCGGATTCTCCTAACATGACGCTCAGCAAGCGCAGGGCGTGGCGCGATTGCGAATGCCGCCCCGGCGTGTGCCAGGCCAATGCGAGTTGGAGCTGGTCGGTTTCTCGTTGGTCGGAGACGGTTTGTGGTATGGCCTTGGTTCGGTCAAATGGCAGCGAGGATTCACCGGGGTGAAACTCAGTTGGCAGGTGCGGCGCGATCATAGCCAAGATCTCGTCGGTCGTGAATGGGCCGGCGGCTGCGATCACCACGTCGCTGCGGAAATAGTGGCGATCTCTGAAGTCGATCAGCTTGGCGCGGTCGATCTGGGTGATCGATTCAAACGAGCCGGAGATCGAGTTGCCCAATGGATGCTCACCCCAGAGCGCCGATGAGATGAGGTCGCCGATGTGATCAGCGGGCGACTCCTTGTACATGGTGATCTCCTCGCCGATGACTTCACGTTCCAGCGAGATTTCTGGTTCGGGGAAAGTCGCGTGCCAGACCATGTCGGACAGGACGTCGGCGAGGATCGGCATCAGGTCGGCCTCGCCGCGGCCTTCGTAAACGGTTTGATCCTCGGAAGTGCTGGCATTGAGTTGACCACCCGCGTTTTCGATTTCGAAGCTCAGTTCGCGCGCGCTGCGGCGTTGGGTGCCTTTGAAGACCATGTGTTCCACGAAATGGGCGAGGCCTGCCGGGTAGTCGGTTTCATCGCGGCTGCCTGCCGGAATGTAGATGGAGAGTGCCGCGCACTCGGAATCGGCGACAGTGGCCACGGCTAGGCGTGGCCCGTTGGGGATTTGACGCCATTCGTAGATGGTTTTGCTCATGATAAAAGGGCCGACGCCAGTGCCAGATCGGCCGGAGTGGTGATCTTGTAGTTCGGGTAGTGAGATTCCACCAGTTTCACCGGTACGCCGAGGGCTTCCAGCGCCGAAACCTCGTCGGTCACAGTAAGTCCTTGAGCGGCCACGGCTCGGTAGGCCTCGCGCAGCAGCGGGACTTCGAAAACCTGAGGAGTTTCCATGAACCACAAATGATCGCGCGAGACTGCCGCGGCGCTGAAATCGTCGGCATCCGCTCGCTTCAAGGTCTCGGTCACGCGTCGCGCCAGAGCTGCCGCCCGGTATTGCATCGCCATGGCCACGCAGCGGTTAATGTCCGCGGGGCGGATCAAGGGCCGCGCCGCGTCGTGGACGGCCACGAAATGTGATGTCGATGACAAAGCTGCCAGACCGGCCGCGACGGAGTCCTGCCGCTCTCTTCCGCCGTCCACACGCTTCACGGGTTTTGAAAAGACAGGATCACCCAACAGCGACCAGCGCTCTTCGGGGCAAACGATCACCACCTCCGCGATCGATTCTGCCGCAAGGAATGCATCGAGCG
>JBAXLW010000173.1:0-2669 GCA_037134575.1 Verrucomicrobiota bacterium | reverse complement strand
AAAAACCGGAGACGACCTTTCAATCGCGGTGAAATTCATTCGCCGTCGCGGATGGGGGATCGCAAATCGCCTCGGTTCTTTTCCAACCACCCCACAAACTGATGCCATACCCTTTAGACGATGTTACCGACCGCTTGAAATCCGCGATCTCTGTTTGGCGCACAGCGGCGCCCGATGCGGTGTTTGCCGGCATGACGCTGGCCGAGTTCGTGGAGGCCAACGAGGCGCCGCTGCGTTTGCGCCTTGAAATCCAGAAGCTCACCCTGGATTTGATCGCGCGGAAGGCGAATCGGGACGATGCCGACCGTGCGACGCAGGCCTCGCTGCAAATGCTGGCGAATTCAGTGAAAAGCACACCGGGCTACGGCCCTAACAGCCCCATGTACGGCGCGCTGGGCTATGTCCGCGAAAAGGAAAGGAAGAGCGGCCTCGTCCGCAAACGCAAGACGCAGGCGCCGGAGGCCAGCGAAGGGCCGATTTGACCCACTACGGGTTTTTCGCCTAGGCACTGCCTGTTGTGTAGGCACCAAAAAGCCCCCACCCGCGATGGGCAGGTGAGGGCCAGGTGTCGCGACGCTGGATCAGAAGTGAATGGCGTGGCCCTCTGCGGCGAGGGTCGCTTCGTGAATCACCTCGGACATCGTCGGATGCGCGTGGATGGTGGCGTGGATTTCCGCGCTGGTCAGTTCTTGGTCGAGCGCGAGTCCCATTTCGGCGATGAGTTCAGTGGCGTTTTCGCCGATAATGTGTGCGCCGAGCAGTTCGCCGTGCTTTTTGCCGTAGAGCAGTTTGGCAAAGCCATCGGGTTCGCCCGAGGCAATCGCCTTGCCGATCGCGACAAACGGGATTTTGCCGACGGTGTACTCGATGCCGGCTTCCTTGAGGGCGCGTTCGGTCTTGCCGACGGAGGCGACTTGCGGATGGCAGTAGGTGCAGCCGGGGAAATTGGTGACCTTGCGCGGCCTGTGGCCGGGAACGTAGAGACCTTCGACGGCTTGCACGGCTTCGAACGAAGCTGTATGGGCCAGCCACGGCGGGCCGGTGATGTCGCCAGCGGCATAGACGCCGGGGATGGAGGTCTCGTAGCGGTCGCCGACTTTGATGTAGCCGCGATCGAGCTCAGGCTCCACCCCGCCGGGAAGCACCGGCTGGATGCCGATAGCGACGAGGCAGACTTCGGCACTGAGCGTGCCGTTTTCCTTCGGTCCTTCGACCGTCAGCTCGACGTGCGTGCCCTTGTCCACCATGGCGGTGATCTTGGTGTTGGTGAGGCAGCGGATGCCTTGCTTGATGAGGGACTTTTCCAGCGCGTCGCCCACTTCGTCGTCCTCGACCGGGAGGATGCGTGGGGCCATCTCGATCAAGGTGACCTTGGTGCCAAAGGCATTGTAGATATAGGCGAATTCCACGCCGATCGCACCAGCGCCGATGATCAGCATTTCCTTGGGCTGCTGCGGCAGGTTCATCGCTTCCTTGGAGCCGATGACAGATTTGCCGTTGAACGGCAGGGGAGGAAGGCCGCGGCTTTTGCAACCGGTGGCGATGAGGATGTCCTTGGTTTCAAGAACTTGCGTGGAACCATCAGCGGCTTTCACGCTGACCTTGCCCGTGCCTTCGACCGAGCCGTGGCCGCGGACGTAGTCGATCTTGTTCTTCTTGAGCAGGAACTCGATGCCGCCTGCAAGACGGTCTGAGACCTTGCGCGAACGGCCGACAACGGCGGACCAGTCGTAGGAAAGGCCTTCGATTTTCAAACCGAACTCCGCCGCCTTGTGGGTGAGCATGTGGTAAACCTCGGCGTTTTTGAGGAGCGCTTTGGTGGGGATGCAACCCCAGTTGAGGCAGGTGCCGCCCGCGCGGTCTGCTTCGACGCAAGCGACTTTTTTTCCAAGTTGGGCAGCGCGGATGGCGGCGACGTAGCCGGCAGGGCCGCCACCGATGACAATGAGATCGTAGGCCATAAGATTTGAGTGGTGCAGGATTGCAGGGCGAAGCTGTCTTCCGCGCCTGCAATTGTCAAAGAAGGAAAGCACAAAGGCGGCTCTTGATTGTTTTTTTCAGAATTCCTAGGATTCGTGGCGTGCCCAAGTCGTCACGGAATATTTTGATTCTGCTAGTGATTCTCGCATTGGCGGGGCTCGTCGGGCGGCGGATGTGGCACGTTCGGCCGATCATGATGGCGGAGATTGATGCAGATGCGCCGTTGTCGATGCCAGCCCAAGGCGCACTGGATCACCGCTTCCAATTCCTATCCGCTTGGCAATCGGCACAAATTCCAACGGCGCGCCGCTTCGATCCACCCTTAGGCTCGGACCACGCAGGGCTCAGCTACAATGCCCAAAAATTCTGGGACATGAACGAAAAGCGCCACGGCCACCATACGGGCGATGACCTGAATGGCATTGGCGGCATGAACACGGATCTCGGCGATCCAGTCTTTTCCACGGCGGATGGTCTCGTGCTCTGTGCGGGCGACTTTTCCGGCGGCTGGGGCAAACTGGTGGTGGTGGCGCACACCGCGCCAGACGGGCAGCGGCTGCATGCGATGTACGCGCACTTGGATCGCATCGATGTGGCGGTGGGTGATCTCATTCCACGCGGCGGCAAAATTGGCACCGTGGGAACGGCGAACGGTTATTACCCCGCACACCTTCACTTTGAAATGCGGG
>JBAXLW010000172.1:0-2757 GCA_037134575.1 Verrucomicrobiota bacterium | reverse complement strand
ATCACCGCCCGCGCCCGGGTGGACAAAGCCTTGAATCCCTCAGCGGCAGCTGGTTCCACCTCCACTGGCAGCCGAACCAAGGCCTCTGCGGCAAATCCTCCTGCGGCTTCGGGTAAAGCCTCGGCGTATGGCAGGTAGGGCTTTACGTCGAAAATGGAGGTGCCGTCGAGTAGATCTAGGCCAGCAAGTTTCAAGATAGGTCCGTCCACTGCAGTCCTATCGACGCCCTCCAGCCTGACCAGTGACAACCCGAGACCATTGGGACGAAAGGTCGAGCGGCTCGCAAAAACGCCGATGCGTTGATTTCCACCCAGCCGTGGCGGCCGCACCGTGGGCTTCCAGCCCTGCTCGACCGTCTCGTGAAAACCGAAGATCAACCAAAGGTGTGAAAACCCCTCGATTCCGCGGATCGACTCCTCGCTGCGATAGGGCGAATGAAAAACCAGCGACCCCCAAGCGCTGGGGCAAAGCCCCGGCTGCCGCGGAATGCCAAACTTTCCGCCAAAACAAGAGCGAACCGTGGCGATGGGATCGAGAATCATGCGCCATTCCACCCGAATACAGCCGCAAAAACAAGCCTCGCATCGTCTCTGATTCCACCGCGCGTGGCGATTTTCTTCGAAATTCAATCACATCCGAGTTGCCTGAGGCCCGAAGCTGTGGATGTTCATGCAGCGCGACGACCATGGCAACCATGACCCAACCGACTTCCTACAATAACCTTTTCCCCATCGAACTCGTCCGCCCCGAGCTCGAGCGGGTCGAGGTCGCCATCCGCGAACAAGTCCGCGGCTTCGATCCTGCCGTCGAGCCCTACGTGGCATACATCTGCAACACCTCGGGCAAACGCATCCGCCCGGCCCTGGCGATCCTCGTCGGTGGCGCCGCAGGTGGCGTGACCGATGACCATTTGAAAATCGGCGTCATCTTGGAACTCATCCATATGGCCACCCTCGTCCACGACGACATCATGGACGGCGCTAACACCCGCCGGATGGTGCCTACCGCCAATGCCAAATGGGGCAATGCGCTTTCCGTCCTACTGGGCGATGCGCTGTTTTCGCACGCGCTTACACTGGCCACCGATTTCAACAGCATCGACATCTGCCGCAAGGTCGGCAACGCCTCCCGCGAGGTCTGCCAAGGCGAAATCATTCAGACCCAGCGCCGCTTCGACCTCACCTTCACCAAGGCTGAATACTTCCGCGTCATCGAGATGAAAACCGGTGCGCTGTTTGCCGCAGCCACCGGTCTGGCCGCCAATCTTTCGGGGTTAGATGCCGCCACTGAGACCCGCCTCTACAACTACGGCATGAAGCTCGGCACGGCCTATCAGATTTACGACGACTGCCTTGACCTCGTCGGCTCCGAAGAAGTGGTCGGCAAGACTCTCCGCACCGATCTGATTAAGGGCAAGCTGACCCTGCCAATCCTCAACCTGCTAGAAACTGCCTCCGAGGCCCAGCGCATCAAACTCAACAAGCGCATCCTCGACCAAGAACCGCTTGATCTACCGATCCTACTAGGCATCGCCGAGTACGAGGGTGCCATCGAAAGCGCCATCGAAACCGCGCTGGCGCTCCTCGGCGAATGCCGCGAGGACATCGCCACGCTCGGTCAATCCGTTCACTCCGACGCTCTCGCCCAGATCACTTGGTTCCTCGCCGGTCTGCTGGAAAAGTGCCGAAAATAACGGGCTAAACTCCGCCTCGGGTGCGCGCCGCACGATTGAAAAAATTCACGGCTAGCGGTACCGATTTGGCTCGACATGGGGCAGCGCCATCACTGACAATAGCGAGAGCAACTCATTGCTATCCCCCACACTTCATCCTGCCCCCTCGGATGTCCCCCACTCCCCATATTCGTCCACGCATGCTCAGATCTTATTCATCTGATCATCGACGCTTTTCGTCGATGAATAACATCCGCTGCCAAGGGATCTTCCCGCCTTCATGAAGCGGTCAAGCCGCGCACTTTTTTCAAACTCTCCCCCAATTGAATCCACCAAATACATAACCAAACATCCCCCCACCATGGCCACCATCAAACTCCCCCTAGGCAAGCTTTCCCCCGAGAAAAAAATCGAACTGGCCACCACCATTCATTTCGCAATGAGTGGCAACTCGCACTACCCCGAGCCCAGCCCGCCGCTCGACTCGCTGATCTCGACGGTGGAAGAGCTCAACCAAGCCATCACCCACACGACCCAAGTCCGGCAGCAGTCAATTTTTGACGAGCCTGCCTTGCTCAGCCCAGAGGAGGTCATCGCTAAGTCGGTAAGAATCCACAAACAATCCAAGATCGCCACTGCCTGCCAGGAAGACTTTGAAGACAAGCTCGACGCCATCCTCGCCCAACTGGCATCCTATGTCGAAAAAGCCTCGGGTGGGGATAACAGCAAGATCCTCTCGGCTGGCATGTGCTGACCAGGACTATATCAAAAAAGGCTGCCGGGATAACCGGCAGCCTTAAAACACACATTAACAAAAAAACTTATTCACCTTGCCCTGGGGCAGGTTGGCCTGGAGCAGGTTGGCCACCGCCTTGTGGCATTGGGAATGGCATGCCGCCTTCATGAGCTGCAGGAGCGTCTTGAATTTTCACCAACTCGAGTTCGAAAACCAGTACCGTGTTAGGTGCGATATCCGCACTGCGACGCTCTTCCCCATAGGCAAGTTCGCTTGGCACGAAGAGTTTCCATTTTGCGCCGACAGGCATCGTGGTCAGAGCTTCCTTGAAGCCTGGGACGACTTGAAG
>JBAXLW010000171.1:0-2762 GCA_037134575.1 Verrucomicrobiota bacterium | reverse complement strand
TCCCACTAACACCTAATCAGCGGATCTGAACTTACACAAAATTTTTGACACGCCCCGGTTTGAAGGAGAAATCGCGGATTGAAATGATTTACTTCAGCAGCGCGAGGATCGGCTGTGGCCAGAAGCCGAGAACGAGTACGGCGATAGTCAGCAGCGCGATGCAGACTTTGCTGATGCAAGGCAGGGCAATGGCTTTGTTGTCTGTGGAAACATTCCACCACATGGCGCGGATGACGCTGAAGTAGTAGTAGAAGCCAGCGGCGGCGGAGATGAAACCGATGCTGATGCCGATCCAGAGCTTGGCTTCGATGGCGAGGGAGAGGGCGGATCTCGGCAACGAGGACGAGAAGACAATCGGGTAGTCGCTCTTTGAGGTGAATCGATTGCTTGGAACCTTATGGAAGCTGGGCGAGATAGTCAGATAGGCTGATGGCTGTCACGGATTCGGAGAGGGGATAGGAGTCTCCATGGGGAATGATGTAGTAGCCCGTGGTGGCTTGCAGGGTTTTCATGCTTTCTACAAATCCAGGAGTCAGTTTGGGCGCGAGGGTGCGCTTGATTTCGAGGGCGATCGTCTCGCCTGAAGGGTTTTCCAGGACGAGATCGACTTCGGCACCAGCGTGGGTGCGGTAGTGGCTGGGAGCGGTGCCGGTGGGAACGCGGGTCACGATCTGCTCGATGCAATAGCCCTCCCAGGAATGACCGCAAAGCGGATGACCCAAGACCTGCTCCAAATTGTGAAGTCCGGCGAGGGCGTGAAGGAGGCCCGAATCCCGCCAATAGACTTTGGGCGTTTTCACCAGACGTTTTCCTGCGTTGCGGCTCCAGGCCGGGATGCTGCGCACAAGGTAGAGGCCTTCGAGCAGATCCAGATAGTGGCGGGCGGTCTTGCCGTCGATCCCCAGAGAGCCAGCCATTTTGCTCAGGTTTAGGGTGGCTCCCTGTTGGTGGGCGAGCATCGAGCACAGCCGCCGCAACAGCAATGGTGACGCGTTAATTCCGAGTTGAGGCAGGTGGCGCTCGACGTAGCTGGTGATGAAATCCTCACACCATTGGATCGCGGCCGCGTCGTCCGTGGCGAGATAGCTGTCTGGGTAGCCACCGCGAAACCAGTGCCGGTCCATCACGTCTTCGCCAAGCCCGAGTTCGGTGAGGTTGAGCGGGTCGAGTTCGAGATAGCTGATTCTACCCGCGAGGGTTTCGGAGCTTTGTTGCAGAAGTTCGGGAGAAGCCGAGCCGAGGATGAGGAATTGGGCTGACCGTTCACCGGCGCGCCGGCGCTCATCAATGAGACTGCGAAGCACCGGAAAAAGACCGGGAAGGCGCTGAACCTCGTCGAGGATCACCAGGTGGTCGGCAAAGCGGCCGAGATAGAGTTCGGGATCGGTCAGCTTCGCGATGTCCGAGGGTCGCTCCAGATCGAGGTAATGGCTGGGTTTCCCGGCATCCAAGCCTCTCGCGAGGGTTGTTTTGCCCACTTGTCGCGAACCGAGAAGCGCCACCACGGGTGTTTGGGACAAACGCTTTTTCAAGAGGGTTGTGAGTCGGCGTTTAATCATTCGGCCTTGAAATTACGGAATGGATTCCAGAATTTCAAGGTGGAAATCACACTTCTTCGACAATGGCCAGCAAAGAGACTAGCCCTTTGGAATAGTGATCTTTTCCGTTGGGACGCTGTCCCTGAGTGCTGTCGCAGTGCAAAATCCCCTCAAAGGAGAAGTTTACTTCAGCAGTGCGAGGATCGGCTGCGGCCAGAAACCGAGCACGAGCACGGCGAGGGTCAGCAGCGCGATGCAGACTTTGCTGATGCAAGGCAGGGCAATGGCTTTGTTGTCTGTGGAAACATTCCACCACATGGCGCGGATGACGCTGAAGTAGTAGTAGAAGCCAGCGGCGGCGGAGATGAAACCGATGCCGATACCGATCCAGAGCTTGGCTTCGACGGCGAGCGAGAAGACAAAGAACTTGCCGATGAATCCTGCGGTGAGCGGCACGCCAGCCAGGGCGGCGAGCAGCACGGTGAGGGCGAGGGCGAGCAGCGGGTTGGTTTTGCCAAGGCCATTGAAGTCGCTGATGGATTCGCCGTCACGCTGGATGCGGACTTGGGCGAGCACGAAGAAGACGCCGAGGGTCATCAGCAGGTAGGTGGCGAGGTAGAACGAAACCACTTTGATGGAACCGAGCGAAGCGGCGGTTTCAGGAGCCCATGCGGCGAGCGCGAGGATGAGGAAACCAGCGTGGGCGATGGACGAATAGGCGAGCAGGCGCTTGAAGTTGGTCTGCGGGATGGCGGCGAGGTTGCCGAAGAGCAGGGTAGCGCAGGCGATGATCAAAAGCAGAGTGAGGACGGGGCCGCGGGTGGCTTCGTTTGCGAGGAAAGGGGTGAAGAAGCGGATGGTCAGGATGAAACCTGCTGCCTTGGAGCCGACGGAGAGGAAGGCAGTGGCGGGAGTGGGCGCGCCTTGATAGACGTCGGGGATCCAGACTTGCATCGGGACGGCACCGATTTTGAAGCCGAGGCCGACCATCACGAGTGCGACGCCGAAGTGCAGGGCGGTCGTGTCCTTGAGGTGTGGGATGGTTTCGGAGATTTGGGCGAGGCTCATCGTGCCAGTCGCGCCGTAAACCCAGGCTATGCCGTAAACCAGGAAGCCCGTGCTGAGCGCGCCGAGGATGAGGTATTTCACACCCGCTTCCAAGGAACCAACGTTGCGGCGCATGTAGGCGACGAGGATGTAGAAGGTGACGGTGACGAGTTCGAG
>JBAXLW010000170.1:0-2780 GCA_037134575.1 Verrucomicrobiota bacterium | reverse complement strand
GCGAGACAAGGCAGGCGATAGGGCCGGACAAGATCATGCTGGCCAATGTCCTGCGCGTCGGCCAAAGCACGGGTGACGGCTTCGAGGCGATCAAGCAATTCGACGGCTCCTACATCGAGAATTTTGAAGGATCTGAGGACAAGGAGGCCAAGCAGAAATATTTAGCCAAGGGGATCGAGGTCTTTCAGAAAGCGGCCCGTGAGGGGTTCATAATCGCATTCACCGCCGGGCTCTCCGAAATGAACACCGAAGAGGGCGACCTGAACCCGCACCGCACGGATGAAATCCGTAAAGGCTTGAGTGAAAGTGATAATTATGCCAAGCGATTTGAGTATCTGCTGGCGATGTTTCTTGTTTGTGCCGAGAAGCACAGTTACTTCCTCGCCCATGATAGCTATGTCGCCAACAAGAAAAACAAAGTCTGGATGAAATGCCCCGCGGAATTCGACCGACCCTTGGGTGCTCCGAAAGGCCCCGCAGTCCGGGATGGCTACACCTACACCCGGGAATTCGCCCACGCCAAGGTGCGCCTGAATATCGAAAATGAGGTCGGCGAGATCGAGTGGCTCGAGTCAAAAAAGATTCAATCGAATTCTAAACAATGAACCCCAACTGAAAAGGCGGGGACGTTGAGACAGAGCAGTCGATGGTTGGCCTGAGAGGCGAGCCGAGTGGGAGCGAGCCAGTCAAATGCCACAGAGAAATCAGACGGAGAGTAACCCCCCCTATCCAATTTTCATAGACCGGCGCTCATCCGAAGCGGCAACTTTCAAAGTTGGAAGGCGATTGGATTCAAGTAATATGAAGTTCCCGCTCTCGCTCTTCGTTTCGTTTGCCGCGCTCCTTTCCCTGGGCGCGAGTGTGGTTGCCGCAGCAGTCCCGTCTGCGGTATCAAAAGGGGTTCCGAAACAAAAGCCTCCCAATATCATCTACATTCTGGCGGATGACTGGGGGTTGGGGGATGTGAAAGCTTACGGGGGCGACCGCTGCAAGATCGATACCCCGCACATGGACCGCTTGGCGGCGGCGGGGATGAAATTCACCGATGCGCACAGCTCGTCCTCGGTGTGCACGCCCACGCGCTACAGCATTTTGACGGGGCGCTACAACTGGCGGAGCAGGCTGAAGAGCGGAGTGCTCAAAGGATTTTCGGAACCGTTGATCGAACCCGGCCGAGCGACGGTCGCCTCGATGTTCAAGAAAAACGGCTACGCTACGATCATGATCGGCAAGTGGCATCTCGGGATGGATTTCCCCACGACCAACGGCAAAAAGGTCGATGAAAAAGGAAAGAACACGGACTGGAAGGGGCGAATCAAGAACGGGCCGACGGCGGTGGGCTTCGACAAGTTTTGGGGCATCTCCGCCTCGCTCGACATGCCGCCGTATATCTGGATCGAGAACGACCGGTTCGTCGGCGAGTGTACGACTCAAAAATCCTTCCACCCCAATCGTCGGGGACCGGCGCATGCCGATTTCGAGGCCGTCGATGTCTTGCCGATCCTCACGGAGCGTGCGGTTTCAACCATCACCGAACAAGCCAACAGCGGGCAACCGTTCTTCATTTACATGCCGCTGAACAGCCCTCATTGCCCGATCGTGCCGTCCAAGTCGTTCCAAGGAAAAAGTTCGCTGGGCTCGTATGGAGATTTTGTGATGGAAACCGACTGGGCCGTGGGGCAGGTCGTCGAGGCAGTCGAGCGGGCGGGGATCGCCGACAACACGCTGATCATCGTGACCGCCGACAATGGATGCAGCAATGCACCCTCGAAGAGGGGTTATGACAACGGCCGCATCAATTTCCGGATGGGGAAAAATCCACCTGACGACCCCGATGCTCATTATCCGAGCGATATCTATCGCGGTCACAAGGCGGATATCTACGAGGGCGGCCACCGGGTGCCGTTCATCGCCCGCTGGGATGGCAAAGTGAAGCCGGGCAGCGTGTCCAGCGATCCGGTGTGCTTAGTGGACTTGTTTGGCACCTGTGCGGAGATCATCGGGGCCAAGACCAACGACTCCACCGCTGAGGATTCGGTGAGCATTCTGCCTGCCTTGCTGGGCACGGCAACCAAGCCCTTGCGCGAGGCGGTGGTGCACCATTCCATTGACGGCAGCTTCGCGATCCGCCGCGGAAAATGGAAGTTGGCCCTCTGTCCCGGATCGGGCGGTTGGAGCCAGCCTGTGCCGCCAAGTCGCAAGAAGAACCCGGCAAATGAAGAGCCGATCAAGGACTGGGTGCAACTTTTCGACCTCGAGGCCGATCCCGCCGAGACGAAGAATCTCGCCTCCAAGCATCCCGAGATCGTTTTCAGCATGACCGCGTTGGCTCAGCAATACATCGACACCGGCCGATCCACACCGGGGGCACCCCAAAAAAATAATGGCGAGACATTGCTCTATCCGGACTGGATTCGGGTGGGCCGCCAAGGAATCTGATTTCACCATGAAAAAATACCAAATAATTGCAGCAATGATCCTTGCTTGCGGAATGAGCGCCATCGGCCAGGAAACCCTGACCCCGTCGCTCTCGAAGCTTGAGGCCTTGGCCAATCAGGCCACTCCACCCGAGGTCCGCGAGGCCGCGGCTTTCCAAGCCGATGGCACCGTGAGGCCGATATTTTTTGACGCCTTGGATTGGGAGGGCAAGCCAACGCGGGTCTTCGCTTGGATCGGATTTCCTGCCGGCGCGAGCAAGGAAAAGCCGGCGCCCGGTATCGTGCTGGTCCACGGCGGCGGCGGCACGGCCTTCAAGGATTGGGTGAAAGAATGGAACGAGC
>JBAXLW010000169.1:0-2800 GCA_037134575.1 Verrucomicrobiota bacterium | reverse complement strand
CAGCCCCTGGCCCATTGCCAACCTTCCTGATTGCGCTAGCCACTTGAATCCGCCCCTTGACTTTCCAGTGGCAAAGCATCCCTGACGCGAGCGGTTTTCCTGAATAACCGACATGCACGCTCTGAGCGGACTCCACCTTCCCACTATCCCAAAGATCACCCTGATCCTTTGCCAGATTTTCCGGCGTCGAGGCGACGAGGATTTGATAAGCGCTCTGTTTGATTCCTCTTTCAGGTTTCAGGTCTCCAGTTTCCAGTTTCCAACTCAGCCCCGGCTTCGCGGCATCGATCGTCAGAGGATTGATGCGGACTTCGCAGCGGAGGTCTTGCACCTCGACGGCGTAGATTGAGGCGAGTGGCGCGAGCAAAGAAGCCGCGAGAGCGAGGAGTGTTTTTGTTTTCACTTGGTTTCTTTCACGATAAGATTGTCGATGGCGCCTTTGAAGCGATCGTCGGTCTTGTTTGCCGCCGATCCGATCCGAAGCCGGATGTCTCCGGAGCCGTCTCCTTGATAGTCGAATTGAGCGGTCGCAAACACGGCTTTGCCCTTCCATGCACCCGGGGCGTGTTCGAAACTTTTCAGGACGCTGCCATCTTTGCGCAGCACCTCGACAAGCAGGGCGTCGCCGGCCTTGGTGGCCTGCGAAAGATCGCCATACACGGCCGGGGCTACTTCAAAAGAAACCTGATAGTTTTTCCCAGAGGCGTTGGCTTCGATACCGCCGGATGTGATGACATTGTCCTTGAAGATCATGATCGCCCAATCGGACGGGGTGAGGGCGGTTTCGCTGGTTCTCATCGAGCGGTCCACCGTGTGCACGGCGCCAGCACCAGAGGAACTCCATCCCGGGACCTTGCCACTATGGGCCACCGTCAAGCCGGTGTCGGCCTGTTTGTTGTTTTTATTGCCTTCGTAACCGCCGAACGACTCGAGGAAAACTTCACCATCGGCACCCAGCACTTGGATTTGCACTTGCAGCACCAACTCCTCCCCATCCGGTTGTTTCACGGAGACCAGGATGGAATTTCGGCCCGCATTCATGTCCTTTGGTATGCCGGAGTAGGTGCCGTCGGCTTGGATCGCGAGCCACTCTGGGCCGCTCTTTTTGGTGAAGGTCGCGCCGATGGGTTCCAGCTTCCCAGTGCAAGTTTTCCCGACTTTCAATGCCGAGAGGGTGATTGTTTTGGCGCGATTCTGAGCCTGCATCACCAGCACCCAATCTTGAGGGGAAGGGAGTTCCGGCATTTTGAATCCACCGGTTTCGGATTGAATGAGGCCTTGGTCGAAACGGCGACCGGTGGCGGGGTCGAAATAAAACGCGGAGTAGCTCACGCCGGGCTCGAGGCCTTTCACCACCGTGCCGGTCCAGTCGTAAATCCTCCCTCTCGGGTGGTAAATGAAGCGCACTTCGCCGGGAATGCCGGCGGCGTAGCAACCGGGCGCGGTCCACTCGGGATGCGGTTCGAAGTGCTGCCAAGGGTATTGCTCAAGGAGTTTTTTGGCCATGCCGAGCTGGATGGCGCCGGGGTAGTTCATGCCTTCCTTCCATGTGGTCCAGTCATAGACCTTCTTGCCCCCGAACGCGGCTGACGCACAACCGGGATCGCCTTCCACACTGGCGTGCCAGATGCCGGCCGCACCATAGGTATGCCCCGCCGCACCACTCAGAATGCTCTGCCAAAACACCCGGCGTTGCGTGTCGCCGAAACCCTGCTGCATGTGACCCTCGTAGCAGGTCTCGCCGACCAGCACGGGCATGGGCGGCTCTTTGGAATAGGCTGAGGAAACAATCCCCACGGCCTTCGGTTGGACTGCCACATTTTGATCGTGGTGGCCACCGACCATGTCGAAATCCATCGCCGTCGTGTCGTCTTTCGCCCCGCGCCGACCGTGTCCCGTGTGGCAGGTCAGCAGGCGGTGAAAGGGATCGAGGCCCCGGACATGGTTGGCCAGGGGAGCCCATGGACCTTGGTTCCATTTGGTTTCCTCGGGAATTTCGCCGGCAAGGATCCAGAAAATCGGATACGCTCCATAACGGGCCACGAGGTAACGCCAGTGACGCTTCAAGCCCTCAAGCCCAATCGCCTGCATGCTATTGCAATCCCCACGCCCCCAGGAGCCGACGATCACCGGCGCGAGCCCGCTCTCCACGAGGTGCTGGATGCGGCGGTCCGTGTAGTTAAAATACTCGGGGTTGACCTTCTCGAATTTCACCGACTCGTAGGGCAGGCCGCCCTCATTAGCCATGCGCGGCTCAAGGAAACCCTCGTCGGGATAAGGCCCGCAAACGATCTGAACGGCAGTGAAACCCTTCTTCTTGCGATCGGCGGCAAGTTCCTGAAATCCCTCCCAAGTCATCCGCTTGCAGAGGTTCTTCCACCAAGTATCGGCCAACCAAAAAAACGGCGTTCCGTCCGCGTGCGCGAAGGTTCGCTTGTTCTCGGACACCCCCACCGGGCCGTTTTTGTAGAGCGGGTTGTCGCTCGTGCTCGGAACCACTTCAATTTTTCCGCTGATGCCGTGAAGTCCGGTGTTCGTCGCGTCTTTGCATTCCGTCTTCCACGAATGAGCGCCCGTTAGCTGGGAAGCGTAGCGGAATTTCCAATCATTCCCCCCCGCCCAGAACGCCGGCACACGGAGTTGCTTGCCATCCGGTCGCGTCACCACCGCATCGACTTCCACCTCCATGAACGGATTCGCGTAGGGCTTTGAGGAAACCAGCGAAACCTCCTTCACTTGGTTCGCCTCGACCTTTGCTGGTTCGGCGGCGTGGATCGCGATGAGCGGCATCAAGAATGAA
>JBAXLW010000168.1:0-2841 GCA_037134575.1 Verrucomicrobiota bacterium | reverse complement strand
CCTCATCGAAAACTGCCTCTACGGCGTGGACATCCAGCCCATCGCTATCCAGATCACCAAACTCCGCTTCTTCATCTCCCTCGTCTGCGACCAGAAGACCAACCGCAACAAAAAGGACAACCACGGCATCCGCCCGCTGCCCAATCTGGAAACCAAGTTCGTCGCCGCGAACACGCTTATCGGACTTCCAGAGATGGATCAAATGGAGTTGATTAATCCTCGCGTTTACAAAATCGAAGCGGAGATCGAAACCCTCTACCACAGCCACTTTTCGATCCAGCGCCGCGACCAGAAACTCGCCGTTCAGAGTAAAGTAAAAGCCCTCCGCAGGGAAATGGCCGACCTTCTTTCCCAAAGTCTCATGTCTCGGAAAAAGTCGGAGCACATCGCGGACTGGGACCCATTCGATCCGCAGTCGTCGGCCGACTTCTTTGATCCGCATTGGATGTTCGGGAAAGCCCTATCCCCTGGCTTCGATATCGTAATTGGCAATCCCCCCTACGGGGCAAACATTGATTCAATGGTCGTGCTTTTTGAGAAGCTTTATCCAAACACAACAAAATCCTTCAAAGATATTTACAAGCTGTTCATTGAAGCAGGTCTAACACAGTTGCTAAGACAGAATGGTGTCATTTGCTATATTACACCGAACACTCTCTTGCGCCAACCGCGCTACAAGGATGCAAGAGCGTTTCTTAATAAATATCGCCTTATTCAAGTCCTAGATTTTGGATTTGGGATATTTGAACAAGTCGTTCCGACATGTGTTTTCCTTGCCGCTAAATCGAAACCCACCGATGCCCTCGTTCGATACTTGGACTTAACGGAAGGAAGTCATTTTGTGAGAGACTTGAATTCCGAGCCCTCCACACATATCCCTCAGAGAAAACTACTGGACCTTTCTCATTCGGATATGTCGTCAACTGCGGTTAAGGACGTAAAGTCGCTCCAACTCGTTGAAGTTCTCGATTTGAAAGATGCTGGCATCAACTACCAACGGGTGAATGTCGGGCTTCACGACAAAGGAAACTCCAACCTAAGCGAGCGACTACTTTACGAGGGGCAGCGCGAATCGGCGCAGGACGTCGAATACTGGAAAGGCGTCGATATAGGAAAATACCATATAGCCAAATCCACAGGCCGATTCGTCCGAGTCGGAACGGTCCACTCACTTAGTCCAAATGAACGGGTGGTACTGAATCGGGAATATTTCGCGAAGACCCCAAAACTAATTTGGCGGCAGACCGCAGCCCACCTGATGGTCGCACTTGACGACACCGGCCGATGGTTTGGCCGAAGCATTCAAGCGGCGATCATAAAGCCTCAATTCGGTCATCTGGATTATTTCTTTCTTTTAGGCCTACTCAACTCGTCATATCTGCGGTATTCCTACAATCGTAGGGTTCAGGAAGCTGGCCGCGTTTTTCCTCAGGTTAAGTTTGAGAACCTCAAGTCACTACTATTAGCGATACCAAGTAATAAGGAAGCCCAGCGGCCGATAGCTTCACGGGCGAGCGCAATAACAGCCGCCAAGAAATCAAACCCTAATCAGGACACGAGCGCCATGGAGTGCGAGATCGACCAACAAGTTTACGCCCTCTACGGCCTGACGCCGGAGGAAATCGCCATCGTGGAGGGCGGCGTCAAATGAACTACGAACTGACCAAACACGCGCGGAAGGTTCTTGAGGAACGGGGGATTCAGGTCGAATGGCTGGAGCGGACATTGACCGACCCGGAATGCGTCCTGCCAGACCCGGACGATCCGATGGTGGAGCGGCTTTTCCGGCGTATCCCGGAGTTCGGCGGGCGGGTTTTGCGAGTCGCCGTGAATACGACAGTTGCCCCCAACCGGGTTGTGAGTGTATTCTTTGATCGAACGATGAAAGGGAAACTATGAAACTACACATTGATAAGGAAGCCGACGCACTCTACCTGCGGTTGGATGATTCCAAGATCATCGAATCCGAAGAAGTCTCGCCGGGCGTGGTGCTGGACTTCAACGAGCACAATCAAGTCGTGGGCATCGAAATGCTCCATCTTTCGGGTCGTTCGCCTCAACTCAATTTTCAAGAACTGCAATATCAGACCGCCTGACGCCGGAGGAAATCGCCATCGTGGAGGGGCCCACAAAATGAAGAAGAAACCCGCTTCCACAAAACGAGCCGCCGTCGCGACGGGCAAGGCCACCGATCTTGCCACGCTCATCACCGAAGTTCGCGACCTGATTCAATCGGCCCGGCGGGGAGTGGCCTCGGTGGTGGATACGTTTCAGGTGATGACCAATTTCGAGATCGGCCGCCGGATCGTCGAGCATGAGCAGAAGGGCGCGAAGCGGGCAGCGTATGGAGCTGAGGTGCTGAAAGAGCTTTCGGCGCGGTTGACGGCAGAGTTCGGTCGGGGCTTTTCCAAGAGCAATCTTGCGGCCATGAGAAGCTTCTTTCTGCTGTGGAAAGATCGGGGACAGATTTTCCAGACGCCGTCTGGAAAATTGAGAGCCCCGGCAATTTTTCAGACACTGTCTAAAAAATCGGAGCCAGCAGGGATTGGTCAGTCAGCGTCTGACCAATTGGCAATTTCCCAGACGCCGTCTGGGGAATCTGGTCGGGCTCCCTTCACTCTCAGTTGGTCCCACTACATTGAGCTGATTGGTATCAAAGACCCGGACGAACGCAGCTTCTACGAGATCGAGTCCCGCCAGTCGAACTGGGATGTGCGTGAACTCCGCCGCCAGAAAGCGTCCTGCCTCTACGAACGCCTCGCTCTCACGCCAAGGAATACCAACTTTACCTGCCCTCGAAAGAACTGCTCCGCCAAAAGCTCATCGAATGGGCCCGTGCCG
>JBAXLW010000167.1:0-2892 GCA_037134575.1 Verrucomicrobiota bacterium | reverse complement strand
GCAGCGGTTGCCTTTTCACGCTCTTGGAGAGCGGCACCGAGTGCTTCCATTGCGGCTTGCAGCTTGGCTTCCTCGAGTTCTGGCTTTGAACCCTTGATGGCGGCCATGAAACCCTTGAGAAAGGTTTCCGGATTCAGGTCAGCCGCTGTGACTCCAAATTTGCCGAATTGCTGAGCGAATCCACCACCTGTCCGGAAGCCCAGAGCGTAGGAGGAGTCGGACTTGACCACTTCAGGATCAAGCTTCGGTTTGGCAGGTGCCTCAGCGGCGGGCGCTGCGGCTTCTTGCTTGGCAGGCGCCGGCTTGGCAGCTTGCTTAGGGGCGGCGGTGGCGGTGGCGATAAGGCCGAGGGCCAGTGCGCCAGGAATTAATTTGCGGATCATCATTTAGGTAGTGGTGGAAAGACGAGCAAGTTAGACCCAGAATGCCTTGCTGTCCAGAATTGGTTTTGGGCCGTATTTAGCTCTGGTTCAAGGGCAAGTGGGCGACCACTTCGGCGACTCCGTCGCGCAGGCGATCCAGCAGTTCGCAAGTTTCCTTGCCGACACGATCGAGCCACAGTTTGACACTCTCGTCATCGGCCATGGCAGGTACCGTCGCCTTGGTGATGCGGTGAGTGGCGAGAAATTGATTGGCTTCGGCGGCCGTGGCCAAGCTGAAAAGGCCAGCGTAGAACCAAGGCTTGGGGTCATCGAACGGGCCGCGGAGCGTACACATGGCGCGGGCCGCCTGGCAGGACGGCAGGAGACGCGCGGGGTCGTTGGCGGCGAGATATTCCAACCACGCCTCGGCGTGATCGTTGAGGTGGCTTTTGACCAACCAACTGCGGTTGACCCGTTTAACCCATTCGAACGTTGGTAAGGTTGAATGCTTCATGGGCGCTCAGTCGGGAAAATTCAGCCAGTCGCCGCCTGAAATACGTTGGCTTTCGTCGGTGAGCCCGACCCATTCCCAGACCCAAGCCGTCTGGGTTTGGCTGTCTTGTTGGACGACCGTGGTTTCTACGCGGCGGTATTCGCTACCCTCGACCTCGCCTGCGGAGACTCCTTCAAAAATATCAAGAGCCGCCAATTGTTCAGGATCGAGCGCGTAGATTTCGCCGTAAATTTCATCGCCTGCGGGATCGAGCACGAGTCCGGGATACCAGTCGATGCGATAGATGCGGCCGGTGATGCTACCGAGTGCAACGAACCTGGCACCAGCCATCCGGAAGTGATTGGATCCGCCACGGCGAAGCGTGCCATAAACGAAGACCAACTGGGGTGCTACTTCCATCGCTGCGGGGACTTACTTGTTGAGCCGGTAGCCGATTTCTTGATCCAAGATCTGTTTGAGATCATCGAGACCCTCTTCTTGGTCGGCAGAAATCGGGATGATGTCGACCTTGGGGAAACGGCCGCGAAAGTTCTCAAGGTTTTCAGCGGCACCTTCGAGGTCCATCTTGTTGGCGATGACTTTCCACGGGAATCGGGCGAGCTCGTCGTCGTACTCCTTGATTTCGCGGCGGAGAATTTCCAAGTCCGACACGGGATCCCGGCCCTCGCTACCCGCCATATCGATGACAAAGAGCAGCACGCGGCAGCGGGTGATGTGGCGCAGAAACTCGTGGCCAAGCCCGCGGTTTTCATGCGCGCCTTCGATCAATCCGGGAATGTCCGCGATCGTGCAACGACGAAACCCTGGGAAATCCACGACGCCGATGACCGGCTGCAGCGTGGTGAAGGGATACGAGGCGACCTTGGGCTTTGCGGCCGACAGTTTACCCAGAAGTGTGGATTTACCGGCATTGGGGAATCCGACCAGACCCGCATCCGCAATGCGGCGAAGTTCTAAATAGAAGACCGATTGTTCGCCAGGAGTGCCGAGCGTGTGCTCGACCGGGGTACGGTTGGTGGCCGTTTTGAAATTCCAGTTACCCTCACCCGGTTCGCCACCTTTGCAGAGGACAAATTCCTGGCCGACCTCGGTGAGGTCGGCGATCGGTTCCAGATCGATCCCCTCATCGCTGCGCTCAAACTCGACCGCCTCTTGGACAGTCACGGCATTACTGCGATAAACCACCGTGCCAGGTGGCACCTTGCCGATGACCCGCTTGCCGGCCTTACCCGTCTTCCGACCACCCGCGCCATTTTTGCCGTCCTCGGCAATCAACTTCGGATCGTAGTGGTAGGCGCGCAGGTTATCGGTGGAAGGATCCACGACCAGAATGATGTCCCCACCGGCACCGCCATCGCCACCATCGGGTCCGCCGCGAGGCACAAACTTTTCACGGCGCCACGAAACGACGCCATTTCCGCCGTCACCGGCTTTTCCAAATATGCGAATATGATCAATAAACATGAGAGTGAAATCGCCAGCGATTCAATGCGAGGCAGAAGTAATGGTGGATCCTGTCGGCGCGAGATGCAAGGTCACTCCCGATTTTTCTTCCGAGCTGGCCGAGTTGTGATTCACTCCACTCATGAATTCGCGCACCGCAGCCGTCCTGATGATGGCCATTCTCGCCCTTTCCTCCTCCCTCTTTGCGGGGAGCAAGAAAGAGGAAAAGATCACGGTCACCTTCCACCTCGAAACGGAGGCCACCGACAATCCGAAGATGATCTTTACGCACCAGACCAATGGCCAGACCCGCTACTTCCTCCGTAGCCCCGAAATCTTTCTCAAAGATTTCGTATCCTTCAGGCCATTTCCCTCGGAAGTCGGCGAAGACTACGGGGTCGTCTTTAAACTCAAAAGCAATGCGGCCAATCGGCTCAATGCCATCACCAACCTCAACCAAGGCCGCTGGATGATCGCCCAGTTCAATGGCCGCATGGTTGATGCGGTGATCATTGATAAACCCATCAACGACGGATTCATCGTCATTTGGAAAGGCATCCGCTTGGAAGACAC
>JBAXLW010000166.1:0-2958 GCA_037134575.1 Verrucomicrobiota bacterium | reverse complement strand
GCTCTTCGTCCACCCCGCCGAAGACCATCGCGCCGATGCGCCCGTTGCCGAGCGGAAGCGACTCGTGAAAGCTCGCCGCCGGTTTATCAAACCAGAGCGTCGTTGTGGAATCGGCCGCACGCAGCGCGGACAGCGGTGCCAGCAGCAGGGCGATGAGGGCGAAGGTTGTGAGTGTGTTCATGGGGTATTCCTTTATCAACGCGTTCATTTGGCGGTTCCCCTACGGCACGACGGAGACCGGCGCGGTGAGCCCGACCGGCTTGCCTCCATCACTCTCAAAGAGAATGCGCACCGGGCGCTTCCCATTACCGGGAGGAAAAGGGGCCTCAAGCGGTGCATTTTGGAACTCCGATTTCGTTGCCGCCAGTTTGCCATTGATCCACACCTCGGCCTTGCCAAGCAACCCGCCGAACTTCAACACCCCGCCATCGCGTTGCAGGTTGGCAAATGGCTCGAAGCTCCCAGAGAAGATGCTCCACGCCCCTCCATTAGGCGTGAGCGGTGTGCCGACCGTGACTCCCACCCACGAGTTCATGTCATTGCGATCCGCTTTCATTAAAGGGTCGGGCTTCGTTGTGAAACCGGAAGCGGCTTTCCACTGCTCGATGCGTTGCACGTAGCGGGCGGGCGGAAACGCCGGAGACGCTCGGACCGCTGCCACAGGGATTTTGATTTCAGCAGGCACGAGGCCAGCGGACTCGGCGCGCAAGATGACATCGCCCGAGCTGGCGAGGCGGGTTTGCAGGATGACTTGGGCGAGACCGTTGAAGAGCGAGCGCTGATCGCCCTTCTGGGGCTCGTGGCAACGCGGATCGCCATTGCCGAGGCCAATGATATCCGCCGGGCCTTGGAGCGAAAACTTCACCGCATTCATTGCCGTCGGAACCTCACGCCCCTTGGCATCCACCGCACGAACTGTGAGCGGCATGGCATCTTCGCCGTCGCCAGCGAGAGATTTCTTGTCTGGCAAAAGCTCGAGCGCCACGGCGCCCCCCGTCGTTTCGACCAGTTTGCGCGAAACCTCGCGCCCGTTCTTTTTTCCCACAGCCAGCAACGCGCCGGGCTCATAGACCACACCCCAATGAACCATCTCGAAGGGATCGACCGGTTTTTCGCCGAGAGATTTTCCATTGAGGAAAAGCTCGACCGAATCCGCGTTGGAAGGGGCCATCACTTGAATGGTCTGCCCCTCGCGTCCGCTCCAGTTCCAGTGCGGGATCAACTCGAGCACATCGATGTCTTTTCGCCAATGGGCCTGATGAATGTAAAACGCGGACTTGGGAAACCCGCAGAGATCCAAAATGCCGAAAGACGAGCTGACGCTCGGCCATTCGAAAGGCGTCGGCTCGCCCGCGTAGTCGAAGCCAGTCCAGACAAACCCTCCCGCAATGAAGGGGCGCTCGGCGATCTTCTTCCAACCATCTCGGTGCGAAGCACCCCAGCGGGCGGCAAAGGTATCGCGCGAGTCAGCCGTTTGCTTTTCCTTGTGGGTCTCATACTCGCCGCGCGTGATGAAGGCGGAGGTGTCCTCGGAGCTGAGGATCGGCAGATTTGGATACAGCTTGTGAAAGGCATCGTAGCTCTTCTGTTGGTAATTGAATCCCATCACATCCACGGCCTGCGAGACATTGATCGGGTTCATAAATCCAAAATTCATCGCAGCAGTCACTGAGCGGGTGGTATCGAGCCGCTTCACGGCAGCCACCAAGCGGCGGGTCATTTCGTAGCCGACCTCGGTTCCTTGGAACGGCTCCTCGTTGAACACCGACCACATGAAAACACTCGGATGGTTGCGGTCGCGGCGGACCATCCATTCGAGCTGGCGAATGTATTCCGGCGAGGTGTTGAAATTTCTCACCTCATCCATCACCAGCATGCCCATGCGGTCGCAGGCATGGAGTAACTCGGCAGCGGGCGGGTGGTGCGAGCAACGAATGGCATTCACGCCCATTTCCTTGAGCTTGCGAACCCGGAACTTCCACATCGCGTCGGGCATCGCCACGCCAACGCCTGCGTGGTCCTGATGGACGCACACGCCTTGGATTTTGAGCGGCTTGTCGTTGAGGTAAAATCCGGTCGCGGCATCAAAGCGCAGCGTGCGAAATCCAGCCGGCGTGACCGTTTCATCCAAAATCCGTTCGCCGTCTTTGAGGACGGTTTTCACCGAATACATCGTCGGCGAATCCACCGACCACAGGCGTGGATTTTTGACCGCCAGTGTGAGCTTGGCCGCAGCCTCGCCGAGCGCGGCGACATCGCAAGACTGGAATGCCGTGCCAACAGCCTTGCCTTCCGGGTCAAGGAGCGTGACCTCCACCTTGGCCGTAGCGTTTTTTCCACCCGAGTTGGCGAGAGTGACCTCGGCAGGGATCGACCATTGACCATCCGGCGCCCTCACAGGCTGCGCAAAGACGCCATCGGTGACGATGTGAACGGGCGAGCGCTTCACCATCCAAGTGTGGCGGTAAATCCCCGCGCCCTCATACCACCAGCCCTCCTGGGCCTCGGCATCGACACGCACCGCCACGGTGTTGAACTCGCCGCCGTATTTGAGCAGGGGAGTGATGTCGGCATGGAACGAGGTGTAGCCGCACCAGTTGCGATGCATGACCGTTCCATTCACCCAAACGGTGCAGTGCGTGGAGACGCCGTCGAATTGGAGTTCGAAATGCTTGCCGCGATCGGCGGGATCGACCTGAAAATGCCGGCGATACCAACCGAAGCCGCGCTTGCGGTGGCCTTGGGAAATATTGGCATCCTTCTCGATCGGCGACTCGGAGGCCCAATCGTGTGGGAGGTCGACCGGTTGCCAACCGGAGTCGTCGAAGGCCTGGGCCGCCGCGCCAGAAGCGGCTCCAGCCTTGGCGCTTGTATAGGTGATGTAATGGCCTTTCACCTCCGGAAACGGAATGTCTCCTTTGTGGAAGAGCCACCCTTGGTCAAAGGACAGGCGCTCGC
>JBAXLW010000165.1:0-2993 GCA_037134575.1 Verrucomicrobiota bacterium | reverse complement strand
CCCGCGTAATTCGTGCGATCACCCTCCAAATGAATTTGAGATTCTTCCGAAATGCGCTTAGACTGACGGTTGATGAAATGGTCATTGAAACTGGGCAGCGTGCGCGGCATCGGCGTCTATCTCCACTGGACGTTTGCCTTGTTGGTCGGGTGGATTTTTTTCGCGCACCTCGGCGCGGGCCAAACTACCGGCCAAGCGCTCGTCGGCGTGGGATTCATTCTCGCCCTGTTCACCTGCATCGTGCTCCATGAGTTCGGCCATGCCCTGACCGCCAAGCATTACGGCATCATGACGCGCGACATCACCTTGCTGCCCATCGGCGGGGTCGCCCGTTTGGAAAGCATCCCGGAAAAACCGATGCAGGAATTCTGGGTCGCCTTGGCCGGACCGGCCGTCAATGCCGTGATCGCCGGGTTGCTGTTTGTCGTTTTAAAAGGATTCAATCACCCCCTCCAGGCACTGGATGTGGGCGACTTCAAGGGCGGCTTTCTGGAACAATTGATGTGGGTCAACCTCTTCATCGGCGCTTTCAACCTGCTACCGGCCTTTCCGATGGATGGCGGCCGGGTGCTGCGTTCGCTGCTGGCCATGCGGACCAACCGCCGCCGCGCGACGATCATCGCCGCCAATATCGGCCAAATGATGGCCATCCTCTTTGGGGTGATCGGCTTTTTCCACAACCCGATTCTGATCTTCATCGCCATTTTTGTCTATCTCGGGGCACAGGGTGAGGTGGATCACATTGAAACGCAGTCGGCGCTGGAAGGATTGTGCGTCAAGGATGCGATGATGACGCGCTTCCGCTCCCTGTCGGCTCGCGACAGCCTCGACACCGCCGTCGAGGAACTGCTCGCGGGCGCCCAGCAGGATTTTCCTGTCCTTGAGGATGGGAAAATCATGGGGATTCTGCGCCGCAACGATTTGGTCAAAGCCCTCAGCGATGGGCGGCGCGATGCGGATGTCGGCGAAGTCATGTGCCGTGAGTGCAAGCCTGTCGACGAATCGGATGTCCTCACCGCCACCCTTGAATCCATGGGCAACAGCCAAAACACCAGTTTGCCTGTGCTTGGCAGCGGGCGCTTTGTGGGGCTTCTGACCCTCGAAAACATCGGCGAATTGCTCATGATCCAAGCGGCCACCGCCACGCAACGCAGTTAATCATCGCCGATCTGCGAATCGCGCTTCAAAATGAAAACGCGCGGTATCCCAGCTTTGACTTGCTTGCTACTGGCTCGGAACTCAAGGATAGCGCATGGACCGTTGGTTTCTGATTGCCGCCACTCTACTCGCTGCTGCGGGAGGGATTTGGGGCATGATTTCAGTTCACCATGGCAAACGTAGCCCGTGGACCTTGGCGTGGATGTTCGGCGTATTCCTCTGCCAAATCGGCTTTCTGGGGGTGCGTGGGCAACTGCGCGCCGCTTGTCCACTGATGGACCATGGCGAAATCCTCACCTTTCTGGCGTGGTCGCTGACTTTGTTCTACCTATTGATCGGGCCAGCGTACCGTATCTCATTGCTGGGCGTTTTCACGGCACCACTGGTGGTTCTTTTCCAAGCACTGGCACTCACCCCGGGTACGCTGACGGCCAATCCCGCGAGATTGGTGGGCAGCAATCCGTGGCATGAGACGCACTCGGCCACGTCTGTCCTGGCCTACGGTGCTCTCGCACTGGCCGCAGTCGCAGGGGTGATGTTTCTGGTGCTGGACCGGCAGCTCAAAGAGCAGCACTTGAAAAGCGGTTTATTCCGGAATCTTCCGCCGGTGCGCGAGTTACTCATCTCCTTAGAGCGCCTGCTGTGGCTGGGCAGCGGCTTGCTGACGGTAGGAATTTCGGCGGGTCTTCTGATGCCACGCACCGCAGCAGCTTGGGGGCATCTAATCGCCGCGATGGCCGTGTGGTTCGCCTACGCGCTTTTGTTAGGAATCAAACAAGTGCGTGGCGTGACGGGTCGTCGGCTCTCCTTGTCGGCGGTCATTTTATTTTTGCTCTCGCTAGCAGTCTTCGCGTTTATCTGATGGAACTCATTTGTCTCGGCCTCAATCACCGCACAGCCCCTGTGGAAGTGCGGGAGCGTTTTGCCGTGGGCACGACGCTGTTGGGCAAGGCCGCCAACGAGTTGATCGCGCTGGCTGAAGCCACGGAAGGCGTGGTCATCTCCACCTGCAACCGCACGGAATTTTACCTCGCCGCCACCGATGCGGAGGCCTCCTTTGGCCTCATCGAAAAACGATTGGCCGAGAAGATCCAGGTGGACTCAAGCGTGTCCGCCCACTTCTACCGCAAAGCAAAGACCGCCGCCGCCCAGCACCTCTGTCGCGTCGTCAGCGGGCTGGATTCCATGATGATCGGCGAAACGGAGATTTTCGGTCAGGTCAAACAAGCCTACCAATCCGCGCTGGAAGCCGGATCGACCGGAGCCGTGCTCAATCGCGTCTTCCAACGCGCCTTCAGCATCGGCAAAAAAGTCCGCACCGAAACCTCAATTCAAGAAGGGGCAACCTCCGTCGGTAATGTGGCCGTCGACCTCGCCGAAAAAATCTTCGGCCATCTCAAAAACAGCGAAGTCATGATCCTAGGCGCCGGTGAAATGAGCCGGACGACCGCGCAAAGCCTGGTCTCCAGAGGAGCCAAGTCGATCTTCGTGGCCAACCGTTCCTTTGACCGCGCCGAAGAACTCGCGACGGAGATGAACGGCACCGCCGTGCGCTTCGACGACTGGCAGAAGGTGCTGCAGCGGGTGGACGTGGTCATTTCCTCCACCGGTGCGCCCCACGCCATCGTCCACCGTCAGGATGTCGAGCAGGCCCGCCGCGCCCGAAAGTACCGCCCATTGTTCTTCATCGACATCGCCGTGCCCCGCGACATCGACCCCGCCGTGGGAGAAATCGAAGAAGTCTATCTTTACGACATCGACACGCTCGAGCAATTGGCCGAAGAAGCACGCACCCGCCGACAGCTCCAAATCGAGCAATGCGAGCGGATCATCGA
>JBAXLW010000164.1:0-3058 GCA_037134575.1 Verrucomicrobiota bacterium | reverse complement strand
GTTACCACTACGTTCCCTTAGCAAGGGAGTGCTTTCGACCACTCAGCCACCGTTCCGTGAATTGGGTCGAGAGGTTTCAATCATAGCTGGATGAGGACGTCAACTGTTGGCTGGTAGAATTCTCGATGAAATTGAAATTGAGGCGGGGATGGATGCTCGGATGAGACTTATTCCTCTGTGTTTGGCTCGACGATAACTTCGGCAGGCTCAGCGATAACTGCGGTAGGCTCGGCGATAACTGCGGTAGGCTCGGCGACAACTTCGGCAGGCTCGGCCACGGCTTCGGCAGGTTTGGCCGCGGCTTCAGGCTTGGCTTTTTTGGATTTCTTTTTCTTCTTCGCCATTTTAGGCTCGGTGCCGGTCTCGGCCGCGGTGCGGGCGTCTTGCACGGCGAGGGTGTCGTCGTTGTAGAGCAGGATGTGGCCTTGATGGAGCAACCAGAAGAGGTCGGCCGCGTATTCAGCGGGTGGAGCGGTGCTGCCTTCGGGTAGGACGGATTTCCAGAGGCCTTCGAGTTTCGATGGCTTGTTGTCGCGAATCCAAGCGACCATTTGCGCGGGTCGCGCAGCGAGGACGGCATCGACCGGCAGGGGATTCGGGCGTGCGGGGCCGGTGTGGAGTTTGCCCTGACGTTTGAAGACTGGCAGGTGCTCGGCTTCGATCGCGCGACAGACGGCCGGGATCATCGTGGCGGGATGGTTGCGGGCATGGGTGCCTGCGAGTTTCAACGAAGTGAGCAGCGATGGCGAAAGGTTTTTGGCCGGGATGGCACCGGAAACATTGGCGATGCGGACTTCGGAAAAGGCCTTGTCGAAGCAGCGGGCCCCTAGGGCGCGTTCGGCCTCGGCGCGGTCGCTGATCCAGGCATCATCCGCTTCGCCTTTGATCCGCCAGCGGGTTTTCATTTTGGTGGATTCCAGCCATGCATTGACGGCTTCTTCGCCGCGCTCGGTGCGGACTTTGGCGGCGAACAGCTCAAAGGGCATCTTCGCAAAGCGCTCGCGATGGAGGCTGCGCAGGTTGGTCTGATAGGAGTGGAAATTGACGGGGCCCAGCCACTCGCCAGAGATGCCACAGCGGGCGATTACTTGGAAATTGCCGGTGGGTGGTTCGACCTCGATGGTTTCCTCTTCGATGAGTTCGTTTCGCAGATCCGAGTTCCAGAGATGACGGACGGCTTCATCGCGGGTGAGAAAGACGGCTTCTTCGAGCTTGCCGAGAATGAGCGGGGCGTGAGGTTCGGGGGCTTCGAAGACGGCGCGCACGCGCGATTTTTCGGCGAGCAGGATCTTGGCGACGTCGAAGAGCGGATAGACGCGGGCGACTTGCTGGACTTCTTTGACGATGAGGCGAACGGCTTGAATGTCTGGAGCGATGGTGACGCGCACGCCGGCAGCCGGTGGGGCCTCTTGGGGCGGTGTCGGGGCACCCCGGCGATCTTCAAATGGGCGGCCACGGCCTTGGGCTGGGCGACGATCTCCGTCATTTCTGGGGCCGCGGTCGCGATCATCGCGGCGGGGTGGGCGGTCTTCTTCCCGAGTGGGTGCCTTGGGCTTGCGCTCTTCCTTGTCGCCGCGTGCCCATGCCGGTCCGAGGGCAAAACTGGACAGCAGGCTATTCATTGGGTCGTTGTCGAAATCGCTCACGGCCCAGAGTCTATGGATGGATTTTGAAAATGACAAACTCCGCTTGCATCAAAATGTCAGCCAGTTTCAGGCCGTCAGTAATGCCAGAATCCGCTGGGTAGCACCCGCATGACGGTCGAGCAGGTCCGAGGCGTTACGGGTCATGGGCCCAGCTGCGTGCGGATCGAGCGCGGTGAGAATGGCGCGCGAAAGTTCGGCCGAATCGTGGGCGATCAGGCAAGCGCCGGTGGCGGCCAGTTGACTGGCCAGTAGTTGGAAGTTTTCCATATGCGGGCCACAGATGACGGGTTTGCGGGCGAGGATGGCTTCGCAGGGATTTTGTCCGCCCGTGGATTGGAAACTTTTGCCGATGATCACAACGTCCGCGTGGGCGGTCCAGTCACGAAGTTCACCCGTGGAGTCGATGAGGAAACAAGCTGCCTCCGTGTTGCGGGGCGGGGTGAAGTGGGAACGCAGAACGACTTCGAAGCCAGCGCGTTCGAGGTTAGCTTTGACTTCTGCCCGCCGTTCCGCGTGGCGGGGGACAATGATGGGTAGCGCCGTGGGGTCCGCTTGGCGAATCGCCTGGGCGATCCAGCCGGGTTCGCCCGCATGGGTGCTGGCTGCGAGGACGAGCGGGCGGCTTCCGCCAAAGGCGTCGAGCATGGCTTGGAATTCGGGCCGCCGGGTGGGGGGCGCGCCGCTGCCAGGGTCGAATTTCAGGCTGCCGGTGTCGTGGATTTTTGGGTGGGAGATGCCGAGGTTTTCCCAAATCGCGGCATCTTCCGGTTCCTGAATGGCCACAGCATCCAATAGGCCGTAGATGGGGCGAAGCCATGCGGCAAAGTGCGAAAAGCGGCGCGCAGACCGCGGCGACATGCGCGCATTAACGAGTCGGACGGGGATGGCGCGCGCGCGGCAGGCGAGCAGCAGGTGTGGCCAGACTTCGGCCTCGATCAATACAATTTGGGAGGGTTCAAAGCGACGCAGGTAGCAGCCAATCATCCATCGGAAATCCAGCGGTGCATAGGTCACGCGCAGGTTCGGAATCTGTGCGGCGGTCGCTACGGCATGCCCCGTCGCAGTTCCTGTCGCCAATACAAAACGGCGGTTGGGCTCGTTGATCTGCCACTGGCGGATGAGTTTGAGGGCGAGCATTGCTTCGCCGACGCTGACTGCGTGGACGTGCACGGCACCGCAGGGTTCGCTTTCTAACGGGGTGGTGTAAATCGCCGCGCGTTCGCCGAGGCGGGTCCTAAAGCCACCGCGCCGCAGCATTTTAACTACCCAGCCGGGAAACGCCGCCACAAAGAGCAGCGGCAGCACTAGCCGGTAGAGGGTGAGGGCAATGAACAATCGCATCGCGGCGAGGTTAGGACGCGATCGTGGGCTCGTAAAGGCGGATGGCGCTCTGGTAAATCACAATAGTACTG
>JBAXLW010000163.1:0-3096 GCA_037134575.1 Verrucomicrobiota bacterium | reverse complement strand
GTGTTTCGTGTGTTTCGTGTGTTTCGTGTGTTTCGTGTGTTTCGTGTGTTTCGTGGTTTCGAGGGTGATTTTCACCGCTATGGCGCAAAGGTCGCGAAGGGACGCAAAGAAGAGAGGGACTTTTTTTGGGATGAAGCGAAACGCAGGGCCGCAGGGGGCGCGGAGGAAGACGCAAAGTGTTTATTTGGGCGGGGGCTTCGGTTTTCTGGGTTTGTCCCCACCGATTCTTACGGGCATTTTCCCTTTTGCGGCCGAAACCCCGCCTCCATCCTGACGCATCCTAGGCCGTCAATTTGTCAGCGAAAGGGATTTAGAACGCGGATTCCCTCGTAGCTTTGGCCGTGGCTGAGATCCTCGGTGTAGAGGGTCTCACAGCCTAGACCGAGGGCCGCCGCGAGGATCGAGGCATCCCAGTAGCTGGTTTTGAAACGCGAGCGCAAATCGAGCGCCCGCAGCACCGTTTACCGGGTGATTGCCGCCACGGGGTAACGGCTCATGAAATGGATCATTTGCCGGACTTCCGGTTCGGATACCCCCAAGCGTTTTTTTCGCAAAGTCGCATCGGCGAATTCTTGAAGGACTTGCGCTGAAATCGCAAAATCGAGCCCAGCAATGAGTTTCTGGGCGATGCGGCGGCGGGGCTGGTCTTCGACAGCGGCAGAAGCCGCGTAAATGAAGATATTGGTGTCAATGAACGCGGCGGCGATCATTGGGTGCGGTCGTAAAGTTCTTCGCGGCGCAGTGGTCCTACGGGCTCAGTATTTCGACCTTGCAGGGCAGCGAGCAGCCTTTCCGCACGTTCGCCGCGATTGAGCTCCTCTGACTCTGCGGTCGAGTCGATGGCGTGATTCAGTCCGCGGATGAGCAAATCCTTCACCGTCGTCTTGCCCTGTACGGCCGTCGCTTCTGCGCGTTGCAGCAATTCGTCGGGTAGGTCGATGGTGGTTTTCATCAAGCTTTGCTTATGCGTTTTCCGGCGGTCCGTCAATATCGCCTTCCACCCGGTCTTCCTTTTTTTGCGTTTCCTTGTGCCTTTTTGCGGCTGAAATCTGAAGCAAAACGCTGAGGCGCGGAGATCGCGGAGGAAGACGCTGAGGGCTATTTGGAAAAGGTCTTTAGCCGGGTTTTTTGATTTCGTGCTCTTTCGAGTGTTTCGTGGTTTCTTGGGCGGTGGAGTTTACCACCAAGGCGCGGTTGACGGGTTGCGGTCTATCGGTTCCTATCGGTTCATGTCCGCGCCGAAACCGAAGTTGTCCCTTTCATCCCACCGATGGGTTCTCGGCTACTTGATGAAGGAGAAGGCGATTTTTTTGCCGTCGCTGGCGGCGTTGTTTTTCACGGCGATGCTTTCGCTGGCGTTTCCTTGGTTTCTGAAGGAGTTGGTGGGGAATCCGACGGACGCGCTGAAGACGGGGGTCGATCCGCAGGTGGTGCTGGCGAAGTCAAACCGGGTGGTGTTGGAACTCGTGGCCGTGCTGGCGCTTCAGGCCTTCGTCGCTTTTTTCCGAGTCCAAGGATTCATCCGTTCGGGTGAGTCGGCGCTCAATCGCTTGCGCCGGGATTTGTTTGCGCATCTCGTTCGCTTGCCGATGCCGTTTTTCCAAGATCAACGCGCGGGCGCGCTGAGCAACCGGATTTCTGCGGACTTGGGCGTGGTGCGCGAGACGCTGCTGACCACGGTGCCGCAGGCGGTGCGGCAGACGGTGATTCTCGTTGGCGGTTTGATTTTTATCTTTGTCGCGTCGTGGAAATTGTCGCTGATCATGCTCGGCAGTGTGCCATTTGTGGTGCTGGCGATCGCGTTTTTCGGGCGGAAAGTCCGCGGCTTTTCGAAGGCGGCGCAGGATTCGCTGGCGGATGCGGGCACGGTCATTGAAGAAACGGTGCAGGGTATTGCCGACGTGAAGTCGTTCACCAACGAGCCTTTCGAGTCGACGCGCTACGACCGTGCGCTGGAAAGTTTCCTCGGCGTGACGATGCGTGGTGCCAAATCCCGCGCGGCGTTTTTGGCGTTCATCATTTTTGCGCTGTTTGGGACGATCGCGTTTGTGACGTGGTACGGCGCGCAGATGTTGGCGAACGGCCAGATCAACGGCACCAACTTTGTTTCCTTCATCCTGTTCTCGATTTTTGTCGGTGCGTCGCTTGGGTCCTTTCCCGAAATCATCTCGCAGTTCCAGCAAACAGCCGGTGCCACCGAACGGTTGCGCGAACTGCTCGACACCGCGCCCGAGCGCACCGACGGCGATGCCAACGTCAAACTCGGCGGCGCACTGGCCTTCGCCAATCTCTCCTTCCGCTACCCATCGCGCCCCGATGTGCAGGTTCTGAAGGATCTCACATTCGATGTTGCGCCTGGCCAGCGGGTCGCCCTCGTTGGCCCATCGGGAGCCGGGAAATCGACCGTGTTTTCGCTGATTCTCGGCTTCAACGATCCGGAAAGCGGCGAGGTTCTTTTCGACGGATGCCCGGCCTCCACCCTCGCGCTGCAGGCGCTGCGTTCGCAAATCGCGATCGTCCCGCAAGAGGTTTTGCTGTTCGGCGGCAGCATCCGCGAAAACATCGCGTACGGCAAACCCGGCGCGTCCTTTGAGGAGATCGAAGCCGCCGCCCGCCAAGCCAACGCCCATGAGTTTATCACCGAACTGCCCGAAGGATTCGACACCCTCGTCGGCCCGCGCGGCACCAAACTTTCCGGCGGCCAGCGCCAACGCATCGCCATCGCCCGCGCCATTCTAGCCGATCCGCGCATCCTGCTGCTCGACGAAGCAACGTCCGCGCTCGATTCCGAAAGCGAACGCCTCGTCAACGAAGCGCTGGAGCGTTTGATGGCAGGCCGCACCAGCCTCGTCATCGCGCACCGACTTTCCACGGTCCGATACGCGGATTCGATCCTCGTCTTCAGCCGTGGTAAAATCGTCGAAAGCGGCACTCACGAGCAACTCATCGCGGAAAACGGCACCTACCGGTTTCTAGTCGAGACCCAACTGGTCTGATCCTCCATCAGGGCTTTTTGTTGGCTGAATAGCCATTGAAAAACGATGGCGGAGAGGGTGGGATTTGAACCCACGGTAGCTGTTACACTACGTCTGATTT
>JBAXLW010000162.1:0-3134 GCA_037134575.1 Verrucomicrobiota bacterium | reverse complement strand
GGGAAAGATGTGGTGGTCCGGGATGTGCCGGCCTGCGTGGCATACAGTTACACGTGGCAAGGGACGCGCAACGATGCGGCGATCGCCAAGGCACTGGCGGCCTTGGACAAGGCACTAGTTGCTGACCATGTCACCGCGAAGCGCTACCGGATCCTGAGCTACAATAGCCCTTTTATTTCCCGCTCAAAGCAGACGCATGAGCTTCAGGCGATTTTGAAATAAGGGGTGGGCCTATAAGACTTATAGGACTTATAGGACCTATTTTCCCCACGTGCTCGCCCTACGCCTTGGTCTGGCCGTTTCCGCGCACGCGGTATTGGTAGCTTGTCAGCTCGCGCAGGCCCATCGGCCCACGGGCATGGAGCTTGTCGGTTGAAATGCCGATTTCTGCCCCGAAGCCGAATTCCCCGCCATCGGCAAAGCGGGTAGAGACGTTGTGAAACACGCAGGCGGAATCGACTTGGCGCAGGAATAACTCGGCAGTGGCCTCGTCGCGACTGACGATGACATCGGTGTGGTGCGAGCCGTATTCGTTAATGTGGGCGACCGCTTCTTCGAGCGTGTCGATGATTTTGATCGAGAGGATGAGATCGAGGTATTCGGTGGTCCAGTCTTCCTCAGTGGCCGGAGCAATGTCGGTGAGGATCTCGCGTGTTCTCTCGCAGCCGCGCAGTTCAACCTGCTTCGCGAGCAGCGCGGTGGCGACTTTGGGAAGGAAATCAGGGGCTATGTCGCGATGCACGAGCAGGGTTTCCAGCGCATTGCAGACGCCACATTTCTGGGTCTTCGAATCGACCGTTAGAGTTACTGCCATTTCAGGATCGGCCGCAGCATCGACGAAAAGATGGCAGATGCCGTCGTAGTGCTTAATGACGGGCATGCGGGCCAGCGAGACCACTGTCTCAATCAATCCTTTGCCGCCGCGAGGGATGATCAAGTCGAGCCACTGATCCATAACAGCCAGCACGGAGACGCTTTCTCGATCGGTGAATGGGATGAGTTGGATCGCGTGGTCTGGCGCGCCGGCCGTCGCAAGGGCTTCGGCAATCGCGCGGTTCGAGTAAATGGCCTCGCTGCCGCCACGGAGAATGGTGGCGTTCCCAGTTTTGAAACAGAGAACGGCAGCATCGGCGGTCACATTTGGGCGGCTTTCGTAAATGATGCCGATGGTGCCGATGGGCACACGGACCTGCTCGATACGGATGCCATTTGGGCGCTGCCATGAGTCGAGAACCTGTCCGACAGGATCCGGCAGCGTGGCGACCTGATCAATTCCGGTAGCCATGGCCTCGATGCGTTTTTCATCAAGCATGAGGCGGTCGAGCATGGCGGCGGAAAGGCCTTTTCCCTGACCGGCGGCGATGTCGAAAGCGTTTGCGGCTAATAAGTCAGGAACCCGATTACGAATCGCAGTAGCCATCTCGCGAAGGATGGTATTTTTTTCGTCGCTGGTGAGCTGAGCTAGTCGATAAGCGGCTGCGCGGGCCTGACGACCCATTTGGTAAATGGTTTCTTGGATGGTGGGCATGGGAAGCAAGTGATCAATTTCTCGTTCGATGAAAACAGGTCTCCGCTAGGGGGCAATGGCCGCGCGAAAGCGTGTCGAAACTCCATTGCCTTCGACGATTTGAGCAAGGCGTTCGGGATGGCGGCCGTGGGCGATGTGAGTTTCGATGCCGGCCTCCACCGCGAATTTGACCGCAGCGAGTTTTGAGGCCATGCCACCCATCGAAAAGCGCCCCTTGTCCTCGCGGACATGGCGGAAGACGTGATCGATGTCCGCCACTTCGGGGATGAGCTGCTGGGTTTCGGGATCGAGCAAGCCGTCCACGCTGGTCAGGAGAATGATGCGCTGGGCACCCGCCAGTTTTGCAACCCGGACGGAGAGCATATCATTATCCCCAAACTTCAGCTCCTCCACTGCGACGGAGTCATTTTCATTGATGATTGGAAGAATTCGCGGTTCGGACAGCAGACGATTCAGCGTGTCGGAGACATAGCCCGCCCGCTCGGGCGTGCCAAGGTCGCCGGCGGTGAGTAGAACTTGAGCGATTGTGATGTCGAAGTTCGCAAACAGGCTGCTGTAGGTTTGCATCAGTCGAGCTTGGCCCACGGCTGCGCAAGCCTGGCGGGTGGCCGTGTCTTGCGGGTATTCCGTTAGTCCCAATGCGGAAACACCGGAACCCACCGCTCCGGAAGAAACGAACAAGCAGCGATGGCCGGCATTTACCAAGCCGGCGATGGCCGCCACCAAGTGGACCAATGCTGCGCGATCCAGGGTGCCGTCATTGGCCTTGGTCAGAACGCCTGTGCCAGCTTTGATGAGAGTGAGATCGGGAATCATGGGAAATTTCGCCCTGCGGCCCGCACGATATACTTGCAAACGCCGCGCCGCGCCACTGTAAATCGGTGACCTCGTGTCTTGATTCCGGCGGCTGAGCATGCTTTCCTGACCAGATGCCGGAACCCTACATCCGCATCCGTGGGCTGACCCAGCAGTTTGGCGTGAATGAAGTCCTGCGTGGCATCGATCTGGATGTCTTTCGCGGCGAAACCTTGGCGATCCTCGGCAGTTCGGGCGGCGGAAAGTCCGTGCTGCTCAGGCATCTGTCGGGCTTGCTGCAAGCGATAGGTGGTAGCATCCAAGTCAATGGCGTGGAAATTACTGGACTCAGCGAGCGCGAGCTGGGGCCGATCCGCAAGCAAATGGGTGTTTTATTCCAAGGTGGCGCGCTGTTTGATTCGCTCACCGTGGCGGAAAATGTCGCATTCCCGCTTCGCGAAAACGGCTTGATGGAGGAAGCCGAAATCGTTTCCCACGTCGCTGCTGCTTTGGCAATTGTCCGCCTGCCCGGCCAGGAAGAAAAGTTTCCTTCAGAACTCTCGGGCGGCATGCGCAAACGGGTCGCCCTTGCCCGGGCAGTCGTCGGGCGACCTGCCTGTGTCCTTTATGATGAGCCTCACGCGGGCCTCGATCCAATCACTGCGGATTCGATCGACCACTTGATCCGGGATTTACAGAGGACTCTAGGCATCACCAACGTGGTCGTCACCCACGAGTTACGCAGTGTTTTTCACATCGCAGACCGGGTTGTTTTTTTGGAAGACGGCAAGGTGCAATGGACTGGAACTGC
>JBAXLW010000161.1:0-3218 GCA_037134575.1 Verrucomicrobiota bacterium | reverse complement strand
AATTGCCGGATGACAGCGGCCAATCGCGCCGATGAATCCTTGAACCAAGTATCATGCTCGCGGCTCAACCCGGCCTTGCGGATGGCAGGGAAAAACGAATCCGCCAAGGAACCGTCGCTGGGAAACAGCTGATAGCAATTCTGCAGCAGGGCGATGGATCCCGCGCGATCGCTCTTCAGGCGCACCAGGGCTCTTCCCAGATCCGACTGCAGCCGGATTCGCAATCGGACGAGCGGCGATTCACTGTCGGAATCCGCCGCCGCTAGCATCTGCGCCAGCACTTCGGAAATCGCCGCCACCTCTTTCCATTTCCCCTGCTCCACCGCCACATCCGCGTACAGTTGCAGGGCGGTGGCAAACTCTGTCGAATTCGGGTCACTCTGCCGCAGCGCCCGCAGCCACCACTCGGCCGCGCGTGCGTAGTCATTGCCATAGGCATAAGCGTTGGCGATTTCCAGCGCATCATTGCCCAGCGCCAGCTTATCCACCCAAGCGTCCTGTGCGGCCGCAGCTTGTGCGTGGCCAGCATTGCGCAAACAGGCCGCCACACTCGCGTGCAGATACGGCACGGGCTCCTGCTTGAGCTTCGCCACTCGCTCGATCTGCTGCAGGAAAAAAGCCGCCGCCTCGTCCCAGCGCCCAGCCGCCGACAAATCGAGAATGTGCGCCCGCCAGAAAATCGATGTACGGCTGCCCTCTGCCAGCTGATCCCATACCTTCAGGCTATTCGCCACGTCCTCCGTCTGGCTGGAAAGAAACGCCATCCGCTCCAGCAATGGCTTCCGGTTATCCACCGCGACCGAATCGACGGCGGCCCAGGCCAGCGCCAACCCAGACTCGCGCAAGCGCTTCGGGTCTGGTGCCGTGCCGAACAACGCCAACATTTGATCCAGCCGCTCGGCGCGACTGGCCTTGGGCAATAACTCCGCCAACCAATCCCACCAAGCCATCGTCTCATCGCGATCCCCGAAAGCCGCAGCGACGACTTCATTCCAGCGCTCGCGATCGTCGCCTGCCCAGGCGACTGCGGCCAGCCTCGCCAACCGCGTCGCGCCGCTTATCCCATCAATGCCAAACAGCTTGCCCAGGAAATCACGAAAAACCTTGGGATCTTTTTCGGCCAGAGCCGCCAAGGGTGCCAGAAACGCCTCCTCGCTGACGCGTTGTAAGCCACGCCGCTCAAGGAAATTGGCGACGACTAGCAACTCGGGAGCATCCATCGCCACCTCGTGTTCATCCTCGACATCGCCCTTGGCCAGATGGCCTACGCGAGTCGCCACCCACGCCGCATAATCCGGCCGATCCGCATCGAGGCCCAAGGCCTTCAATGCCTCAGGGATTCTTTCCAGCGACTCAAAATACGAAAACGCCAGCAGGGGTGAACTTTGGACCAGCGACGGTTCAGCCATGCCCGCCTGCCCCAGAAGAAACAGGGCGTTTTGGCCGCCTTGGCGTTCGCTGCGCTTGCGGGAACCCGCCGCTTGCTGCAGCCGCTCCAGCTCCTTGCCTTGGATCGACTTACCCTGCCAATGTTGAATGGCCAACTCGGTGTAGGGCAAGCGGCTCGACTCGCCCTCCGCCACGGTCTGACGCAGGCGCAACCATGGCAGCGGATCACCGAGTAGGATGGACATCGCCGCGGCCACTTGTGGCTCACCCGCAGCCGTCGCGGCATCGCGGGCCGCCTCCGTCTTGCCCGACACGCGGTAAAGGGCCAGCAGCCACGCCGCTGCGTCCTCGCCTTTAAGCGATTTCGCGCGCTTCATCTCCGCATTCAGCGAACCCTGGCTGCGGTGAAAATCCGCCAAAGCCAGCATTCCTAGCGCATCGGCAGGAGCCAGCTCGAGAAATTCACGCGCGCCGTTTGCATTGCCAGCCACCAGACATTCGCGCGCTGCAGCCACCGCCACGCCGGCCACCCATCGCTCCAGTTGGGACTGGACCTCCGGACTCTTTTCCGTGGTGTAGAGTTTAAGAATCTGCCGCCATGCGTGCCGTTGATGCAGCTGCCTGAGCACTCGTGCCTTGTCGAGCGTCGACCCTTTGCCGTAGCGATCGGCCAGCGCCAGGATCGCGGGATCCGTCTCCGGCGTCAGATCCAACTCGATTCTGCGGACCAACTCGCGCGCGCGGTACGCCTGCTCCGGATCACTCGCCTTAGCCGCTTGTTGCAGAGCCTCCAAAGCGGCTGGGCCGATCTGCCACAGCTGACGGCTCGCCGCCTCGCGGGTGGCGAAGCGCTCGTCTGCCAGATCTTGGATCAGTGCCGCGATGGGCCTTTCGGCCCCAGCCGCCGCAGTCCACAGCCATGCGGAAAGGCTCGCGATCCACAGTACGCTCTGCAATTTCATCAGACTGAAAGGATCACGGATTTCTCGGCAAAATCAACCCGCATCCGCGCGCTACGCGGCAAAGCTTTCGCCACACGAACACGTCACCACCGCATTCGGATTGCTCACCTTGAACCCGCCTTGCTGCAAGTCATCCGAGTAATCCAGCTCGCTGCCACTGACAAACAGCGCGCTTTTCGGGTCGATCACCACGTTCACGCCGTGGCTTGGCACGAGAATGTCGCGGTCGCGCGGCCCATCCACCAAGTCCATCTTGTATTGCAATCCCGAACAACCGCCACCGACCACCGCGATTCGCAGCGCCCCGTCGGGCCGCCCTTGGCGATCCAGCAAACCGCGCAAATGGATCGATGCCCCCTCGAGCACCCGCACCAGTTTCTCGTTGCCGATCTTAAAATTCACAGTCGCACTCATGTCGCGACAAGGTGCATCCCCCGCCCCACGGCGTCAACCTCCACCAACAGCCCAACAACAAAACGAGCCGCTCTGGTTAAAGAGCAGCTCGTTTGAAATCCTTGAATCTGGAGCGTGAATCAAGCCTCTGCAGACTCGGCAGTCTCGACGGCTGCCGCTTCTACGGCCTCAACCGCAGCTGGCTCGGCGACCTTCTTGGCCGCTTTCTTGGCAGGTGCCTTTTTCGCTGCAGCCTTCTTGGCAGGAGCTTTAGCGACCACTGCGGCCTTCTTAACGGCTGGTCTCTTCACGATCCCGCCGAGCTTTACCTGTTCCTTTTTGCGCTTCACATAGTCAGCGCGGCGACGGCGTTTGATGATCTTTTTAGATTGTTGTCCCATGGTTGGTAGCGGCTTGGATAGGCGCTCTAGCGGCCGGGATCAAGCGGAAATCGCACAAAGCGGCCAGAGTCTT
>JBAXLW010000160.1:0-3230 GCA_037134575.1 Verrucomicrobiota bacterium | reverse complement strand
AGGCGTATTCCGCATTGCTGCACGTCGGGCACTTGGCGAGGTTCAGATTGAACTTTTGGGTAACCGCTTTGGCCCCTTCCTTGGCGCGGATTTGGAGGACGAGCGGAAGATTGTCGCCCACGGCGATGGTTTGCTCGGAGACGATTTTGTCACCGTCTTGTTTGAAGGTGAGTTTGGTTGGGTTCGATCGGTCGCCCATGGTGACGGTGACGACTTGTCCGGTAGGGGCGATGACTTTACCGGCTTTATCCAAGAAGCGGATTTCAATCTTTTTCTCCGGAGTGACGAGGAACTCGGTTGGCGAGTCCACTGCGTCGATGAGACGGCCGTGGTTCGGGGGTTTTAGAGCTTCTGCGGCGTTGGCGATGCTGAGGCTGGCTAGGATGAGTGCGACGATTTTGGTTTTCATGGTGGATGTGTGGTTGGGAGATTTTAGTGAGAGGCGGGGGACTCAAGTTCGATCGATTTTGCAGCGGCCTTGCGGCCGAAGGCATAAAAGACGGTAGGGGTAACCGCCAAGCCTAACAGCGTGCTGGTGATTAGCCCGCCGACAATGACGACGGCCACGGGGTGTAGGATTTCCTTGCCCGGTTGGTCGGCCGCGAGCACCAACGGGATGAGACCAATACCTGCGGCGAGTGCGGTCATGAGCACGGGGACGAGACGCTCCTTGGTGCCGCGGATGACCATCTGCTTCGTGAAACTTTCACCCTCATGCTGCATAAGATGGAGGTAGTGGGAGATCAGCATGATGCTATTCCGCGCGGCGACTCCTGCGACGGCGATGAAGCCAACCAGGGTGGCGATGCTGATGTTGTTGAGCATAAAATAAGTCAAGACGAGCCCGCCAACCATCGCCAGCGGAATATCGCAGAGGACTTGGATGGCGAAAAATGGCGTGCGAAAGTAGCCATAGAGCAGGAAGCCGATCACGAGCAGAACGGCACAGGTAAACAGGGCGATGCGCTGGGTCGCGTCTTGCTGTGCTTGGAACTCGCCCTCGAATTTGACGAAATAGCCTTCGGGTAATTTCACCTTGTTCGTCACTTCGTGTCTGAATCGTTCGACGAGAGTGGAGACGTCCCTAGTGGTCGGCTTGATCGCCAAGGCGTAGCGGCGCTGGCTGTCTTCGCGGAAAATCACATTCGGGCCTTTGGCCTCGCGTACGTCGGCGACGAGGGAGAGCGGGACGTGCTGGCCGTTTTGCATCTCGATGGGGATCTGTGAGATTCTCTCCGGCGAATCGCGCCAGGCCAACGGTAGGCGGGTGACAAGGTTGACCGTGCACTGGCCGTCGCGGAGTTCGGCGACCTCCTTGCCGCCGATGAGTGCGGAAAGCTGCTCATTCAAATGGCCGGGGGCGATGCCGTAGGCGCGGGCGCGATCGCGGTCTGCTTCGATGCGTAGCTGGGGAATCGTGGATTGGACATCGAGCTTGGCGTCCTCGAAGCCGGGGATGGTTTTGCAAATCGTTTGGATTTCGATACCGATTTTTCTCAGCTCCTCCAGATCGGGGCCGAAGATTTTAACGGCGACGGGCGCGGACACGCCGCTGAGCATATGGCCGATGCGGTCGGCCAGCGGCCCACCTACGACGGTGAATATCCCGGGAATCGTCTTCAGCCGCCGACTGATGTCAGCGGTGATTTCGTTGCGGTCGCGGGCTTTGCCCTTTGTTTTATTTTTAGCCTCGCGGAAGTCGACATCGAACTCCGCGGTGGAGACCGGCACGACGTGATCGCCGCGTTCAGCGCGGCCGAGGCGGCGCCCGACCTTGCGAACTTCCGGCACCGAGAGGATCTGTTGCTCGACGACATCCGAAATCTTGTTCATTTCCTCCAGCGATGTTCCGGGCGCGGAAGTCACGGCGACGAGCGCGGTTTCCTCCTTGAACTTGGGAAGGAAATCCTTGCCCATCCGCGGATAGAGCGAAAACGCGGCGACCACGATCACCGCAGCCGTGGCGAGCAGGAGGTAAGGTTGGCTCAGGCCGAAGCGAAGCCAGACATGCTCTAACGCCCACTTCAAACTGCGGGCAACCGCGCCGTCTTGGTGTTCATGGCTGGCCTTGGGGTGGAGGAGGAAAGAGCAGAGCACAGGGATCGCCGTCAGCGACACAATGAAAGAAGCAATCATCGAAATGATGGTCGCGATAGCGATGGGCGCGAAGAGTTTGCCCTCGACCCCGGTGAGGCCCAGCAGCGGCAGAAACACTAGGATGATGAGGATAGTGGCATAGAAAATCGAGTTTCGCACCTCGCCGGAGGCCCTGGCGATGACCGCGAGTCTCGGGTGGGGAATGGGCCGGGCCGCGTTTTCGCGCAAGCGGCGGAAGACGTTTTCCACGTCGACGATGGCGTCATCCACCACCATGCCGATCGCGACGGCGAGGCCACCGAGAGTCATCGAGTTCACGCTGATGCCAGAACATTTAAAAATCAACAGGGTGATGCCGAAGGAAAGCGGCATCGCCATGAGCGTGATGAAGGTGGTGCGAAAGTTCAGCAGGAAAATGAAGAGGACGATGGTGACCATGATCGCGCCGTCGCGGATCGCCTCAGTGAGGTTGCCGATTGCGTGGTCGATGAAGTCCTTCTGCTGGAATAGCAGTGTGGTTTCCATGCCCTTGGGTAGGGCTGGCTGGAGTTCCGCGAGCGCCTTGGTGATTTCACCGGTGAGCGCGCGGGTGTCAAAGCCGGGAGCCTTGGTGATGGACATGATCACGCCGTAAGTCGGCGTTTTTTCAGGGTTCTGGCTAACGGTGGTATCGCCGCGCATCGGTTCGATGCCCCAAACGACATTGGCGACGTCGCCGATGGAAATGGGGCGGTCGTTGACCTTCTTGACGATGGTGCTGGCGATGTCGCCGAGCTGCACGGTCATGGCGAGATTACGCACCATGATTTCGGTGGTGCCGGTATTGATGAAGCCGCCGGTGGTGGTAGAAGCAGATGATGCGGCAGCTTTTTCGAGCTCTTCGAAGCTGACGCCATTGGCCTGCATCTTGTAGGGATCGGGTTGGATCTCGATCTGCTTCACACCGCCACCCATGTTGAGGATTTCGGCGATGCCGGAAATGCTTTGCAGGCGGCGTTTGATCGTCCAATCCGCGATCGAGCGGACTTCACTGGGCGGCAGGTAGCCGGGTTCTCCCTCCTTGAGGGTAGAGCGGACTCCGACTAACAGGATTTCTCCCATCAGCGAGGCGACGGGTGTCATGAAGGGCTGAA
>JBAXLW010000159.1:0-3230 GCA_037134575.1 Verrucomicrobiota bacterium | reverse complement strand
GGGTTTGCCGGCGAGTGTGACCGAGGTCGTGGCGGATTTTCCGCCGGGTGCGGTGAGTTCCAGGCGATCGAGACGCAACGAACCAAAGCGCACGTCGAGAGCGGCGGACAATCCGGCGGCGGTTAGTTTCTGCGAGAATCGTCCCCAGGCACCGGCACCAATGAAGGGCCCAGCGAAGTCTTTCGCTCCGATTTTTGGTTCAAAGCGCAGCAGGCCTTGTCCGGCATGGCAATGGAAGCCGGTGGCGGCGATGAACACGCCGTAGCTGGCCATGGCACGGGCGTAGTGGTCGGAACACTCGATCTCGTTGTAGGGATTGCGGCGGGAGGCATCATAGCGATCATGCACGGCGCGACAAACGGTGAGTCCCTGGGTAAGCATCGGATCATTTTCATCCTTGGCCATGGATACCATGAGCGCGGCAGCAGAGTGCTCGAAGCCGCTCATGCATTCCTGAAAATATACAAACTGCCAGGCTTTCTTGCAGGCTTCCGGCAATCCGCCGTGCGGCCAGGTGGCCATGACGAGGCCGCCTTCCCCGGCCAGCGCGTAATGACGACCCGCGTAAGGCTTTGTTTGCTCTCGATAGACGCCCATGTCCGGGACAAAGTTATATTTATACAAGCTGTCCATCGCCTGTCGCAGTTGCTGCTTGTTGCCGATAGATGGCAGTCCGACTTGGGCGAGCCAGAAATCGCCGAGGCACATGTCGATGTGGCTGCCCGGACCGACGTGGACAGGCCGCATTTCCCGCTCGGTGCATTTGGCTTTGTAATAGCCAGCTTTAGCATCGAAATACCCGGCGTAGGCGCTACTTCCTTTGGCAATGATCGCGCGCCAGCGTGCGGCGGCGGACTTATCACCCACTTCATCTGCCATGGCGGCGGCGGCGGTTAATCCGGCGAGATACATACCGACGATCCACGGGATTTCTCCGCCCCACTTGGCATCAAGAGTATTTTCAAAGCGGCGGGTGAAGATGCCGTCGTTGCCGCCGGGTTTGCCCTCGGCTTCGGACTTTACGAGGAATTCGGTGGCTTTGAGGATGTGTTGCCAGTTGCGTTTGAGAAATTCTCCGGTGGTGTCTGATAGATACTCGCGGTAGCAGCGGAGGAGAATCCCAGCCTGGCCATCGATGCAGGGGTGGTCGGCTCCAGAGTAGGTGCCACGGAAGCGTATGAGACCGCTGGGCATCATCACATCCGGGGTGAAGTCGGTGTGCTCGCGCAAGTCGATTTCCAGCTGGGGAAAAAGGCGGCCAGCGCTCTGAGCGTAATGCCAGACATGAGTGCAAGTGCCTGGGCAACAACCGGTGCCTTCCCAACCCCAGACGCGGCCCTCGGTCAGGCGGTAAGTGACATTGGTGGTCAGGGTGGAAATGGTCCAAAGCGCGCGTTCCAGCAGCCAGTGCGGCAAAGTGCCGCGCGACTCACCCGTTTCACTGCCATACCAAGTATCGCGGAAGGAGTGGGTGAGACCGGAAAGACGCGGCAATTCCTTGGCGGTATAAGTGAGGACGGCCGCCGCATCAGCGAAGCGCTCGGCAATCCAGCGCCGCGGATCGGGCAGTTTGGCCATGTCAGGATGCAACTTGGGGAAATGCCAAGCGATGAGCACGGTGGTTTTGACTTCGCCTTTGGCCGGGATCACCAGCGGGGCGCGCACGGCCATTTCCTGGGCTTGGGAAAGCGGAGTTTCCGCTTTGTCGCCGGCCTTGCCGCGTGCCGCCTGCGCCGTCGCACCTGCTGCGAGGATGGCGAGCGCCATGGATCCATTATCACGCAGGTCTTCGAGCGGCTGGGCTGGCCCCTCGACGTCAGTCAGTATCAGTCGGTCGATACCGATACTGCCCCAAGCCCCGGCGGCCTTGTCCACCAAACGCAGGCGCAGTTCCTTGTCCTGCCATGGAGTTAGGTCGATGCTGTGTTGCGAGAAATCATTGGAATTGGTGCCGGTGACCGAGTGAACGACCTGATCACCAAGCAGGATTTCCACGGCAAGCGCCGCTGGGCGATTTCCACCCACCAGCAGGAATCCGAGGTAGCGCCGCTCCGCCTTGAAGGGCGGGCTGGTGAGGGTGCCGGTTAGATTATCCGGATTGCCCTGGCTCGCGAGGCGGATGTTGTGGGAGTGGGCATAGGCTTTGCCTTGGAAGCCCTTGACATTGGAAAGCGTGCCCGCATGCGGGCCGGTTTGGAACGCGTCGCCCTCGGCCACCCAACCGGTTTTTTCCCAGGCATCGGCCTCGAAATCCGCGAGCGAGATGTCGGGACGCGGGCTGTCGGCAGAAGCGGGCGCTTTCACCTCACCCATGACCATCGCGCCTCCGCCGAGCGGCAGCACGCGTGCGACGCGTCGCAAACCGCCTCTGCTGGTGGTGGGCTGATAGCGGATGGCGGCATTTTCCAGATAGGCTTCCAGATCGACTTTCAGAGCGCATTCGCCTGCGTTTTTCAGGGTGATTTCCATCACGGTGACTGGCAGGCTGGAGTTATCATAATCCAGCGGGATGAATGGCGAATAGGTCTCCATCACGACGGAGATAGCGCTGGCTGGGTCGTTGAGTTTGATCTGGCCGATGGGGTATTGGCCGGTGAATTCCACCTGCGGGAAGCCGGTGTGGTCGAGGCGCTTGGTCTGTCCGTCCACATGCAAGACCAGGCCGTGGCTGACATTCCACGGGGACTCCATTTTCGATGGCTTCAAATAGTTGGCTCCATTGCGGGGTTCAATGCCGGGCACCGTGCTGGGCACTGCGCCTTCGTGAGGCACATTGAAGAGATCCCAACCCCAAAGGCGACCGTCGCCACCCAGATACACTGTGCCGGTGCCGATACCGGCCACGGGCATGCCGATGTGTTGGAGCGCGGCCCAATCGGTCCAAGACGAAGGCTTGCCTCGGGCGGTAAGCGAGGCCAACCAAGCAGCGCTGAGTTTTTTATCGAGCGGGACCTGGTGCCTGGAGTCCAAGCCAAGGCCAGCGTTGGCGTCGGTCTCAAAAGGGCCGGCGAAAACGCGGGGCAAGAACATGGCGGCCCCACCGATGCCGATAAAGCGGAGGAAATCGCGGCGGTTCGGGGCGCAGCAACCGGAGGATGGTGAGCAGGAGGATGATTCGTTCATGTGTGAATTCCCTTTATCTGGGTGTTTTATTTGGCCGTCTTGGCGAGCGCAGATTGGAATTGGTAGGTGCCGGAGCCGACGGCATACACGGCAGCGTTGTTTTCCAT
>JBAXLW010000158.1:0-3231 GCA_037134575.1 Verrucomicrobiota bacterium | reverse complement strand
ACAAACTCAAGCATCAGGCGGCATCATTGCCAGCCTGTGGGATGGCTGTGATTTTCGAACATTTTTGAGCCAAAATCATTATTCAAGGCGCCAGCGGAGTGTGAAGAGGAGCGCGAGTTTCGCGGACTGTTCGAGCTTGCCCTCGATCTTGCCGATGAGGGATTCGCGCTGTTGGTCGATGGCGTCCTGCGCCTCGAAGAGCGAGCGGCGCTTGTCATTGCGCTGGGCTTCGACAGCCTTGATCTGCTTCTGGCTGGCGAGTTTTTCCTCCAGCGTCAGCGCGGTGACGGCGGCGCGGCGAATCTCTTGGATGAGGCGGTCGAATTCCTTGATTTCGCGCTCCAAGCCGACCTTGAGATCGTCGGCCCAACCGTCGAGTTTTCCCGCCTCGGCCTCGAAATACTGGGCGTTACGCGCGGAGATGTCGCGCTGGATCTCGATTTGGCGGGCCGCCGTGAACGAATGGGCCGCCTCGGGGGCGGATAAGTCGAGAACTGCGCCGGTGACGCTGGCGGGTAGAGAGAGTAAACGCTCGGCCTGATCTTCGTCCAACAAGCCGCCGTCATCGGTGGACGCGGCGAAAATGAGATGATCCTCCGCCTGATCCATCGAATCGACGGTGAACTGCGAGACCGTGAGCCAGCCCGACTGGCCGTGCAAGGGTTCAAGGATGCTGATTTTGCTGCCATGGTCGGCGTAGCGGAACGTGACTTCGGCCGCAGGCAACTCGCGGCCCATCGCCTGGGCGATCACCGCTTCCGCCAGCGGGTGGCCGAGCCGATAGAGGTGCGCCTCGCCCGAACGGCGCGGCAGCTCGTAACGGCCAAGAGGGATCGCCGAACCTGCGACTGCGAACGGTTGCTGGGTTAGCTCAAAGGTGGAGTCGTTCAGAAAACGCGCATGGCCGCCCAACTCGTGGCGGGTCAGCTGGATGAATTGGCGCTCGAAGCGGTTTAAAAACGCCTTGGACGCGTCGTCGCGCACCTTGAGCTTGTCGCGCACCTCGTCGTCGAAGTTTTCCAACAGCTTGCGGCGGGTGGTTTTCATCGACTCGTCGATCTGGAACTTCAGCTCCAGCTGGAGTTGATCGAAGGCGATCTTGACCTCCTCTGGCTTGCGGCATTGCTGGTAGATGGCGGCGATGCGTTTTTCGAAATCCACGCCCGACTCGATGCTGCCGAGCACTTCGTCGCTGGAACCGAAAACGCCGGTGAACAGCTTGAACTTCTCGTCGAGCAGTTGGAACACTCGAAGGTCGGCCTCGTTTTTGCGGTTGAGGAAGTTGACCACGACCACGTCGTGTTTTTGGCCGTAACGGTGGCAGCGACCGATGCGCTGCTCGATGCGCTGCGGGTTCCATGGCAGATCGTAATTCACGACGAGCGAGCAGAACTGGAGATTGATGCCCTCCGCGCCGGCCTCGGTGGCGATCATGATGCGGCCCGCTTCGCGAAAATAATCGACGAGGGCAGAGCGCATATCGGCGCTGCGCGAGCCGGTGATTTTGTCGCTGCCTTGGTGGCGTGCCACCCAGCGGGTGTAAATCGCCTTGGAGCTGTCATCGGTGTTGGTGCCGTTGAAGAGCACGATGCCCTCGGCATAATCACTTTCTGCCAACAGTCGCAGCAGGTAACTCTGAGTCTTGCGGGATTCGGTGAAGATAATGGCCTTTTCCGCCGCCCCGAGTTCGCGAGCTTTGGCAAAAGCCACGTCGAGCGCCTTGAGCAGGGCTTTGCCTTTGGCATTGTGGTCGATCGAAAGCGCAAGGCGGGTGAATTCCTCCAGATCGCCGATTTCCGATTGAATGGCCGCGCGGTCAGCGGCGGACAACGGCTCGGTGGGCTCATTCTCCCATTCGTCGGCGGTTTCATCGAGCGCCTCGTAGTCTTCGTCGAGCTCGTCTTCGAGCGAGACCGCGGGTTCTTCCGCCCGCAGCTGCGCTTTGAGGCGGTTCGCGATAGTGGTGAGCGCACTCGCGATCGCAAAGGACGAGGAAGCGAGCAGTTTGCGCAGCACCAGCGTCATCAAGGAACGCTGGCTGGGCGGCAGGGCCTGGAGATTGCCGCGCTGGAGGTAATCCGAGACGAGGTGGTAAAGCCGATCCTCGCTTTCGCTGGGGTCGAAGGGCTCGACCATGGCGTGGCGCTTGGTGTAGGGCACATAGGCCATGACTTGGCGGCGCAGCGTGCGGTGACAAACGGGCTTGAGCCTCGCTTTGAGCGTCTCAAACACCTGTGACTGGCTCAGATTGGTGAATTGTTCGCGAAAACTCTTCAGATCGCCGAAGGCGTGTTCGTCGATGAAACTGACGAGGCCAAACAACTCTAGCAGCGAGTTTTGCAGCGGGGTGGCCGTGAGCAAGAGTTTGTGGCGCTCCTGCAACGCGCCCTTGAGCACGTTAGCGATGATATTGGTGGGCTTGTAAACATTGCGCAGGCGATGCGCTTCGTCGATCACCACCAAATCCCACTCCGTCGCGTGGACGTCCGCCGCTTTGTTACGCGCGAATTGGTAGGAGCAGATGACGACCGCCTCGGTTTTCGGCTCAAACGGCCGAAAGTGGCCGTGTTTGATGGCGGCGTTGTAGGATCGCGACTCCAGCAGCTCGCACGGCAGAAAGAACTTTTCGCTCATTTCCTGGTGCCACTGCTTGCGCAGATTCGACGGAGTGATGATGAGAATGCGGCGTTTCCGCTCCGCCCATTTCTGCGAAATGACCAGCCCCGCCTCAATGGTTTTCCCCAAACCCACCTCGTCCGCCAGAATCGCGCCTTTCGACAGAGGCGATTGGAAGGCGAACATGGCCGCGTCGACCTGATGGGGATTGAGATCCACCTGCGCCCCCGCCACCGCCGCCGCAAGTTTATCCACGCTGTCGGATGAGCTGCGCCGCGTCAGCTCGTAAGCGAGGTATTTCGACTGGTAGTCGGTAATCGGCATGAGGCGTGGCGAATGAATGGATTTGGGGATGATGGTAATTAGACAGGTTATGCCGCATAATCAGGCTGTCATCCTCGCAAGCCTGTATTCCAACCGATACGCCGCCGGGTGGGAAGCGGGATTTTCGGAGTACGGCACGGTTCCTGCCCGATGCGACCGAGGCCCCGAAGAGAAACACCGTGGTGTTGAAGACATGGAACGCGGTGTTGAAGACATGGAACGCGGTGTTGAAGACATGGAACGTGGTGTTGAAGACATGGAACGTGGTGTTGAAGACATGGAACGCGGTGT
>JBAXLW010000157.1:0-3284 GCA_037134575.1 Verrucomicrobiota bacterium | reverse complement strand
TTCAGCCCTTCATGACACCCGTCGCCTCGCTGATGGGAGAAATCCTGTTAGTCGGCGTCCGCTCCACCCTCAAGGAGGGCGAACCCGGCTACCTGCCGCCCAGCGAAGTCCGCTCTCTAGCGGATTGGACGATCAAGCGCCGCCTCCAGAGTGTTTCCGGCATCGCCGAAATTCTCAACATGGGCGGCGGGGTAAAGCAGATCGAGATCCAGCCGGATCCTTACAAAATGCAGGCGCTTGGCGTCAGCTATGAGGAATTGGAAAAAGCCGCGGAAGAATCGACCAACACCACCACCGGCGGATTCCTTAACACCGGTCCGACCGAAATCATGGTGCGCAATCTCGCCATGACCGTCGAGCTCGGCGACATAGCCAACACGGTCATCAAGAAAACCAACGACCGCTCCATTGCCATTTCCGATGTCGCGAAAGTAGTCTGGGGAATCGAGCCGATGCGCGGTGACGCCACGATCAGCAAGGCCCCGGAAACCTCGCCGACCTATGGCGTGATCATGTCCATCACCAAGGCTCCAGGATTCGATACCCGGAAATTGACCAAAGAAATCAAGGACGCCCTCGCCGAGTTGGAAGCGACTCTGCCCAAAGGCGTCGGAACCACCCTACTGTTCCAACAGAAGGACTTTATCGACCACGCCATCGGTAACCTCATGGAAGCCATCCGCGACGGTGCGATCATGGTGACGGTCATCCTGTTTCTTTTCCTGCTGAATTTCCGCACCACCCTAATCACGCTCACCGCCATGCCGATGTCCTTTGGCATCACAATGCTCGTCTTCCTCGGGCTGGACATCAGTGTGAACTCCATGACGCTGGGCGGCCTCGCCGTAGCCATCGGCATGGTTGTTGATGACGCCATCGTTGATGTAGAAAACGTCTTCCGTCGCCTGCGGGAGAATGCGTCGTTAGAAAAACCTCACCCACGACTATCGGTCATCGCTAGGGCGTCTGGCGAAGTGAGAAATTCCATCCTCTACGCCACCGTCCTCATCATCCTTGTCTTCCTTCCATTGCTCGGTCTGACAGGCGTGGAAGGCAAGCTGTTCGCCCCCATCGCCATTGCCACCATCATTTCGATGGTCGCGTCGTTCGTCGTCTCACTTACGGTGATTCCCGTACTTTGCTCCTTCCTGCTCAATCCCAAGGGCGGCCATGATTCCAAGGATGGCCGATTCGTGAGAGGGCTGAAATGGTTGCTGGAGCACACCTTGTTGCGCTGGGCGCTGAACCAGCCGGTGATGGTTCTCACCGTTGCGCTGATCATGCTCATCGCCTCGTTCTCACTCTATCCGATCATGAACAAGGACTTCCTGCCCAAGTTCCAGGAAGAGACAGCCCTTATCGCGGCCACATCCGCGCCGGGAACTTCATTGGAGGAAATGAACCGCATTTCCGATGTCATCGAGCAGCAAATCCTCTCTGTGAAAGGCGTTCGCCAGGTTGGTCGCCGCCTTGGCCGTGCGGAGCGAGGTGACCACGTAGTGCCAGTTTCCACCGCTGAGTTCGATGTGGATTTTACGGAAGAAAGCGGCCGCACCCGCAAGGAAATCCTCGATGAACTCACCGCGAAAGTCCGCACCGTGCCCGGCGTGTTCGCCGTCGTCGGCGGGCCGCTAGCAGATCGAATTGGCCACATGCTCAGCGGAGTTTCGGCTCCGGTGGCGGTGAAAGTTTTCGGCCCGGATCTTGCGAAGCTGCGGGAAATCGGCGTCGAAATCCAGACTGTCGCGAAGACCATTCGCGGCTTCGAGGATGCCAAGCTTGATGTGCAGTCGTCCATTCCCCAACTCCGCATCGAGGCGAACCGCGACCGCGCCACCGCCTACGGCATCGCCCCCGGCAAGCTCAACGAGGAACTCTCCGCCCTTGTCGGCGGCAAGGAAGTCGCCGAGCTGCGCGATGGCCAGAAATCCATCAATCTGGTCACCCGCCTGCCTTTGGAATGGCGGGATTCCCCGGATAAAATCGCCCAGCTCCCTATCCAGGTGTCGGAGAATCAACACGTCCCGCTTTCCCTCATCGCCGACGTCCGCGAGGCGAAGGGGCCTAACGTAATCTTCCGCGAGAATAGCCAGCGCCGTTTCGCCATCGCCATCAAGCCGTCCGTTCGAGATGTATCGAACCTCGTCGTAAAATTGCAGGAACAGGTGGCCGCGAAAGTGAAATTGCCGGAAGGCTATTTTATCACCTTCGAGGGCGAGTTCCAGGCGCAGAAGGAAGCGACCCAGCGCATCGTCCTGTTCTCATCCATCGTCTTCATCGCGGTCTTCATGATGCTTTATGGGTATTTCAAGAGCGCGTCGCTCGCTCTCCAAGTGTTGATCAACATCCCGCTCGCGATCATGGGCGGGCTGGTTTTCACCTATTTCAAGCTGAACAACATCAGCATCGCCACGCTCGTCGGCTTCATCGCCGTCGGTGGTGTTGCCGCCAGAAACGGCATCATGATGATTTCCCACTACCTGCACCTCATGCAGCACGAGGGCGAGAATTTCACCAAGAAGATGGTCATCCGCGGCACCCTGGAACGCTTCGTCCCCGTCATGATGACGGCGCTTTCTGCAGGCATCGCGCTCATTCCATTTGTCCTCGCAGGAGACCAGCCGGGGAAAGAAATCCTTCACCCCGTCGCCGTCGTCATCGTCGGAGGATTGATTTCATCCACTTTCCTGGACATGGCCATCACTCCGGCGATGTTCTGGCTGATCGGTCGCAAAGCTGCGGCGAAATCCATCGAACAGTAATCCTCAGCATCCCATTGAATTTCCGATGCTGCGGCGCGTCCGAATGACGTGCCGCCGTAATGGCCTCTGCAAAACACAAACCAAGAACCGATAGAAAAACAAACAAAATGAAAATCAGAATCGCAACCATCGCCGCGCTTGTCGCCAGCCTCACCTTCGCCAATGCGGCGGAAAAGCTGAAAGCCCCAAATCACGGCCGTCTCATCGAGGCGGTGAATCCACACGCCGAGTTTCTCATCACTCCGGACAAGAAGATTGAAATCCGCTTCTTGGATGATTTAGGAAAAGTCATCGCTCCTGCTGGGCAAGTCGTCACCGTTACCATGGGCGATCGCCTCAATCCGACGAAGCTCTCATTCACCCAAGACGGCGACAAACTCCTCTCCAACCAGACGATTCCCACCGGAGATGATCTCCCTGTCGTGCTGCAAATTCGTGCCAAGGACGCGGCCAAACCTGTGACTCACAAGTTCAATCTGAACCTCGCCAAGTGCCCGACGTGCAGCAATGCGGAATACGCCT
>JBAXLW010000156.1:0-3305 GCA_037134575.1 Verrucomicrobiota bacterium | reverse complement strand
GATGATGAAGTCATTGCCAGCGCCGTTCATTTTGAAGAAGTGGAGGAGCATGGTGGAGATTGATTTTGGATGTTGGATGTTGGATTTTTGAATGAGACGGTAGCTTGTGGCCTATCTGACATTCAAAATCTAAAATTAAAAATTAAAAATCTAAGCCTTAGTGGCGGCGATGAGTGGGGTGGCGAAGGTGTGGACGGCTTGGGCGGCTGAATCGGGGTGGAGCTCGACTTGTTTGACGATGGCGGAGCCAACGATGACTCCGTCGGCGGACTTGGCGATTTCGGCGGCTTGCTCGGGGGTGGAGATGCCGAAGCCCACGCAGATCGGGGTGTCGGTGTGCTGGCGGATGGAGGCGACTTGGGCTGGGATGTTGGCGGAGGGTCCGCCGTGGGAGCCGGTGACGCCGGAGCGGGAAAGTAGGTAGATGAATCCTTCCGAGGATTCCGCGAGGATTTTGACGCGCTCTGCTGGAGTGGTCGGAGCGATCAGGCGGATGTGCTTGAGGCCGGCACCGATGGCGAGGTCCTTGTTCAGTGCGGCTTCATCGGGCGGCAGGTCGAGTAAGAGAATGCCATCGGCCCCAGCAGCGGCGGCGTCGTGGTGGAACTGTTCAAAGCCGTAGGTGAAGACGGGATTGAGGTAGGTGAAGAGCACGATCGGCGTCTGGTGCGTTTCGCGGAAGCGGCGGATCAGCTCGATCGCGCGGCTGGTGGTCATGCCTGATTTGAGCGCACGTTCAGCCGCCATTTGATTGACGATGCCGTCGGCCAAAGGATCGGAGAAGGGCAGGCCGAGTTCGATGATGTCGGCCCCGGCGTCGGCGAGGGAGCGGATGATTTCGAGGGAGGTCTCAAAGTTGGGATCTCCTGCAGCGACGTAGGCGACAAAGGCTTTTTGCTGGGTTTCGCGCAGGCGGGCGAAGGTGGAGTCGATGCGGTTGGGCATGGGAATCAAAGGTGGATGGGATGAAGAGGTTTAACGCAATGGCGCGGCGGTCGCTAAGGGGCGCAAAGGAAGATTATGTGAAAGTCGTTGGCTTGCTTGGCGGTTCACTCGGTAAGTTTCAAAGGCTTTTTTGGGCGATGGCTTCACAGGCTTTGATGTCGAGCTTGCCGGACGCGAGCACGGGGATCTCCTTGACCGAAATGATGCGCTTGGGACACCACAGCGGGGGCAGTCCCTCGTCGAGTAATTTGTAGCGCAGGCCGATGCATTCCTGTTCCAGGCCGGGGCCGGTGAGGGTGGAAAGCATGAGGATCGATTCGCCTTTATGGTCGTCGGGTACCCCGACGACGGCGATGCGGCGCTCGGTTTCATTGTCGAGACCAAGGACCTTGTTGATCGCCGCCTCGACGGTTTCGTGAGGGACCATTTCACCGGCGATTTTGGAGAAGCGTGTGATCCGCCCTTCGATAAAGAGGAAACCGTCTTGATCCACTCGGCCGACGTCGCCGGTGCAGAACCAGCCATCGGAGGTGAGAACCTTGGCGGTTTTCTCGCGGTCGCCCAGGTAGCCACCGAAGATGTTGGGGCCTTTGAGCCAGATGATGCCTTGGCGGTCGAGGGGGATCTCCAGATCCGTGACCGGGTCGGTGATCTTGATGGCCATCCCGGGCAGCATTTGGCCGACTGAGCCATTGCGCGAGGAGGGCAGGGTGATGGCTTGGGGCTTGGGCTCGGGTGCTGGCAGATTGACGTTAGTCGCGGGCGACGTCTCGGTTAGGCCGTAGCCTTCTTGGGGACGGATACTGAATTTTTGCTCGAAGGCATCGGCGAGCGATTGCGGCAGTTTCTCCGCGCCGGTGACGACCAACTTGAGCGATGAAAACTGAGCCGGGTCGGTGCGCTTCATGAAGCCGCGCAGGAAAGTGGGCGTCGAGAGAAAGATGTTGACCTGGTGCAGGGCGATCAATTCCGCGAGGCGCTTGGTTTCTAACGGACTTGGATAAGTCACCAGGTTGATGCCTTCGATGACTGGGAACCAGAGTGTCGCGGTGCTGCCGAATGAGTGGAAAAGCGGCAGACAGCCGAGGATGGATGAGTCCTTGGGCAACTCCAACCGGGTGCCGAATTGGCAGACGTTGGCCAGCACATTGCGGTGGCTGAGGACGACGCCTTTTGGCTCGCCGGAGGAGCCGGAGGTGAAGAGCAGGATCGCTTCATCATCGCCGCGGCGGCGATTGAGACCCAGCCAGCGACCGAGGATGTTGGCGGGCAGAATCTTGGCAATGATCACCCACGGGATGATCTTCTTTTTCAGGGTCGGCAGGACGCGCTCAATGAGGATGAGGTCGCGGTTCGGCGGCCAAGGAAAGCCGGGGATTCTGCGGACAAAGGGGTCGGCGGTGATGAAGCGATCGACATCGGCCTGGCGGATGCAGGATTGGATCGCTTCATGGCCCGCGGTGAAATTGAGGTTCACCGGGGTTTTACCAGCAAAGAGCACGGCCAGGTTGGCGATGAGTCCAGCCTTGCCCGGCGGCAAAACAATCGCCACGCGCGGTTGGTCGGTTTCCTTTTTGAGGTAATTGGCAAAGGTGATCGCCGCGGCGAGGACTTTGTGAAAGGAAAGTTCCGTGTCGTCCGAACCGTCGAGGACGCGCTTTTTGGAACCGTGTTTTTTCAGCCCTTCGAGCAGCGCCATCGCCAGCGAACCATGAAACAGCGGGCGGCTGCGGTAGGCCGCTTCGTTGGCGACCAACAAGGCCTGCTGGTAGGCGGGGAGGCTGCTCATTTCGGCTGCGATCACTTGGCCGATGGCGATGATCGCTAGAGGCAGCGATGATTTGTGCTCGATGGTCAGACAGGATTCACGCGGGCAATCGATGGCGACGGGCAGAATCGGCAGCCCGAAGGCGCAAAGCGCTTTGAGATGGACGGCGGGGATGTGGCAGGCGGTGGCGTTGGACGGATTGGCCCGGCCGGGGACAAAAATCAAAACGCCGTTGTTGTCCAAGTACGGCTTGAGCTGTTTGCCGGCTGCGGCAGGCGCGGCATCACTGGCGGCGAACATCGCGCCCGATTCCGACTTCTCCAGATAGCTGCGGAGGTTGGCATCGTAGTGCGCCGAATCTTCGATCAACCAAGTGACTTTGCGCCCGACGAAGAGTTTTTCCAGAGCTTGTGCCAAGATCAAATTGATCCGTCCCGGCACGACCATGCACCCTGCGGCGGGGAGGTGCTCCTGATCAAGGATTCGAATGGAAGAGGCAGACATGGAAAAAACAGGTGGGGTGAAATGGCTCAACGCCAGTGTCCGCCGTTAGTAACGCGGATTTTTTCCACGGCCGCACGGATATTTTCCG
>JBAXLW010000155.1:0-3334 GCA_037134575.1 Verrucomicrobiota bacterium | reverse complement strand
TGCGTTCTGCTTTCAAAATTTATCATGACTTCCATCGCGCTGACAGGAGGGATCGCCACCGGCAAGTCGACGGTGTGCGACTTGCTGCGCGAGTATTTGTCTGGGGTGGTGATCTTTGAATGCGATACGGCGGTCCGGCGCTTGTTGGACGACGAGGCTGAGGTGGCCTCGGCCTTGTGCCTGGCCTTTGGGGCGGAAGTTTTGGACGGCAGCGGGCGGGTCGATCGGGAGTTTTTGCGGGGTCGGGTTTTTGCGGATGAGGCGGCAAGGTTGCAGCTGGAGGAAATCCTGCATCCGCGGGTGCGCGAGGAATGTCTTGATTCTCTGGCGCAGGCGGCTAAAAAGGGCGCGGAATTATTCGTTGCGGATGTTCCGTTGTTGTTTGAGAAGGGCTTCGATTGCGGCCAAACGCAGGTGCTCGTCGTTGCCACATCTCGCTCGACTCAAATCCAGCGGCTCAAGGTCCGCAGTGGTTTCGAGGATCGTTTGATCGAGTCGATTCTCGCTACCCAGCTTCCGATCCAAGAAAAGATGTCCCGTGCGGACGTGGTTTTTTGGAACGAAGGTCCGCCTGCTGTACTCCGCTCCCAAGTCCGCCGTTTCGCCCAAGCATTTGTTATGACCCTTCCCACCGAATCCACCGCCCAGGAATCCGCCGCCGTTGCGCCGTTGCCTGAGCTGCCGCTTGCCATCGACATCAATGAATTCCGGCTCAAGCCACTCGCGGAGTTGCAAGCGATGGCGGAGGCGCTGCCTGCCAAGATCCAAGGCGGCATCCCGAAAAGCCAGCTGGTGTACGAGCTGTTGTGCTTTTACGCCCAAGAAGGCACGAGCTTGGTGTGCGAGGGGATTTTGGAGATTTCGAAGGAAAATCTGGCGATGCTCAGAGACCCGCAGCGCAGCTTCCGCCCAGGGCCGGACGACATTTTGCTCAGCACCAGCTTGATGCGTGAGTTCGGCCTGCGCGTCGGCCAAAGGGTCAAGGTGTGGGTGCAGCCGCCGCGCGATCGGGGGAAATATCTGGCGGGTTTCGAGGCGCTGGAAGTGGAGGGCCAGCCGGCCGCCGACTACCGGGCGCCCACCGAATTCGACCGCCTGACGCCGCAGTTCCCTGACAAGCGAATTCATTTGGAAGGGGAGGGCAGTGATTTTCTCGGCGTGCGGGTGATCGACCTGATCGCACCGCTGGGCAAGGGCCAGCGCGGGCTGATCGTGGCACCACCGCGGGGAGGGAAGACGATTTTGCTCAAGCAGATCGCGCGCTCGATCAAGCTGAATCACCCGGATGCGGAGTTGATTATTTTGTTGCTCGATGAGCGGCCGGAGGAAGTCACCGACTTCGAAGAAACCGTCGGTGCGCATGTGTTCGCCTCGACCTTTGACGAGTCACCGCGCCGCCATGCGCAGGTCGCCGATTTGGTGATCGAGCGGGCGAAGCGATTGGTCGAGCAAGGCAAGGATGTGATTTTGTTGTTAGACAGTCTCACGCGTCTGGCCCGTGGTCACAATGCGGCGATGCAAGGCGGGCCGATCGGTTCTGGCGGTGTCAGCCCGGCGGCCTTGCAGAAGTCGCGCAAGTTTTTCGGTACGGCCCGCAATGTCGAGGAGGGTGGGTCGCTGACGATTCTGGCGACCGCGCTGGTGGAGACGGAAAGCCGCTTGGACGATGTGGTCTTTGAAGAGTTCAAGGGCACGGGCAACATGGAAGTCCGTCTCGACCGCGAACTCGCCGAGCGCCGCGTGTTCCCTGCGATTCACATTCCGCAGTCGGGCACCCGCAATGACGACCGCCTCTATCACCCCGATGAGTTTTTGAAAGTCATCGACATTCGTAAACAACTCGCGCAGCAGCCGATCGGCGATGCGATCGAGACCTTGTTGAAGAACCTGAAGGCGACGAAGACCAATGCGGAGCTGCTGTTGCGCGGGCTGCGCTAACAAGAAATGGGTTCTATAGGTCTTATAGGACCTATTTTCCCAGAACTGCTTTATTGACACCACTATGCCTCCCGTATAGCATGGCATGCTTCGGGCTGGGCTGAATGCCTGATTTTTTCAGGGCTCCAGCAGTCAAAGTTCGCAACCCCCGATATCACCACGCCGATGGCAATCAAAAAGGAGGCCCCCCCCCTCGCCGCTAAGAAAAGTGCCCCGAAAGCGGCCAGGTCCGCGGCTCAAAAACCCGCAGCAACGAAGACCGTCTCCACCAAGAAGGTCAAATACGTCTACAACTGGGGCGCAGGCAAAGCGGACGGCAACGGCAGCATGAAGCCGCTTCTCGGCGGCAAAGGCGCGAACCTTGCTGAAATGACCCGCATCGGTCTGCCGGTGCCTCCGGGCTTCACGATCTCCACCGAGGTCTGCACCTACTTCTACGACCACAAGCGCAGCTACCCCGTCTCTCTCCAAGCGGAGATGGAAGCGGGCGTGAAGAACATGGAAAAAATCATGGGCTGCAAGTTCGGCGATGCCAATGGCACGCCGCTGCTGGTCGCCGTGCGCTCCGGTGCCCGCGATTCGATGCCGGGCATGATGGACACCATCCTCAACCTCGGCCTCAACGACCAAACCGTTCTCTCGCTCGCCGCCGCGACGACCAACGAGCGCTTTGCCTGGGATTGCTATCGCCGCTTCGTTCAGATGTACGGCGACGTCGTGCTCGGCGTGCAGAAGGAGGAAGGTGAAGACCACGAGCCCTTCGAAGTCGAAATCGATCACTTCAAATACCACAAGTACGGCAAGGACATCATCGATTCCGACCTGACCGCAGACGACCAAAAAGAACTGGTCAAGCGCTTCAAGGTTCTTGTTAAAAAGCGCACGGGCAAGGTCTTCCCAAGCGATCCTTGGGATCAGCTCCGCGGTGCCGCTGGCGCTGTCTTCGGCTCGTGGATGAACGACCGCGCGATCGTCTATCGCCGCAAGTACAACATCCCTGCTGCATGGGGCACCGCCGTCAACGTTCAGGCGATGGTCTACGGTAACACCGGCGAAACCTCAGGCTCCGGCGTGGCTTTCACCCGTAACCCTGCCAACGGCGTCAACGAATTCTACGGCGAATTCCTCATGAACGCCCAGGGCGAAGACGTCGTCGCTGGCGTCCGCACCCCAGAGCCAGTCAGCAAGCTCAAGGCCGCAATGCCGAAGCCATACGCCGAACTCATGAAGGTCCGCGCCATCCTTGAAAAACACTTCAAGGACGTGCAAGACGTCGAGTTCACCGTGCAAGAAGGCAAACTCTTCATGCTCCAAACTCGGAACGGCAAGCGCACCGCTGCGGCCGCCCTCAAGTTCTCCATGGACATGGTGAAGGAAAAACTCATCGACTGGGAAA
>JBAXLW010000154.1:0-3369 GCA_037134575.1 Verrucomicrobiota bacterium | reverse complement strand
CCTTCTTCCTTTTGGAGGTCGCGGCCGACGAGGATGTTGAAAAGCTGGTCGGTGCCGCCGATCTCGACGTCGGCGCGGATTTCGACGGAATCCCAGCCCTGCATGATCGGGTATTGCAGCTCGTGGAGGCGGATTTCCTGGCCGGCATCGAGCCGGTTGCGGAAGTCTTCGCGCTGGAGCATTTGTTGGAGCGTGACGCGGGCGTTGAGCCGCAGCACTTCCTCGTAGGTCATTTTGCGGAACCAGTCGCCATTGTAAACGATCTCGGTTTTCGAGCGGTCGAGGATTTTGAACGCCTGGTCGGTGTAGGTCGCGGCGTTGACCAGCACCTCGTCGCGCGTCAACGGCGGGCGGGTGGACGAGCGGCCGGTCGGATCGCCGACGGTGGCGGTGAAATCACCGATGAGCAGCACCGCCTGATGGCCGAGCAGCTGGAACTGGCGGAGCTTTTCCAGAGCCACCGTGTGGCCGAGGTGAATGTCCGGCGCGGTGGGGTCGACGCCCAGCTTGATCCGCAGCGGGCGGCCGAGGCGAAGTTTTTCCAAAAGCTCTTTTTCAGAGAGGACTTTGGCGGTGCCGGCTGTCAATTGGGCGAGTTGCTGTTCAGGAGACATGGGTGCAGAAAAAGCTAAAATAGGAAAGTGGTCAGCTCGAAGGAAGCGGCGTGGGTCGCGGTGAGAATGCCTTGGGTAACGGGGATGCCAAGTCTGGATTGAGCGGATGCGGGGATGGAAATTCGCGGGCCGTGGAATCTTGTTTCATTTTTCCCTTTCCAACACCTCCGCGATGGATAATTCTCCCGCCCCCTACCATAAATGGTGGTCGTAGCTCAGTTGGTAGAGCCCCGGATTGTGATTCCGGTTGTCGCGGGTTCGAGTCCCGTCGATCACCCCATCTTTCCCAGTCGGATCTTCCTTTGAAGTTCGGAAGGGTGAGAAGGAACCGTAGCCACGAGACTGATGGAGACACTCGAAAGCAGGATTCATTACAAATTTCGCAATTCGCTGTTGTTGGCGGAGGCGATGACGCATCCCAGCCTCGCGTACGAGTCGCAAAAGCAGAATTTCGACAACCAGCGGATGGAGTTCCTCGGCGACGCTGTTCTGCAATTGGTGGTGACGGAGGAACTGTACAAGATGTTCCCGGACTTTCCCGAAGGTCAGCTCACCAAGCTGCGTTCGCGCGTGGTGTCCCGCCGGGCACTCGCCCATTTTGCGTTGGCGATTCAACTGGGCGACTATGTCCTACTGGGCAAGGGCGAAGAATCCACCGGCGGCCGCCGCCGTGCATCCACGCTGGCAGATGCCTTTGAGTCGCTGATCGGCGCGGTCTATCTGGACTCTGGCTTGGCTCCCGCCCGCGAGTTGATCCTACGCCTCTTCGAATCCGAGATCGGCCAAATGGCGATCAGTCCGGATGAACGCAACCCGAAGGGGGAGCTGCAAGAAGTCTTGCAGGCCATTCACAATGAGGCACCCGCCTATCGAGTCATCAGCGAAAGCGGGCCCGATCACCGTCGGGTTTTCCAGTCGGAAGTCTCGTGGCGCGGGAAAGTTCTCGCCGCAGGCAAAGGCAAAAGCAAAAAGGATGCCGAAGCCCGTGCTGCTGCGGAAGCGCTGCGTGCCCGCGTTTGGGAGAAAGTCTAAGTTCGCGGTCGCGTACCCGGCGGGGGTATTGGGGAGGGAAGAATGGGATCTAATGGGAATTTGATGGGATGGAATGCGATTTAGATAGTTGAATTCCTATTCTATCCCATCGACTTCTCATTCCGTCCCATCAGAATCGCAATTTAGCGCGCGGGCTCAGGCTAGGGCCGTGAGGAGCTTTTGATGGATCCCATCGAAGCCGCCATTACTGAGAACGGCGATGACGTCGCCGGGCTGGATGGTTTCTTTGACCTTGGCGATGATCGTCTCGACATCGGGCAAGTACCAGCCGGTGCCGCCGAGGCGGGCGATGTCGGCGGAAAGTTGGTCGGGGTTGAGGCGGTCGTGCTCGGGGATCTTGTGGAGATCGGTCATGGCGGCGACGACTGCAAAATCGGCGGCGGCAAGGGCCTCGGCCAGCTCGGTTTGGAAAACGGCGCGGCGGGTGGTGTTGGAACGCGGCTCGAAGAGGACCCACAGGCGGGAGTCGGGGTGGCGCTGGCGCAGGCTTTGCACCGCGAGGCGGATGGCCGTCGGGTGGTGGGCGAAGTCGTCGATGACTTTGATGCCGTTGACTTCGCCGCGCAGTTCTTGGCGGCGGGCGATGCCGTCGAAGGATTCCAGACCGCTGCGGATCTCGTCGGCGCTCAGCCCCGCGAAGGTGGCTGCAGCGATGGCCATGGCGGCGTTGCGGACGTTGAAATCGCCGGTCATCGGCACCATGTAGGCGATGCCGCCGAGGGTGAAGCGGCTGCACTCGGTTTCGTACGCGAGGTTCTCGATGCGCAGCGTGCAGTTCTCGCCAAAGCCGACGGTGGTCACGGGGCAGGGCGCGCCGGTGGCGATGTCGAGGCAGTTTGGCTCGTCGCCATTGATGTAGGCGCAGCCGCCGCGCGGGACGATGTTGAGCAGGCGGCGGAAGGTGAGCTTGATCTCGTCGAGCGAACCGTAGATGTCGGCATGGTCGAATTCGACGTTGTTGACGATCACGCACTCGGGCAGGTAGTGGAGGAACTTCGAGCGCTTGTCGAAAAACGCGGTGTCGTACTCGTCGCCCTCCAGCACGTTGATGTCCGAGTCGGTGAAGTGCGCGCCGCAGCCGAGGTTTTTCGGCAGCCCGCCGATCATGAAGCCGGGGTCGCGGCCCGCGTGGCGGAAGATCCACGCCAGCATCGACGAGGTGGTCGTCTTGCCGTGCGTCCCGGAGACGACGAAGTTGCGTTTGCCACGCAGAAAAAACTCTTTCAGCACCTCGGGCAGGGAATGGTAGAGCAGCTTGCGGTCGAGCGTGGCCTCGGCCTCCGGGTTGCCGCGGGAAATCGCGTTGCCGATGATGACCACATCCGTGTCGGCGGGGATATTTTCCTCGCGGTAGCCTTCCGTCAGCGTGATGCCTTGGCCGCGCAGGAAGTCCGACATCGGCGGATAGACGTTGGCGTCAGAGCCGGTGACGGTGAAACCGCGTTGTTTCATAGCGGCGGCGACCGCACCCATGGCGGTGCCACAAATGCCGGTGAAATGAAAACGAGTCTTTTGCGACATGGGGTGGGGAGCAACCTACGCCGTAAATCCCGCCCTGCCAATCTGGAATATGGTGGATTCTGGGAGTCCAAGCTTCAGCTTGCATCCACACGCTAAAGCGTGAACTCCCGCAAAGCCTCCACGCTAAAGCGTGAACTCCCGCAAAATCCACACGCTGAAGCGTGAACTCCTCAATCGTCCC
>JBAXLW010000153.1:0-3409 GCA_037134575.1 Verrucomicrobiota bacterium | reverse complement strand
AGCCCGCCACGGGAGATGCCCAGCAGGGCCGGCTTGGCGGAAAGCCCGCGCTTGCCGTGCATTTCCTCATAGACCTTCTCCCAGACTTCCATCGCCCGGGGCGATCCGAATTGGTTGCTCACCCTGACATGGACCACATGCCAGCCTTTTTCGACCAATCCATCCTCAAGGGACTTCAAAACGCCAGGGAACTCTCCCACCCATAGCCACGGATTTCCAGGGGCTGATTGGTCCGGAATCTTGATCGTGACGGGCTTTCCGGCGATGGAGATCTTCTCGACGGTGGCGGCCGGGGCGCTGGAGCAGAACGCGAAAGCGAGCAGACTGGCAGCGATGAGCAGAGGGGTTGTTGTGTGTTTCATTGGATCAGCGAATTGAAATTACGTGTGGGCTCGCCGTTAACAAGCCGAATCGTGAGAGGAAGCGGTCGGCGGCGAGGAGGAGCACGGTCTGCCAAGGGGCTTTGGTGAAAAACCCAGGGCCTTGGCCGAGCGTGCGGGATTTGGCAGAATCATGATCCGGAGGAAAGAAAATCTCCATCTCGCGGGACTTGCCGGTGCTTTGTATGTAGACATAAGACTTCCCGTAGAGGCATCGTGTCGATCAAGCCACTACGGTCACGAGCTTCTCCGTGGCCAACGCCGGGATCACGGCCATCGTCCACAAGATCAGGACAGCGAGGCAGTCTTTCATGGGACGGTTTACTTTTCCCCTGACATGGGCCCCTGAATGGCCGGACCGTCCATCGCACAACGAAAGCCGACATGGCTGCTCCCCGTGTCAGGCGGGGTTCCCCGGCGGGCGGAAGGGCGGTAGCTTTCGCAATACAAGGGATGGCACAAAAACGACCCGCCTTTCGTCACGCGGCGCTCGGCTCCGGGAACGGTCGGCGGCGAGGGATCGCCGGGCATCGGCACCTCGCCGTCTGCGTTCGCGGGACCCTTGGGGTCGCAGCAAACTTTATTTCCCTCGGCCTTGGCGGCGAAGGAATCGGCGCGATAGAGGTCCGAGCACCAGTTCCAAACATTTCCTCCCATGTCATAGAGACCGTAATCATTCGGCGGAAACGAACCCACCGGAGAGGTTCCGGAGAATCCATCCTGTCCGTCGTTTCGATAGGGAAAATCGCCCGTCCAGCGATTGAGCATCCATTTGCCATCCGGCCTATCCGAGTCGCCCCAGGCGTAGCGCCGACCGTCTTGACCGCCACGGGCCGCAAACTCCCACTCCGCCTCGGTTGGAAGGCGTTTTCCGGCCCATTTTGCGTAAGCCTGCGCATCTTCCCAAGCGATTTGAACGACGGGATGATTTTCGCGTCCCTTGATCGAACTCCCCTCCCCCTCTGGATGTTTCCAAGAGGCACCGATGGTCCAAATCCACCACTGCGACATGTCCCGCAAGTCCACCGGCCCGGAGGTCGGGCGGAAAACCAACGAACCTGGTTGGAGCACTTCCTCCGGCGGTTTGGGGGTTCCCGGCGGAAGCTGTTTTTTCATCTCCTCCCACTTGATGGCACGCTCGGCCACGGTCTTGTAGCCGGTCGCCTCCACGAATTTCGCGAATTCCGCATTCGTCACAGGGTGCACATCGAGAAAAAACGGAGCCACCTGAACACGGTGGACGGGCTTTTCGTTGGGGAGTGCAAAATCCGCTTCACTCCCCATGTTGAACTGGCCGCCGGGAATCAAAACCATGCCCGCAGACGCTTGAGGATTGGGGCCGCATCCGAACGCGAAAGCGAACAAAGCGGGAACGATGAAACGAAGCCGCGAGTGCCCCTTTGAAAGGTAGCGCGGGCGTCTCGCCTGCGGGGGTAGGTCGTTCGATGGCAGGCGGGACGCCCGCCCTAGAGGCCCGGCTTTTAAAAACGAATTGCCGAAAGGCATTGGGATAAATGAACAGAAAAGACAAGTATTCATAAAAGTTCGTTCAAGCGGTCTGACTCAAGGCTCGGCGACGAGCAATTTTTCTCCGGTGGTGGGCATCTTCTTGGAGGGCCCGCCGTTCAACAAGCCGAATCGCGAGAGGAAACGGTCGGCGGCGAGGAGGAGCACGGTCTGCCAAGGGGCTTTGGTGAAAAACCCAGGGCCTTGGCCGGGCGCGCGGGACTTGGCGGGATCGTGATTCGGTGGAAAGAAAATCTCCATCTCGCGCGGCTTGCTGGCGCTGTGCCCGTAAACGTGGCGTTGTCCTGCGGGGGCATCGGCGCCAATCAAGCCACCACGATCCCCGGCCTCCCCGTTGGCCAATGCCGATACTGTTAGAATCAAGCACAAGACAAGGGATGCCAAAGAGTATTTCATAAAAACATGAATCCAGTGGAATTTACAAGCCGGTGCGGGACATGTTTTCCAGAGATTTGATCCACGAATCCACGGGCGAATAAAAATCTTGGCGGGTTGCTTCCCTTTTCATTCGCGCCCATTCGCGGGCGTCCTTGGTTTTTTCAAAAACAGAGAGCATGGCGGTTCCGCATTTATGGCTCGAGGTAGTCCGACGTCGCCACCAGCTTGCTGCTGGACACATTCATGAAGCAGGCAGTCGTCCCCGGCGGCACGGTCGCAGTGGCGATCCACTTGCCGTTTTCCTGCTTGAGGACGGCGGCGGTTTCGATCCATTGGCGCTTCAAGGTATCGCCAGTGCCGGTGGTCGAGATGAGCGTGGCCGAATCCAAGGCCTTGGTGGAGTTGAAAACGGCGGTGAGCGCCCCGCCGTCGATCTTCGTGGATTCGGGGACGCACCATGGCTTGCCATCCTGCACGACCGATTTGGCAAATGCATAACTCTCGGAGCGCTTCCTCGCCGGGCCATGACCATGATTCATCTTCGGCACGAGTGCGAACACCGAAACGCCGGACACTTTCTCGTGGGAGGCTGCCAGGGAATCCATCGGGAAGTGGGGGTCGCCGGTCCAGGAAAGCCACAGAACGGGCATGGTGGCCTTCTCGAGGCGAAGGTTCGGATCCCAAAGAATGGGATAGAGTGGATTGTTGGCGAGGTGTTTTGAGTAATGGCTGGCCGCTTTGTGCAAGCCGCCGCAACCATAGGTGGGAATCGCAAACGCAAACCGCTGATCGATCCCGATGACCGTGCTGGTGATCACGCCACCCCACGAGACGCCCATGATTCCGACCTTGGCGGGATCGACCTCCGGAAGGCTGCGCAGAAGATTGTTGGCCAGAATGGTGTCGGCCACGGCGTGATACATCCACTGGTCTTCGAGGGGCTTTGTAAAGTCCGAGTAAGTTCCCGAGCGGGCTGGACCGCCGTGCTCGTGGCGTTGCCACTTCGCACCGGACTGACCTTTTTGTTCGGTTTGACCCTCGACCGCGATACTGATCGCAGCGAAACCCTGCTCGTTCCATTCTTTCACCCAATCCTTGAAGGCCGTGCCGCCGCCGCCGTGGAC
>JBAXLW010000152.1:0-3501 GCA_037134575.1 Verrucomicrobiota bacterium | reverse complement strand
TTTGGCACGATTGGTTCTTCGGCGGTACTTTTCGGGATTTTGGCGGTGCTGGTGGCTATGGCGAACCGTAACGCGAATCGCAAGATCGAGCTAGCTGGCTGAAGCCAGTACTCTTTGATAATAAGAACTAAGCCGCTGGTTTGCACCGAATGATTGGAGATTTTGATCTTGCCCGAGTAGCGCATCAGAGTAGCTTTTTTTTGATGATGCGTTGCACCAGTTCTGGCGCTAAGCCTTTCTTTTTATGAGAACCTCCCACCAGCGATGGCTTCTTGAGCAAATCCCGCAGTGGGAGCGCGATGGTCTCGTCACTGCTGATTCGTCGGTTGCCTTACAGGAGCGCTATGCAATCGACGATTCGCAGCCTGGCTTGGCGCAGATGGTGATGGGAGCGCTAGGCGCGCTTTTGATTGGCAGTGGTTTGATCGCGGTGATCGGCTACAATTGGGATGATTTTTCGCGTCCGATTCGGTTGCTGTTCGCGTTTCTGCCACTGTTAGGCACTCAGATTTTCAGTTTTTGGGTGCTGCGGCGTGGCGAGTCTTTGGTCGCTTGGGTGCGCGAAACAGCCGGCTTGTTACAGGCGCTCGCTACAGGCGCGTGCATCGCCCTCGTCTCGCAGATCTACCATATCGGGGGCGAGTGGCCGGATTTTCTGTTCTGTTGGATGCTTTTGAGTCTGCCGCTGACGTGGGTGCTGCGATCGCACGCCGTGGCTATTTTTTATCTCATCGCTATCGCGGTCTGGAGTATCAGCACGCAATCGGCCGAATACGGCAAACTTTGGTATGACAGCCCCATGTTATATCCGTTGTTGCTGCTCGGTTTGCTGCCGTTTTGGCCCAGTTGGCCATGCAAGGCTCCACTTTCCATTTTCATGCGCTGGGTGATGACGATCAGCGCCATCTTTGGCCTATTTAGCGCTGCGTTTTTTGCGTGTGTAAAAGAGCTAGGCTACGGCGGTGCGTGGTGGATTTGCGCAGTCAGCGCTGCGATCATCGCGCTTTTCCCATTGAATCCATCTGGAATCGCTGAGCCCACGGAGCGTAAGCCGCAGGTGTTGCTGGGTGCTCTCTGGCTGCTGGGTTACGGCATCGCGATCACTTTCCGCAGTGTGGGCGATGATCTTTTTAAAGGAATTTCACACACGTCGAACACTCCGTGGTGCCTCGGATTGCTGGCGGTACTCGCGGCGCTCGGGTTTATGGCGATCAAACATTGGCGATGGGGAGTGCTAGCCATCGCTTCGATCGCGCTGCTACCGCTGGTGGCTTTTCCCTTTGCGCAGGGCGATGGAGCATTTTACAGCACGGCGCTCTCTTGGTTGGCCACGCTGCACCTTGCCACCACGGGGCTAACGATGATCGTGCCGGAATTCTTAGGCAGACGCGGAGCGCCCCGTCTCGGGGCCACACTGCTCTCCGTGCTCACCATCGCCCGTATGGCAGACAGTCATTTTTCACTTCTTACCAAGGGCATTGCTTTCATCGCGGTCGGCGTGACATTCCTCGCTTTTAATGTTTCCAGCAGTCGCAAGGGCCGACACCCGCAATCCTCCCAGTCATGAAAACGCTGCCGTTTGTTATCTTCCTGATCGCTGCAATTGCGCAGTGGGCCGCGCCGCTTTCGCAAATCTGGTCCCGCGAGCAGACGCTGAGCAAAGGCACGCTCATTCAGGTGAAATGCGTCGCGCCCGACCCATACGATCCATTGCGTGGCCGCTATCTGGCGGTCCGGCCCGAACAGGACGACGTCACCGTGGCGGATGGCATGGAACTGGTCTATGGACAATCCGTCTATGCCAAGCTCACGACCGACGAAAATGGCTTAGCGACGGTTTCCAGCATCTCTGCGACCCCGCCGGCCAGCGGTGACTTCATCAAGGTGATAGCCGCCTATCAGTCGAAGGGCAAGTCGAGCTTCGAATGGCCCTTCAATCGCTATTACATCAACGAAAAACTCGCCCCGGAGGCCGACAAGTGGTTCGCCGAAAACATCCGTAACTCCAAGGGGATCGTGGCGGAGGTCCGCGTTCTCGACGGTCGCGCCGTGCTGGAAGATCTCAGCGTTGACGGCAAGCGCCTCCATGAGATCCTGAAGGAGCGGGTCAAGTGATGGACTGACGGCATTTTTACTTTTGCCAGTAGTCCTGTGGTGAATCCCGGCGGTGGAGTGGTGAGAACCCAGCAGCTGGACTCATCGCAGGTTAAGTCGGCATCGCTTTCAGCAAATCGTGCGTTTCGCCGAATCGATCCTAAAGCGTCCTTCAGGACGCGGGAACGAGGAAGATATCATCCCTGCATTTCATGCTGGGCTTTGATGGAATGTCCCGATGGGACCCAGACGGGGATCGGATCACATGCATTACGGGAGATTCTGTGAATCATGATGAGCGATCCAGCGGTGGATGAAATCGAGGTATTCAGGAACAGGCATGTTGCGGATGTCGGCATCCTTATAGCCTTCGAGGTCGCGCTTGATTTGGAAGTCGTTCATAAAGGCGTTAAAGTCGGTCCAGATGATGGATCCGGGCGGGACGGTTTTGATGCCCGATTCGCGAAACCAGTTTCGGACTTCGAGAGCTAGGGATTCGGCGTCTGCTTTGTGAAAGCGGATGTCGGAATTCGATAAATCGGAGAGGCCGACTTGGTGTGAAAAAGGCGACTCGGCGATGATGAGCACTTTTTTGTCGCGATAGGTTTCGGAAAAAGTCTTGGCCCCTAAATCCAAGCCGAGCTCGAAGGGCATGTTCATTCGGTAAAATTCGTCCTTCTGCTTCGCCTGAATGCGTGAAAGGTCGTGAATGCCCCAGCGGGTTTCGCGAATCAAGTCCACGAGCTTTGCAATACGAGGCTCGGAGGAGTCGAGCCTCTCGCGAGCAATCCGTGGATGCAGACCACAGCGAATGACGCAGAAGAGGAGAACGCGGAGCAGGGGTTCGTATTCTCGGTCAAATGGGCAGTTGATGAAAACGGAGTTTTCTGGGGGAGGGGGAGGCATCGTTCATCTTGTTCAGTGGGTGGTGGCGATGCCGTTAGCAATCCGCTCGGCAACAGTTCCATCGCGGCGGTGTACGATAATCTCAGCCCTTCCCGAAGCAATCCTTCGGGCTTCCTTCACGGCAGCTTCGCAGGTGGGCACGATTTTAGAAACGCGCGATGCCCCCTGGCGGGTGATCGCCCATTGGCCTGCCCGCGAAATCACGTGCAGTTTACTGTTGGGTGCGGTTTTTGAGATCATGGAAGTTTAGCGAAAGTCGGGCGAAGAATTGGATCTTTTACGACTCGGTAAGATAACGCTGATCTAAGGGAATGCAACGGAATTTGGATCACACCTGTACTGGCACGAGTGTATCATTTTTGATGTATTCGGCAATCGGCGTTTTGCGGATTTTCTGCCGGCTGAAGCCGGTACTCCTTGAGATAAATAAAAAAAGCCTCCTGTTGGCACAGGAGGCTTTTGGGGTCCTTGGGAGCGGGGTTCGCTCGTTGGGGATTAGGT
>JBAXLW010000151.1:0-3602 GCA_037134575.1 Verrucomicrobiota bacterium | reverse complement strand
GCGCGATGGAGCAGCTGAAGCATCGTTTGCCGGGATGACGTTAACCCAGTTTGAGGCCGCGACGAGCGTGCCCTTGGACTTGCGAAGCGAAATCGCGGAACTGGAGTTGCAGTTGAGAAGGAAGAAGTCCGAACGGGCTGACGCCGACTTGGCGGCGAAGGGATTGCTGAAGCTCGTGGTGAACTCCGTCAGGGGTTCACAGGGATTCGGCGATAACAGCCCGCTGTACCGCAACCTCGGATACGTGCGAGCGCAGGAACGGAAGAGCGGAAAGACGAATAAAAGTCCGAAGCCAGCCATGCCAGCAACAGCTGCGTAATCTGTAAAGCCAGCAAGCACCAGATGACGCAGTGTTGCACTGCACAGTAAGAAGGGTCGTCGGTTCCGTATGGGGCCGGCGGCCTTTCGATTTCAATCCAAGTCGAAACCCCATCGCTTGGAAAGCTGAAAATGCGTGGAGCGGATCAAAAACGCGCGCCGACGTTCTCGCGGATTATTGTTCGATTGAACACATTTTAATTTGACGTGTCTGGTGGACCGGTGCTTGTTTTCTGGTTGTGGACCATCCGCTCACTGCCCTTTTCGTCGATTGCGATTCTTACTTCGCGTCGGTCGAACAACACCTGGACCCCAGCCTGCGCGGGCTGCCGGTGGGCGTGGCACCGGTGATGGCGGAGAGTTCCTGCTGCATCGCGGCGAGCTATGAGGCCAAGGCCTACGGGGTGAAGACCGGCACCCGCATCAGCGACGCGCGTCTTCTCTGCCCGGGCATCGTGATCGTGGAAAGCAAGCCGAGTGAATACATCAAGGTCCACCATCAGGTGATCGCCGCGGTAGAGGACTGCATTCACGTCGAGGCGGTCTTGAGCATTGACGAGATGTGGGCGTGGCTACCCTACAATCTCCGCGATCCGGAGACGGTGGAAGGGATCGGGCGCAAAATCAAAGCGACCGTGGCCCGAGATATTTCCCCGTTTATCAAGGTGAGTATCGGTGCAGGGCCGAACAAGTACTTGGCCAAAATGGCGAGCAAGATGCGCAAGCCCGATGGCCTGTTCATCATACACCCCAGCGAGCTGCCAGAGGTCCTCTACCCGCTGAAGCTGCGCGATTTTACGGGGATCGGCCGCCGCATGGAAACCAGCCTCAATGCGGTGGGCATCTATTCGGTGGACGCGCTTTGTGCCGCCTCGAAGCCGACCTTGCGCAGTGCCTGGAATGGTGTGTTGGGCGATCGGCTCTGGCACTTGCTGCGTGGCGATGAAATCCCCGACCTGGTCTCTGCCCGCAAGACGCTGGGCCACTCCCACGTTCTTCCGCCGCAAAGCCGCCAGCCCGACCAGGCATGGCCGATCCTCTGCAAGCTTCTACACAAGGCCTGCGAGCGACTGCGCTCCCACGGGCTGCTGGCCGGGTCCCTCACGCTGCAGCTGGCTTTTCTGCGCAGCGGTTCATGGGCTGCAGCGGTTCACACGGCGGAAACGGACTCGACGGTGGCGCTGATCCGCTTGTTGGACCGGCTATGGCGCGATCGCCCGGAGCCGGGCAGCCCGCTCCTGCAAGTGGGCGTGGTACTGTCCCGGCTGGTTGACCGCGCCAACTTCACGCCGCCCTTGTTCGAGGCGGTTTCCGACACGGCGGCAGCCTGCGACTCTGAAAAACACCGTCGGCTGGACGCCACCCTGGACAAGCTCCGGTCGCGATACGGACGCCACGCCGTTTACTTCGGCAACGTCCAGGAAAACCGCGACAGCGCGCCGATGCGCATCAGCTTCACCCACATTCCCGATCTCGCCAGCGAAAGCGATTGAGGGTGAAAATGGATGCCCGCGCGGAGGCCGGATGGGGCCGTCCGGCAATGCGGAGGCGATGGCGTATCTGGCAGACTGGGCGGCCGATCTTTCTCGATCAGCGTGGGATTGGCTTGTCATCTTGCGCGTGATTGCCGCACCTTCCACCGCAATGAAGCGGGTAGTCATTCACACCGACGGCGGCTGCAAAGGAAACCCAGGTCCTGGCGGTTTCGGCGCGGTCATGGTCTGCGGCAAGCACCGGATGGAGCTGTCCGCTGGCTACCGCCTGACGACGAACAACCGGATGGAACTGCGCGCTGCCATCGCCGCACTCGAAACTCTAACCGAACCCTGCGAGGTCGTGCTGCATTCGGATTCCAAGTATCTGATCGATTCGATTTCCAAGAGATGGATCGACGGCTGGCAAAAGCGCGGCTGGCAAACCGCCGACAAGAAACCGGTGAAAAACAAAGACCTTTGGCAGCTGTTATTGGCGGCGATCGGCTCGCACCGCATCGACTGGCGCTGGGTCAAGGGGCATGCGGGACACACCGAAAACGAACGCTGCGATGAGCTGGCCAACGTCGCCGTGGCAGCTTCGGTCTTGGAAGAGGACCACGGTTTCTCCCCCGCCTAACGGGGCGTGCCCGCCAGCGGCTGCTGCTGGGAAATACAGTGCAGAGTACCGCCCTCTTCGACCAGATCAAGGCAGTCGATTCCGACCACTTCGCGATCCTCAAACAACTCGCGAATGATCCCGAGGGCACGATCGTCATTTTTGGGCTGACGGAATGTCGGGACGAGCACCCCGCCATTGAGGATGAGGAAATTGACGTAGGAGGCTGGCAGCACGGGCAGTCTCCAGCCCGCGACCTCACAGGCCTCGGGCAAGGGAATTTCCAGCACCTCGAAGGCCCGGTCATTCGGCCCGACGAAAGACCGCAGGCGCGCCAAGTTATCGGCAAGCACCGAAGCGTTGGGCGAATTGGAATCGCGATCGACACAGGCAAGGATCGTCTGGGGATCGACGAAGCGGGCCAAGTCGTCGATGTGACCGTCGGTATCGTCCCCTTCGATCCCCTGCTTCAGCCAGAGAATCTCTGAAACGCCGAGACCGTCGCGGAGGCGTTGCTCGATCTCCTCCCGGCTCAGGTTGGGATTGCGATTGGGATTGAGGAGGACGGCTTCGGTCGTCAAGAGCTGCCCGGCACCGTTGACCTCAATCGCGCCGCCTTCGAGGATCATTCCGCCGGTAAAACGCCGCAAGCCGAGCGCCGATGCGATTCTGCTAGGGATGCCGTTGTCCAGATCCCACGGTGGAAACTTTCCGCCCCACGCATTGAATTCCCAGTCTGTCACCGCTACCTCGCCGGTATCGGAGTGCTTCACGAAAATCGGCCCGTGGTCACGGCACCACACGTCGTTGTGCGGATGATCAAAAAGCTCCAGTCGCTCGGGCACGCCTTTGGCGCGATTGCATGCTGCGACAATCGCCGCGTGATCAGACTCCGGAGCATTGATCCGCACCGTCTCAAAGCGTGAGGCCGCTGCCGCAATTTCAGCGAATTTCGACCAAATCATGTCGCGCTTTTCACCGCCCCAATGCCGTGGGTCCTCCACCGGCCAGGAAAGCCAAACCGCTTCTTGCGGGGACCATTCGGGTGGCATTGTAAATCTAGCAGTAGTCATGGGCAGAGCATGAATCCATCGCAGGCGACATTTCCAGCTTTCATTCGTGGCAAATGGTGAGGCGCCTAGAGCATTTTAAATAAAAATATAGCCGTTTTCAGATTCTATGCTACTGTCTGT
>JBAXLW010000150.1:0-3653 GCA_037134575.1 Verrucomicrobiota bacterium | reverse complement strand
GGCGCACTGCATTTCAGTCTGGGCGCACTGCATTCCGGTCCGATCGCACTGCATTCTGGTTTGGGCGCAGCGCCGCTTTGTGTTGCGCGTTTGCAGTCTTTTAAAAATGACCTATAATTTTTTATACTGATTGATAGTGACTTAAGAATCTATTTTAGCCGAACGAGATCAAAAATGGGCCAAATAGACGTTTTTCTAAAAATAACCAACCGCGCGCTGCAATCTAACAGATTTTTAAATTATTATTAGTGTTTCAGCAACCACTAGGGCGCGGCGCGATAGGCCAAGATGCTTATGGATTCAGAGAGTGTACATTTCGAGGGTATAGGCGTTTATACCAGATGTAGTATTGTGAATAATTTGTTGATACCACATAGGAATAAATCGTTTTGACGCAATCAAGGATTTCTAGCAATGTGTTGTCGTTCGCCCCCAAGTGGCACGCGTGTTTTAGATCGCACCACTTTAACCTGGCGAACACCCAATAATTATGAGTAAATCTCGTAAACAAACCATAGTCGCCCGCCGGAAACAATTGATTGATTCCTGGCGGAAATTCGCACCTGAACTGAGCATCGGCGGTTACACGCTGGCACAGTTTGAGGCAAATACCGAAGTAGCCGTGGAGGTGCGCCAGCGCCTGTCGGATGCCAACACTGAAATCGCTGGCGTCAAACTGGAACGTCAACAGACGGATGAGCGGGTGCGCAACATCCTGCGCGGAGTCACCAACGCCCTGCGTGGAGATCCGGCGTTTGGGGATGATTGCCCGTTCTATCGCTCGCTGGGTTATGTGGCCGTGAGCGAACGGAAACGTCCGGCGCGGAAGGCTGAGGCGCCGGCCCCACCGACCGCGAACGTTGCTTGACCCAAAAGCCCTGAGAAAGCTGGTCAAACAACGCCGCTAGGTGCGGCACCTATAAAAGATGGCCATCGATCTGATTTTTCAGGTCGGTGGCTATTTCCTTTGCGGGGGATGGAAGCGAAAGTGACCCGGGTGTGCAATGGGAAAATACAAAAAAAGGCTCAGGGCAGCCAACTGGCGACGGCGCGGGCGGCCCGCTCATGGGCGCCGGGGCCGCCGAGCTTGGCGGCAGTTTCGGCGAGGCGGTATTGGAGGGATTGGCGCGAGGCGGGAGAATCGATCAAGCGCTGGAGCGAGCGGGCGACGGTCTGGGGTTCGGCTTTGGACTGGATCCATTCTTCGACGATGCCTTCGCCCGCGAGGATGTTGACGAGGCCGATGTACTCGATTTTGACGAGCAGGCGGGCAAGCAGGTAGGTGAGCGGCGCAGTGCGGTAGACGAGGCAATAGGGCAGGCCGTAGTAAGCGGCCTCGAGGGTGGCCGTACCACTGGCGATGACAGCGCAGCAGGCGCGCTGCATGAGCGAGTGGCTACCGCCGGAGGTGACGGTGATGAGATCCCCTGCCCCGGCCGCGGCGACGAGGCTGCGGATTTGACTGGCGAGCTGGGGGGAAGCGGCGGGGACTTCGAATTTCAGGCCGCGGTTGGCGAAATTTAACTTTTTCGCGGTTTCGACCATCATCGGAAAGAGGCGGGCGATTTCGCGCTCGCGGCTGCCAGGGAAGAGACCGATGAGGAAGGGATCGCGGGTGGCGGTGGGGAGGCGTTTTTCATCCAACTCATCGACCAGCGGGTGGCCGACGAAGGTGGTTTTGAGCCCGGCGTTTTGGAAGATGGGTTGTTCGAAGGGAAAGAGGCAGAGCATTTCATCGAGCAGGCGGACCATTTTGGGGATGCGGCCTTTGTTCCAGGCCCAGACTTGGGGGCTGATGTAATAGACGATGCGCGTTTGCGGGCACTCGCGTTTGACCGCTTCGGCAAAGCGCAGGTTGAAGCCGGGGTAGTCGATGAGGAGGAGGACGTCGGGCTGGAAGGATTTGAGGTCGGCGAGCATTTCGGCGAAGCGCTGCTTGAACCAGCCGTAGCGTTTTAAGACCTCCCACACGCCCATGACGGCGGCGTCGTCGACCCAGTCGCGCAATCCCGCGCCCGCGATTTCTGCCATTTCGGGGCCACCGACGCCGCGGAATTCGAGGTCGGGGACACTTTTTCGGAGCGAGCGCATCAGCCCCGCGCCGTGGGCGTCTCCGCTCAATTCCCCTGCGACCGTGTAAATGCGTTTAGGCATGCGCTGCAGCGTTACCTGAAAACCGAGCATGGAAACCACTAAAAACGCGAAATCTGACGAAAATGGATCCATGCAGGCCGACGGATTTGCGGCGAATGGTTGGAAATCGACAAAGTTGTCGAGTTCCGCATTGATTTCGCCGCCGCGCCCGCTTTGATCGGTCTTAGCCAGTTGCTGTCGCTACTCCCATGTCCCCAGATCTTCCAGAATCCGCCGTACCTCTCGCCGAAATTTCCCAAGGGCCCAATGCGTTTGAGGCATTCCTCGACCGCAACCAGAAGGGATTGATTGTTTTTGCGATCCTTCTGGCGCTGGCTGCAGTCGCGGTGGTCATCTATCGCGGGGTGGAAAGCAGTCGCCAACACACGGCGGGCGCTGAGCTGAGCAAGGCGGAAGATCTCGCCGCGTTGCAGAAACTGACCACCGAGCACGCCGACACGGATGCCGCCGGCAGCGCGATGGTGCTTTTGGCCGACCGCCAATGGACGGCGGGCAAGCAGGACGAGGCGATCGCCACGCTGCGCAATTTCATCGCCAAATCGCCCGATCATCCATCCGCACCGACTGCCAAGGCGAGTCTGGGCGCCAAACTGATGGCGCAGGGCAAGTCGGCAGACGCCAGCAAGGTGTTTAGCGAGCTGGCAAGTGATCCAGCGGCGCGCTTCATCGCACCGTATGCATTGATTTCCTTGGGCGACATCGCCAAGGCCGCGGGTAAGCTGAGCGAGGCGGAAGACGCCTACACCAAAGCGAAAAACGATTTTCCCGGCAGCAGTTTCGCAGAGATCGCCAACAGCCGCCTGGCCGCCGTAAAGGCCAAGGCACCGGTGGAAATCGAGGCCGCAGCGCCAAGCCCACCCCCTGCCCCCGCCACGCCGGTGGTACCAGAACCCACGAAGGTCGAGACCCCGAAGGTGGAAAGCCCACCAGCCGAAGTCCCCGCACCCGCACCCGCACCAGCCCAAGAACCGAAGCCGGTCTCGCGCGAGAAAAAATCGAAGAAAGCTCCAGCGGCGGCGAAGACCCAGCCTTGAATCGAATTGACACCCCAACCACTCCAACCCTACCCTTACCACCGTGTTTAAAAGAGTAATCGGCCAAGACCAAAGCGAGCCCCAACGCAGCGCCCCATCCCTTCCAGAAAACCGCAGCCCGGAGCCCGCCCCCGCCGCCTACAGCTCTCAGCAGCCAGTGGTGAGTGCCCGCTCTGCCGCGACGCGCAACGTCCTCTCGAGCGATGTCGAGATCAAGGGCACGGTCAAGTTCGCCAACGACCTGGTCGTTGACGGTAAGATCGAAGGTGAGATCACCTCGGAAGGCAGCCTCACGGTGGGCGAAAACGCGCGCATCAAAGCGGAAATCAAAACCGGAACGATCATTGTCTATGGCAAGGTTCATGGCAATTTGACCGCAACCGACCGCGTAGAAATCAAATCGACCGCCGAAGTCGTCGGCGACATCAAGGCGAAGACTCTCTCGATTGAAGCCGGTGCGATTTT
>JBAXLW010000149.1:0-3786 GCA_037134575.1 Verrucomicrobiota bacterium | reverse complement strand
AGAGCAGGCTGCCTTCGTTGAGCGGCGGCATGAATTCCTTGCCGAACCCGCTGACGAGGTCGGCGGTGTGAGTGAATCCCTTGTCGCGGATATATTTCACCAGTCCACGCGGTAGCCCGAAGGCGGTGAGCAGGGAGATCGAAAGAATGAGGCAGGCGATTCCGACGATCGTCTTGCGGTGTTCCAGCGCCCAGTTGAGCGCGGGTTCATACAGTCGCAGCAGGAACTTCATCACGATGTTTTTGTCCTCGGAGTGGAACGGGCCGCGCACCAAAAGCGAACACAATACCGGTACTAGGGTAACGGCAAGCAAGGTGGAACCGATCATCGCGAAGGTCTTGGTGAAGGCCAGTGGATGGAACAGTTTCCCCTCTTGCCCGCTCAGCGCAAACACCGGAACAAAGGCGAGAATGATAATGGCCATTGCAAAGAAGATCGGCCGTCCGACTTGTTTGCAGGCAACGAGCGTCGTCTCTAACGTTTCCTGTGATGTGAGTTTGCTGCCTTTTTTGTCCTCCGCCTTTTCACAATGGCGCAGGACGTTTTCGGTCACGACGATGGCCGCATCCACCAGCACCCCAATGGCAATGGCAATTCCCGTGAGAGACATGATATTGCTCGTGATGCCGAACTGCTTCATCATCAGAAATGAGATCAAAATCGAGATCGGCAGGGGCAGCGTAACGATGAGGATACTGCGGAAGTGCCAGAGGAAAATGATATGGGCGAGGGTGACTAGAATAATTTCCTCAAGCAGTGCATGTTTGAGAGTGTCGATCGTGTGGTCGATCAGTTCGCTGCGGTCGTAGAACGACTTGATGGTGATGCCGGGCGGCAGACTGGGAGCAATTTGTGCGATCTTTTCCTTCACCCGCTCGATGACGGCTTTGGCATTTTCGCCGCTGCGCATGACGACCGTGCCGCCCACCGCTTCGTGACCATTGAGGTCGAGCGCACCGCGACGGAAATCACCGCCGATTTGAATGGTCGCGATGTCCTTCAGATAGATCGGCGTGCCGTCGACGGCTTTGATCGTCACTAATTCCAGATCCTCAAGGCTGGTGACGAGGCCGATGCCGCACAGGACAAACTCGGCTCCATTTTCCTCCACGACTTTGCCGCCGACATTGAGGTTGGCGTTTTGGACGGCGGTCGTCACCTCCATCAATGTCACGTTCGAGGCGCGCATCTTGGTCGAGGAAAGCTCGATCTGATACTGCTTCACAAAGCCGCCGATACTGGCAACCTCTGCCACGCCTTGGACACTGGCGAGCTGATAGCGGACGTACCAATCCTGGACTGAGCGCAGTTTCGCCAAGTCGTAGCCACCGTCCTGCGCTTTTGTTGGATCGACCGCGAGGTAGTATTGATAGACCCAGCCCAAGCCCGAAGCATCCGGCCCTAGCTGTGGCCGAACACCTTCGGGCATGGAGCTTTCGAGAAAGTTCAAACGTTCGAGTACACGGGTGCGGGCGAAGTAGGTATCAACCCCTTCCTCGAAAATGATGGTGCTCAGCGAAAAGCCGAACATTGAAGTGGCTCGCACTTCCTTCACGCCAGCGAGCCCTTGCAGGCCGGTGGTGAGCGGATAGGTCACTTGGTCTTCTACTTCCTGCGGGCTGCGGCCTGCCCAATCGGCATAAACCAGCACTTGGTTTTCCGTAAGATCGGGGATGGCGTCGACAGGCGTCAGATAAACGGCCCGTACCCCCAATGCGATGATTAGCAGGGTGGCGCAGGCGATCAGAAACCGGTTTTTCAGGCTCCATTCGATGACACGTTCAATCATGAGGTAATCGTTAAGGTTGAATTTCTTTGGCACAGTCCTGCATCGCAGTTCCGAAAAACGGGTTCTGCGCGGGGCGGCCCTTGGTTTGAATCCAATGGGCTTTTTTAGGGGCGTTGGGGATCGCTTCACTCACCATCGGGCATTCCCAGATCTGCAGTGCGGGAAACCCTTTCATCTTGCGCATGGGTTCCAGTATGGCCGTGCTAGCGAGCGTGAATTTGAGGAATGCGGTTCGGGCCGATTCTATATTCTCAAAGCCGTGTAGGTGACTCGCTTGACTGAGTGCCTCGAGGCGTTCCCTGATATTTGCTGAGCCAGCGAGTGCATCACCGAGTTGGCCCGTTAACATCATCGCAGGTTCACAGGCTTTGTTGAATGCGGTGAGATTATCGGTGGCGAGTGCGGCAGCCATGGCATCGGCTACCTCGACAAATTCGCGGATCGCCGTTTGCTGAGCCTCAGTAAGGGCGACCGTCGTTGCTATAGGTTGTGTCACACTGGCTGGCGATACGAACGCACGGTTGATTTCAGCCTGGCCATCGATGAGCAGATTTCCATTCGTGACCACTTTGTCTCCGGCTTGCAGGCCCGAAAGAATTTCTAGGAGGGTGTCCCCGCGGCGGCCGATTTTGACTGGGGTCCGTGTGTAGGCACCGCCTCCTTGGTCGATGTAAACCACCGCGTCTGGTCCGGTTTGAATGACGGCGGAACGCGGTGCCGTCAGAGTGTCAGCGGTGTCCATTCTTACCGCACCTTCGCCATAGAGGCGGTGCAACAAAAGACGTTGCCCGTCGACTTTCGGATTGGCCAATTCCACCCGGACCTTAGTCGCACGGGCGACCTCCTCGAAGTTCGGATCGATAAAGGTTACCTTGCCTTCGAAGGATTTACCGGGAAGTGCAGGGGTGGTAACGGTGACCATCTGCCCAAGTTTCAGCCAAGGCATATCTTGCTCGTAGGCATTGAACATAAACCACATGGTCGAAAAATCAGCGATTTCAAAAAGCTTCTCTCCCGCCATGACGTACTGCCCTTCATAAACATTTTGCGCGACCACTGTTCCGCTGATGGGTGATAGAATTTGTGAGGTGAGCGCGTCGTTTGGCTTGTTGGCCAAGGTTGAGATCTGCTCGGGAGTGAGTCCCATCTGGCGGAGGCGCAAAGCCGTGTTCTTTTGAAAATCGCCACTGAGTTGGCGGTATTCGCGTTCAGATTGAAGTAGAGTTGGGCTGTAGAATTCAGCCAGCGGCTGGCCTGCAACCACTTCCGCCCCCATGAAATTGAGATGTAATTTGTCTATCCTGCCATCAATATAGGCAGATAGATAGCGATGGCGCGTGGAATCGTCATCGATCGTGCCCGCGACTTGCAGGGTGCGAGTGAGCGGCTGGATTTTCGCCTCCTCGGTCTGGACATGAACCACTTGAACTTGGTTCTGAGTAAGCGCCACGACATCGGCGGCAACTGGAGAGTTGAAACCTTTCTCACCCGGATAGATCGGGACCAACTCCATGCCACAGATAGTGCAGCGCCCAGGTTTATCGCTCTTGATCCAAGGGTGCATCGGGCTCTGATAGAAGAGCGGCTTGCGAATGGACGAGTCCGCAATGGAGGATGGCGCGGCGAAACGGTCTTTAATGAACCAAGTGGCAACCACGGCGAACAGGGCGGTGAAGAGTATGGTTACGAAAGTTTTCATGGCTTGATTTGACTAAGGTTTGGTACGAGTTGATGCAGTTCTTCGAGTGCCACCCGTTGCATGGCAACGAAACGGCGTTGTTCAAGGCGGATGGAAAACAGCTGGCGCTGGGCATCGAGAAGATCGGCCACCGATGATTTGGAACTGATCCACGAGCCTTCCACTGCATGGCTGGCAGAGAGGGCGCGCTGGTAGACGTCACCCGAATAGGCTTGGGCCAGTGCCGCTGCATTTTTTGATTCCGCCACAGCGGCCAAGACCCCCGAAGCAATTTCAAGGCGGGTTGTTTCGATGTCTT
>JBAXLW010000148.1:0-3821 GCA_037134575.1 Verrucomicrobiota bacterium | reverse complement strand
TAGCGAAGGACGAAGCCGAAGCCGTGAAGTGGTTTCAAAAGGCCGCCGACCAGGGTCATGCCAGCGCGCAAGGTAAGCTAGGAGTCAGCTACGCTCTTGGCGTAGGCGTATCGAAAGACGCCGTCGAAGCCGCGAAGTGGTATCGTAAGGCCGCCGAACAGGGTGATACCAATGCGCAGTTCAACCTTGGGGTTTGCTGCGAAAATGGCGAAGGCGTAGCGAAGGACGAAGCCGAAGCCGTGAAGTGGTTTCAAAAGGCCGCCGACCAGGGATGTGCCAATGCGCAAATCAACCTTGGGGTTTGTTACGCCAACGGCGCAGGCGTGGCAAAGGATGTTGTCGAGGCTTACAAGTGGTTGAATCTTGCAGCAGCTTCCGGCGATCAACGTTCAGGAAAAAACAGAGAAAGCATTTCTAAAAAAATGACTCCCGGCCAGATCGCCGAAGCTCAACGGTTGAGTCGGGAATGGAAGCCGAATAAGTGATGTCTTCGAGGCGTGGCCTGTGGCGTGCTTAGACTGGTTTCAATTTTACAGAGATGCGCGAATGATCGCCGGGTGCAAGGATCGAAAGTGGTAGCGGCTCAGGTAAAATTGCTTTTACAGATCGGGTATTGGCAGTTAGGTTTGACCGATATAAGCTCTAAAGCATTCGCACCATCCCTAGCAAGGATGTGATAATTGCACTGTTCGCCCAACCCAATGAAAGCCACATTCCGAAAGATACTCGTCCCGATCGCTGTCATCTGGTTCATCGCGCTACTGATTGCCGGATTCCTTGCCTACTTTGTCACTATCCCAGGACCGCACGGAATGGTGGATGGGCTTGGGAGGCCGCTATCGGTATCTCCATTTCTGATGAGATTCTTTTTCGGACAGGAGCGACTATGGGCCGGATTTGGCTGGTTCTTCGGGGAGATGGTGATTTTTTGGGGCAGCATTGCGGCGGCATCAGGCATATCCAACTGGCTTGAGGACTGAATCAATCGCAAGGGAAATGACTTCCGGCGAGAACGCCAAAGCGCAGCGGTTGAGTCGGGAATGGAAGCCGAACAAGTGATGTCTTCGAGGCGTGCTCTGTGGTGTGCTTAGATCGGCATCGGTGTTGGGCGGTCTTCTTCGATCTCATCGCTTGACCAATCAATCGGTGCGTAAATCTCCCGCATCGAAGGGCTCAGTCCACGCGGATTGACAGGATCTTGCGCTGTGGCGCCTTGCTGGAGCTTTCCACGCAAGAGTTGAACAGCCCATCAGCACGAAAACAGCCCTCCCATGATCCTATCGATAGGAACCCACGAGTGATGACCGCATCGACTTAAGGAGTGGCGACCTTACTGTCGCCTCTTCCGCACGGGCCTCTGCCGAAGAAGAGGGACAATAAGGTCCCTCCTCCTTACCGCCTAGCAGCGTCACCTTGGGATGACAGGCCACGGCTTTGGACAAGCGACGATTTCCATGGCTGCCGCGCCGTGGCGCCTGTTCCCCAAGGAGGGGCGATCTCCGAATCGCCCATGCCGATGAATTTTTCATGGCCGGTGCGACCCGTGGCGGATCGGAGTCCGCCACTCCTTGATCCTATGTGCCTGCTTTCCGCTGTCCGCAGCTCAACCCAACACCAACTCACTCTAGCACGTTGAAATCAGGAGGGCAACCACGGCTCAGAGCCTCTTTTTTTTGGTAATCAGACGTGTTACTCGAGGTAACGTGACGTGTTACTCGAGGTAACGTGACGTGTTACTCGAGGTACAGGACGTGTTACTCGAGGTACAGGACGTGTTACTCGAGGTACAGGACGTGTTACTCGAGGTACGGGACGCGTTACTCGAGGTACGGCACGTGTTACTCGAGGTACGCGGCGTGTTACTCGAGGTACGGGACGTGTTACTCGAGGTAAATCGCGTTTATCTCGGGATAACTGTGGGTGTTCCTTTTGCTGAAAACAGGCGGGATTTATTAGTGATCGGCAAATAGATCGACCTGATTATTCATGATACATACTTTAAAAAAGCACCTAAAGTCACATGCTTGACAAGTTTAAATAATCCACGCACTTATCGGTTATCCGGAAGAGTAACAAGCGTTGAATTCGCAACGCCCTGCTCTCATTGATACCGGCAACACAATAGAGAAGAAAAAGGAGAAAAACATGTTAACAAAACTAACATTAAAAACAGTAACGGAACGCAGCAATGAGTTCATCGTGGCATGGCGTGAATTTGCCCCCGAGCTCACGCTCGTAGGTAGAACGCTCGCTCAGTTCGAAACGGAAAAGCTGCTGCCCGAAGAGGTGCAGCAGCGAATCCTAGCAGCAAAGGCGATCTGCCAAGGTCTCATTAACGAGCGCGACCAAGCAAGGGTGGCACTGAAGGAGACACTGGTGTCCTTGTCCGATGCGGTGCGAGGCGAAGCGAGCCATGGATTGAACAGCAATTTCTACCGTGCTCTCGGATTCATTCCGAAGCGTGAAAGAAAGAGCGGTCTGACCCGTAAGCTGAAAACCCCTAACCCGCCCACCACCAGCGCTGCTTGATTCAGCTTACCAGGGCTGAGGAATCAGGCTGCGCCGTGGCGTGGACTTGAACAACAAACCCACCGTCGGCTCCATATGGGGCCGGCGGTTTTTTGATTTTGAAATCGCAGATGGACCGGATTCACGCAGATCGGGAGTTATGAAGATGAATAGGGGCCACTGAAAGCCTTCAAATCCGCATCGCATCAAAATGAAGGCCAACGAATCTGGGCGAAACTGAGAGCAACCAGCGCCCTATCTTTCACGCCTCCTCCATCTGCGTCCATTAACGTCCATCTGCGGTTGAAATTTCTTGAACACTCGGGCGCTGTCCAAGGCTAGGGCTAAGCGATGACACCGATGGGGCAGGGATTCGCCGACGGGGCTATTCAACTCGTTCCGATGCTGGAGGCGATCTTGCTTGAGGCGGGAGCTGAAATCGTGTTGAATAGCGCTAGCGGCGAATCGGCTTTGGATTTCCGCGTCATCCCTTTTGCCGCCATGTCTGCCATCACGTTGTTTGAGGAAAAACAAGTCCGCCGTGCTTGGAACGCGACAGAGGAGAAGTGGTATTTTGCCGTGGATGACGTTGTGCAGGTGTTGACCGAGTCGGCGAACGTTAAGGACTACATCAAGAAACTCAGACGGCGCGATCCCGAGCTGGATTCCTACTGGGGGACAAATTGTCCCCCAGTAGCGATGACGGCGGCCGATGGCAAACAGCGTAAAATCAAGGCAGCGGATACCGAGTCGCTTCTCAGAATCATCCAGTCGGTCCCGTCGCCCAAGGCGGAGCCATTCAAGCGCTGGCTGGCGAAGGTCGGGTTTGAGCGGTTGGAGGAAATTGAAAATCCCGAGCTGGCGGCGAAACGGATGCGCGAGATCTACCAGCAGAAGGGCTATTCGGAGGAATGGATCGAAAAGCGGATGCGCGGGATCGCGGTGCGCGATGAATTGACCGATGAGTGGAAAAAGCGCGGGGTGAAGGAGCGCAAGGAGTTTGCCATCCTGACAGCGGAGATCAGCAAAGCGACGTTCGGGATGACGCCGGCAGAATACAAGGAGTACAAGGCGCTGACGAACCCGAAAGAGAATCTACGCGATCACATGACGGATTTGGAGCTGATTTTCACGATGCTGGGCGAGGCCTCAACCACGGTAATCGCGAAAAACCGGGATGCCCGGGGATTTCCCGAAAACCAACAAGCCGCCAAGGCGGGTGGAAAGGTGGCAGGAAATGCCAGACGTGAACTGGAAACACAGCCATCCCACAGGCTGGCAATGATGCCGCCTGATGCTTGAGTTTGTGTTCG
>JBAXLW010000147.1:0-3940 GCA_037134575.1 Verrucomicrobiota bacterium | reverse complement strand
ACTGGTCCACTTGGTAGCGGTCACGAGCCGATCGTCATAATTATATGAATGACAGCGTCGATTCTGGGATCGATTGCAATCTGGTTTCTGACCGGGGGAACCAATGAGGTTTCGCAAGCTCACGCCGAGCGGTTTGGAATTTTCGTCGGGCTCTGGGCACCGACTTTTCTCATCCTCTCGAACCGCTTCGACCGCTACGCAGATCGGGCTTCCTGAGTTCCCATAGACCGATTCCATCCGCGGATTTGCGGCCATCAATCGCAATCTACAGGTGTAGCGGGTTTTTTTTGGGTGGAAATCCCTATATTTCTCCAGCTTCACGTTTCCCCACCAAGATAGATTCCTAACTACCATGTTCCATAAAATTGATTACCCTTTCCTCATTGGTGCTTTCGTCAGTCTCATCGCGAGCATCGCAATTTGGTTCCGAGTAAGCCACGATTACGGCCTGTTTGTTGGCATCTGGGTGCCGAGTATCCTCAGTCTATGGGTTGGGGTTCGGGTCGTGATTTTGTCTACTGGCATCAAGACAAGAGGAGGACAATAGGCTATGGTACTATTTACCATCTTCCTATTGGGCTTAATGGTGAGCTTCGTGATCGCGAAGGGACTGATGCAGGCGCGTGATTATGTTGCGGAGGAACTGGCAAATCAGGAACCTCCAGTTGAAGAAAAGGTCAAAGAATAAAATCGGAAGCCTTCTCCGCTTAAGATCAAGCCGCATGGATGATCCAGCGATCCACTCACTTTCCAACTCTGAGCTCGCGGGTAAGGTTTTCCTCCGCCTGCGTCCCTATCGCAGGCGACTCATCGCCTCGCTGGGTCTTCTGGTCTTTTCCGTTCCCTTCATCAATTTTCATCCGCTCGTCTGGGCATATGTAGCCGATGGGCTCGTCGGGAAGACCCTCACGCCGGGCATGCTCTCGATGTGGCTCGTGATCATGTTTGGCACCTATGTCATCGGGGCGGGCGCGAGTGCCGTGCATTCCTACCTGATGGAAAAAACGGGGCAGGCTCTCGTCCGCGACTTGCGCTGCGAGCTTTTCGCGATATTCGAGTCCCAATCGCTCGGCTACCACCGCGATACAAGCACCGGCGAACTCGTCACCCGCATCACCAGCGATGTCGATGCGATGGAGCAGTCCGTCCTCCAGGGACTGACGGGTCTTTTGGAGGAAATCGTCACCTTCATCGTCGTTGCTGGAACGGTTCTGTGGATCAGCCCACTGGTCGGTGCGGCGTCGATTCTGCCGCTGGCCTTCGCCTTTATTTTCATACGGAAATACAATCTCCGGGTGAAAAGCATTTACGAGGGTGTCCGGAAAAAACTCGGGCATATCGGATCCTTCGTGCAGGACAGGCTCGCGGGAGTGCAGGTGACGCAGTCATTCGCGCGCGAGGCCGCCGAGATGCAGACCTTCGACGAACGTGCCGTGCTCTTTTACGATGCCAGTGTGGGTGCTAGCCGGTTGCGCAACACCTACTTTCCCATCGTCTCTATCTTCGGCTTTATCAACAATCTCATCATGCTCGGGCTCGGAGCATGGCTTATCATGCGGGGCAGCGAACTCTTCACCCTCGGTGCGCTGCTCGCTTACCGGGGCTTTTGGTGGCGGCTGCAAAGTCCCATCCGCACGATCGCCCAGACCAGCGATATCATGCAACGTGCGAGAGCGGCGGCGCAAAGGGTCATCGAGTTGATCGACACGCCGGTTGCGGTCACGGAAAAAACGGCCGCACTGCCTTGGACGAGGCCGGAAGGCCGCATCGAGTTCCGCGAGGTGAAGTTCCACTACGTGCCGACCAAGCCCATCCTGCGTGGTGTTAGTTTGACGATCGGCGCCGGAGAATTTGTTGCGGTCGCGGGCAGCAGCGGATCAGGAAAGAGCACCTTGCTGAATCTCGTGCCGCGCTTTTACGACGTCGTCGACGGTTGCATCACTGTGGACGGGCTCGATGTGCGCGAACTTCGTTTCGCGGATCTGCGGGGCGCGATCGGTTACGTCGGACAGGAAAACTACCTCTTCGATGGCATCGTGCGGGACAACCTCCGCTACGGAAAACCTGATGCCACGACTGAGGAAATCGAAGCCGCCGCCTGCTCCGCGAATGCCCATGATTTCATCCTCGATCTACCACAGGGCTACGATACCCGGGTCGGACAAAACGGCGTGAAACTATCGGGCGGCCAGCGTCAGCGGCTGAGCCTCGCACGGGCTTTCCTGACCGAACCGAAAATTCTTCTTCTCGACGAGCCCACCGCGAGCGTCGAACCGGAGAGCGAGTCACTGATTCACGATTCCATTCTCAAGCGGACACACGAAGGCGCGGGCACCACCATCCTCGTAACCCATCGCATCGACCTGCTGCGCCAAGCACCGAGAATTCTCTTTCTCGAAAACGGACGACTGACCGGCGACGGCACGCACGAAGAACTCGTCGCCGGATGCCCGGGATATGCTAACGCCTATCACCGCTGGGAAGTGGAAGAGGAGATCGGTGGAGTGAAATCATCGCATCTCGTCCCGTTTCCTGAAAAAACCGGATGCGCCGCCATCAAAGCATCTTATCAATAGGGCGTATGACCGATGACGAGCGCGACAAGATCATCCGGATGGCCTGGGAGGATCGCACAACCTTTGATGAGATCGAAAAAAAGACGGGGCTCAACGAAGCCGAGGTCATCAGGCTAATGAGGAAAGAGATGAAGCCAACGAGTTTCCGCATGTGGAGGAAGCGGGTGAGCGGCAGGATCACCAAGCACCGCAAACCTTTTCTCCAAGAAGTCATCGCAGCCAAAGGGCGTGGCACGATTCCACAAGATGATGAGCACACGATGGATTCGTGGTAACACCGAAACCCTTACCCTTTCGTGAAAAAACCAAGTTATGAGGCGGACCCCGTGAATGGTGAATGTGGGCGATCCTTGCACATGAATAGGCGGATTCAAGCGGCCAGCGCTATCGGTGGTGGCGCGGTGAAGATGTCATTTGGAGTGGCATCGTCGAGACATTTCCTCGGACGTGAGTTGAGCTTGTTCTGCACCAAGGCCACCTCCTCATCGCTTAGCTCCGCAAAGCAGCTCCGCTTGGGGAAATACTGGCGGATTAGGCCGTTGGTGTTCTCGTTGAGGCCTAGTTCCAATGAATGATAGTCGATGGGATAAGTCCTGAAAAAATTCAAGTGATGTGGCGCTGTAGCTGATAAACGGGGAGATGGCCTGACGCGCGCCGACCTGTGTCAGCAATGCATGGATCGCATCGCGACTGACCCCATCGATCGACTTCGCCATCTTTCATGCTGGGCCCGGCGCGGGTCCGCCGTGGATCTCGCTCCGCCGGATGCGGCGGCGAGTCTTTCGGCCGCTCCGCAGCGTCGTGGCCCTCGACGACTGCGCCGCCGAGACAAAGCCCCCGAACATGCGGCCGCGCGAATTGTTCCGCGCGATCAGCGGCGGCGGCTCAGAAACATTTCAGCCGAGATTCGACCTTATTTGGCTAGGTTGGTAGCCTGCTTTATTTGATTAGTAACTCAAAAGCATCGGTTGCCAATTTACTTATTTGGGTTAGCAATGTCATTTAACAGGTTAGCAACTCATTAAACCGATTTGGCAAGTTATTTTAATAAGTTCACAACTTTAAGTCTTGAGTTGAGAACTCATGCGTATCAGTTGGTAATTTGTAATAACAGGTTCGTAATTCAGTTAAATTATTTTCTAAATGCTGCTCAATGCGCTTGAGCTGTGGGCGATGGTCGGGTAGGTATTCTGTAGTGTCGGCCCGCCGGGTACGGCGGGCTTTCGCCGCGACTCAAAGATCGACGAGCGAACCTGGATTGTCTCGGCGATCGACTGGCGCACTTTGAAGAATTACTGACCCGACTGAGATGACCACCAAACTGACTCCCAAATTTATCGCCGCGCGCAGCGGAGAGTTCCTCA
>JBAXLW010000146.1:0-3982 GCA_037134575.1 Verrucomicrobiota bacterium | reverse complement strand
CTTCTCCCGGATGGCGGTCGATGCGGTCCAAGAACGCAGCGAGGTCGATGAGCTTGTGGCGCGCGTCGATGAATTGGAGGTCGAGGAGTTCCTTTTTGCTCGGCATGAATTGAGTCTATGCGGGGATTTTCAAATTCCTATCTCGAAGAGTGGGGTGAGTTGGATAAAGCGAAACGCTGAGGCGCGAAGATCGCAGAGTGAGACGCTGAGGTGAGATTGGAATTTGTCGGGTGGCGTGACCTTCTAACCCTCAAGACTTCACCAAACTCCGCGATTTTCTCTGCGGCCTCAGCGCCTCCGCGTTAAATTCCCTCTTCGATCGCGACTTGCTTGCGGGACGGGGATTGTGTGTGCTGTGGGGGTGTTAGCGACCTACGTGCATGACTTGAACCCGATCGCTTTGCCCATCTACGGTGGCTTGGCGCTGAGGTGGTACGGCCTCGCCTATCTGATGGGGTTTGTGGCGGGCTTTTTGCTGCTCCGCGATCTGGCATGGCGTGGGTTATGGGTGATGGCTCCCGACAAAGTCGGCGACTTCATCGCCGCCTGCGCATTGTTTGGTGTGTTTCTCGGGGGGCGGCTCGGGTACATTCTTTTCTATCACCTGCCGAAAGTGGGGTGGGGGAGCCTCATTCATGATCCGATGGTGATTTTCCGCGTGTGGGAAGGCGGGATGGCCAGCCACGGCGGCATCCTCGGGCTGGCGGTATTCACTTGGTTCTATGCGAAAAAGCACCAGGTGTCATGGGCCGCGCTCGCCGATGGCCTTTGTGTCGTCGGTCCGCTTGGACTGTTTTTCGGGCGCATGGCGAATTTCATCAATGGCGAACTCTACGGCCGGATCGCTACGGGTGTGCCGTGGGCGGTAAAGTTTCCACTATCGCTGGCGGAGGAATCCGCCCAAACGCAAGATCTCGCTTGGCAGGCCTGCGTCCGCGTCGATCCCCAGTTGGCCAACGCCAATTCGCTCGAAACCTTGATCGCCGCGGCGCGGCAGAATCCCAAACTTTCGGAAACGTTGGGAGAATTTCTTCCCGCTCGCCACCCGTCGCAGATTTACGAGGCGTTGTTAGAAGGTGCCTTGCTCTTCGCCATTTTGTGGGTGGTCCGCTTGCGCTTTCCCAAGGCCCCAGCGGGGTTAATCACGGGCATATTCTTCGCTCTCTATGCCATTTTCCGGATTTTCGGCGAACAATTCCGCCAGCCCGATGCCGCGATGGTCGGCTTCCTGACCAAAGGACAGTTCTTCTCGGTTTTTATGTTTCTGTTTGCGGCGGCCTTTTTTGCCCACGCATGGCGCGGCCGAAGCCGTGCGTGAGCTGCCTCCTTGACTGAACTCCGCAATTGGGGCAGTGTCGTAATACTTCAAAAGGAGGAAACCCATGGAAATTCACGGAACGGTTTACGATATTCTGCACAACAAAAGAGGTGAAACTTGGATCACGAGGCCGGAGGACTCGGTCTATGATGCGATCCGCGTGATGGGCGAAAAGAACATTGGTGCGCTGGTGGTGATGGAAGCGGGTCAGGTCATCGGGGTCCTTTCGGAACGGGACTATAGCCGCAAGATCGTGCTGCAAGGCCGCACTTCGCGGGATACCCGCGTGGGCGAGATCGTTTCCCGGCCCGCCATTACCGTGGGAAGCGCGGATGGGATCGAAACGTGCATGCAGTTGATGACTGAACGCCGCGTCAAACACCTTCCAGTCGTAGACGATGGTGAACTTGTGGGTCTGGTTTCCATCGGCGACCTCGTCAGCTGGGTCATGTCATCGCAGAGCAATACCATTCAGCAATTGCAGGGGTACATTTCGGGCGAGTATCCTGGCTGAGGGGTAAGCGCTCATCCCGCTGCGGCCGAATGCGCTGGGCGGCGACTGCTTCTGGTCGTGTTCGGTGCTCAATGTTCTCTCTCTTCCAGCCGCTGCAAAATCTCGCTCGCCAGCCAATCCATTCTCGAAAATGCAAAACAACTCTTCCCCAAATCTTTCAGCGACGCGCCGATGTGATAGAGCTCCCGCCCGTCGATGATTAAAAAGCGATCGTGACAACGGGCGGTGCATCTCACATCGACTGCGGCATACTGCGCCCCGTGTTTTTGTAGATCCAGCTCCAACCGCTTGCCGATCTTCTGCGTGTAAATTGCCGCCGTTACTCCCGGTCGCCGCTTTGACAACATCAGCAATACCGATTCGTCCACATAACCATCTACCAATACGATCGATTCCTTCGCCTCCCTCACCAGCGACGAAACAAACGCATAGGCGTCAAAAATCTGCCCGTTGTAAAAAATCCCTTGCTGCGGTCGCTTATCGTCTCGCGCTTCCAGCGCATTGAAAATCTGGTGAAACTTCTCGTCCGCCTCCGCCTGTTTCAGCTCCAGCGTGCCCAATCGCTGTGACCAATGCCCCTGATGTTGCATCAACCTCCGCATCGCGACAAAGGCGTCGATGATTCGAAGGCTCATCCGAACTGCCACAGCGCTGCGAAGCACTGCCGACAACATGGCCACTCCCTGCTCGGTGAACGCATACGGCAGGTGGCGCCGTCCGCCGTGAGCCTCACTTGAGGTGCCAAATTGGTACTTCAAGCGGTCCCATTCCTCGGCGTTGAGCTGGAAACAGAACTTCTCGGGAAATCGGTCCGCGTTGCGCTTCACCGCTCGGTTCAGCGTCTTCGTTTCCACCTCATACATTTCCGCTAAATGGCTATCCAAGATCACCGGATCCCCCCGCAGCGTCACGATCAGTGCCGTCAGCTGATGGGAGGTTAGTTCCATTCCAAGGGACTCGGGATCAGGTTTCATGCGCTCGATTTTTCAATGAACTGTCGAAAGTGCGTAAAAATTCCCGCTTCGTAGAGTTGATCATCTCAGCACTTTTTCATCCCTATTTCAAGATCCATCGCGCCACATTTTCTTCCCTTCGATGTTCCTTCACGTCTCGGATCACAAGGGGCAAGTCACGAATTGGTTCAAATCGACTCGTTTCGGGCGTGAATGCTTGTTAGTCGGGACCCTATCAAACGGGTCGAGCAACACGCCGCTTGGGTCGAGCAACGTGCGACTCGGGTCGAGCAACACGACGCTCGGGTCGAGCAACACGCGACTCGAATGGCGATCATCTCGGATTCGAATGGCGGATTCAAACGGCTCCAGCACCAAACAGCAGAGGCGGACCCCCAACCCTTCTTTTTTGAGATATTATTGCGCTTCCTTGCGGCTAAATTTCCAAATTTGCCCACCGTTGCCACCTCTGCGTTTTCCTCCTCAGCGTTTCGCTTCATCCCAAAAACGAAAAAACCGCCGATCCCTTGCAGAACCGACGGTTTCCTTTCCCTTTTCCGCCACCCAGCGGCGTCACCTCATCCGATTTCAATCGATGAAAAAGGACGAGGTGACTATTTTTTATGCTGCGTTAGGATTCGCAACCCCATCTGCCCCGCCTGATTCATTGGGTAGAACCGTTGGGAGGCTGGTTGGAATCACAGGTGCTGCCACGACGGGGGCCACAGGTGTCACTTTGCGCGATCTGGGCTTTCGCTCGCTTTGGCGAATGTACCCAAACGATCGATACAAGGCGCTGTCTTTTCCATGATCTAGGTCGCCCTTGATGGAGCTGACGATGGCATCCAGCAATTTGTTGGCTGCCGTGTCCTCGTCGATGCGTTGCATTTTCAAGCCTTCGACCTCTTTTTCGAGGGCGAGGATTTGTTCGCGCAAGTCGATAGGCGGAGCGAGCGCGGCTTCGGCTTGGGCTAATGTCATTCCAGAGAATGACGACTCAGGAGATAACGCTCTCCATGCTGCGATTGAGACCACGATGCGATCCTCAATATGTCTTTTCTTACGATAAGTCATACTTGTTAATACACAGCAACTTGTGAATATTCCATTTCTGGGTGAAAATAATTTGATTTTTTTCGAGGGGATTCAAAAAACGAAGAATTTTGCCGCAAAAAGGCGAAAGAAGGGCTAAAAAAA
>JBAXLW010000145.1:0-4056 GCA_037134575.1 Verrucomicrobiota bacterium | reverse complement strand
GTGCCCTATCAGCTCCTCATTTTCTAACCAGCTCAAGCATGCAGCGCCGCCACACTCTCTTTTTACTTTGTCTATTGCTTGGCATCATCGTGGCCAGTGGCAGCACCTGGCTTTATTTAAAAAACGAACAGGCCGAAGAAACCCGCCGTCAGAGACAGCTCGTTCAAAAACGCGAGCGCGAACGTTTGGAATTTGCAGCCGCTGAAGAAAAAAAACAGTTCGTCAACCACTGGATCGGGCAAGCCAAAGCCGACTTGGAATCAAGACGGCTCGATCCTGCCATCGCCGCCACCGACGAGATTCTCCGGCGCTATCCCGACGAACCGGAGGCAAAATCTCTCCGGAATGCTGCCACTCTCACCAAAGCCAAGGCCAGCGACCTACTCAAAATGGCGATCGCCCGCGACCACGGCCAATACGATCAACAAGCACTCGATTGGCTGCGCGAAGCCAACGCCCTCGCCCCCACCCATCTGGAAATCGCCGCAGCACTTGCCAGATTCTCCGCCTATGTCCGCACGATCCGTGTTCCTGGCGACTTCGCCACAGCCGTCGAGGCTCTCGCCATCGCCCGCGATCGTGACTGCGTCATTCTCAATGCCGACACATGGCAGGGTCCCCTCGTTATCAATACCGCCATCGAACTACGGGGAGGCGACTCCACCTTGACCATGGTCGAATGCAGCCCTGAAGACGGCAGCGCCATCACCATCGGTCCCGATGCCAAAGGCGCAACCGTGAGCGGCATCACCTTCCGCCATCCGTCCTTTGCGACCGGCACTGAACGCTTTGCGGTGGCCCTCGTCCGGGGTGGCAACGCGACATTCACCGATTGCCGATTCACCGAAGCCAGCGGCCACGGCCTCGCCGTCATCGAAGGCGGGCAAGCCACCCTCAGCCGCTGCCGCTTCACCGACAACGGTTGGGACGGAGCCGCCACCTTCGGCCACGGCAGCCGCCTCGAAGTCAAAGATTCCGAAGCGACGAACAACATCGAACACGGTTTCGAAGCTTGGGATGGTGCCGCCATCACCCTCCTCAACAATCGCTGCGAAGCCAACCACCGCAATGGCATCCACGCCGACTGCGGCCCCTCTTCAGCCGTGATCGAAGGCAATCAACTCATCGCCAACCGCGAGTTTGGCCTAGTCCTCGACAGCGCCAGTAACGGGAAAATCACCTCGAACACCGCTCGCAACAACCAACTCGGCGGCATCGTGGTCCGCGCAGCTGCGGCCAATCTCCCACTCACCGCCAACACCATCATCCAAAACCAAGGCCCCGGTCTGATCCTCGAAAAAGGTCTTACCCCCGCCGCCTACCTCAACAACTCCGTTTCTCAAAACAAAGGACAAGACATCCTCCCCGAAGCCGACCTCGAGCCCAACGAGTCGCCCAAACCCGACCCTGCACACTAGACGGAGCAGCAGCCGGTCTTTTGGAGGAGTTTGCCAGGCGAGAGAAACTTTCGCCAACTCAGTCCGCCGCGCCTGCCACCGGTGGTTCCGGGGGCGCCGCGACGATGACTTTCCGGCGGCGGCGGCCGGTTTTACTTTCGCTCTTGGGCACGTAACCCAGCGCGCGATACATCGGGCAGTCGTAGCCGTAGTCGCTGCTGGCGCGGACGCCGTTAGCCATCCGGATAAAGGCCTCGCGGGCTGCGGCGTCGGCGTTGGCGCGGTCCAGCATCAAGCCGGAAAGCTCCGTCCGCGCCGTCATGATCCGCTGCCGCACGGCGATCATCGCCTGTGTCTCCGCTTCGAACTCTTCCAGCGTCATTCCGCCAAAGGTTTGGCCCGGCGCAAACCTGCGCCATGAGTGAATGAAGGTGGAGCGGCGTTCAATGAGGGGCGGGTAGTCGGAGCTGGCCATGGGATGATATAGTGAGTGGTGAAAGCCTTTGCAAAGGCGGTGATCGTCCGGCGCGAAGCGCCGCTTGCCTCAACGCAAGCACTGCGAGCCTTGCCCGCAGCGGTTAGCATTCTGGCTCATCGGCTCGCTGCGTCAACAAAAACGACGGGTAAAGTCCAATAGATACCATATAAAGAGGTCAAATTATCAAGTAAAGAGGTCTAGCCATCGAGTAAAGAGATCTAGCCATCGAATAAAGAGGTCAAGCGACTTGATAAAGAGATTTGCTTAATTGGATAAGAGTTTTGAGTACCTGTTAAAGAGCTAACACTAGCCTTAAGCGAGTTCTGGTAACTTTGAAAAGAGTTTTTGCTTTATAAAAAAGAGTTAAATCTTCATTAAAAAGAGGTTATTGTAATTTGAAAAGAGGTCGAGATAATTTAAAAAGAGGTCAAAATGATTTCAACCCTTTTATCAACGCCCTTAGCGCTTAAAAACGGCACCCATGAAGTGCGCGTTGAGCGTCCGTAGATGGAGTCCCGTGCTTGTGCGGGGCACTGCAGCAAGAAGGCAGCCGTGCGTTGGCTCCACAGACCGAACCCACCGCAGGAATGCCTGATTCGTTGCCGATTTCGACCGCTTCGTCGGTTTTGACCGATGGCGGACAGCTGGCGTCCGTCAGTTTGGCCATTGTTTGCGCCGTCATCTCGCCTTGGCCTCGTGGAGTTGGCGGCGATGCCGCAAGACTTGCACCGGCAGCTACGAACAGCGCTTTAAGGTGAGCACCCTCTTTGCGTGCCGAGGATTTTTTCGACCTGTGGCAGCTCCGCCAAAACATCACGCTCTTGTATGAAGAAGCCCGCGAGCTCGCAGGGAAGCCCCACGAGGCCGTTAAGCAGATGCTGGCAGCCGGTGCAAAATCCCTCGCTCCACAGCTCGTGGGAATGAGTCAGCGGTCGATTGAAGCAACGATCGGGGATTGTACAATCTCTGATTGGATCGACAACTTAACGGACAAACTCCGCGCATCATTATGAAGACAAAAACAAAAACGACACCGAAACCACTCAGTCCCGGAGGAAAGAAACTCCTAGAAATCTTACGCGAGATCTACGCGCCGATCGACTGGGCAAGCGATGAGATCGAAGAAGCCCAACCGACACCGATGCCGATCTAAGCACGCCACAAAGCACTCCCCAAAGACATCACTTGTTCGGCTTCCATTCCCGACTCAACTGCTGCGCTTTGGCGATCTGGTCGGGAGTCATTTTTTTAGCGATGATTTCTCGGATTTCAGCTGCATCCTTGTTGCCGGATGCTGCCGAAAGATTCAACCATTTGTAAGCCTCGACTTCGTCTTTCGCCACGACTTCGCCTTGAACGTAGCGAAGTCCGAGGCTGTATTGCGCCTTAGCATACCCCCGCTCAGCGGCCTTACGATACCACCTGTAAGCCTCGACGTTGTCCTTTGCCACGCCTCTGCCGTTATCGTAGCAACTCCCGAGGCCGAATTGCCCTTTGAAATCACCCTGCTCAGCTGCCTTGCGAAACCACTTCACGGCTTCGACTTCGTCCTCCACCACGCCTTTGCCTTGAAAGTAGCAAAGTCCGAGATAGAGTTGCGCCTCTGCAAGACCCTGCTCGGCGGCTTTGCGAAACCACTTAACGGCTTCGACGTCGTCCTTCACCACACCTTCGCCGCTAGCGTAGTGATCTCCAAGTATGATTTGCGCACGAACATCACCCTGCTCAGCGGCCTTGCGAAACCACTGCACGGCCTCGACGTTATCCTTCGCCACGCCTTCGCCCTTAGCGTAGCAACGTCCGAGGTCTAATTGCGCGTCGGCATCACCCAGCTCAGCGGACTTTTGAAGCTTGGTAATTTTGTCTTCAGGCGGTGCAGTCGATGATTCGTTTGTTAGAGAACTTTTCTTTGAATCGCAGGAAGTCACCATGCCACAGAGGCAGAAGGCGACCAAAAGAGCGGGAAGCCAGTGGTGGTATCGGAAATGCATGGAGGACACTCCGCACAGCTAACAGCCCGCCCCCGACCTGTAAAAGAAAAATCAACCGCGCTGGCCACCGACTTCGAACCTTACGCCCGGCGATCATTCGCGCATCTCTGTAAAATTGAAACCGATCTAAGCACGCACAGAGCATGCCCCGAAGACCTCACTTATTCGGCTTCCATTCCCGACTCAACCG
>JBAXLW010000144.1:0-4108 GCA_037134575.1 Verrucomicrobiota bacterium | reverse complement strand
GCCGCGTAAGCGGTGATCCAAAAGGGCTGTCGATCCAATAGGGTCGGCAGCCTTTTCTTGTGAAAGACCATACCCGCCCGCCGCCGGGAATCAAATTTAAAAAAACGAGGGTGGGGGCACAGGCGAGACATCGCCGGGCATCGTTTGGGCAGCGCCCTTCGGTCTGGGTGCTTCAGGCAGGTGAAGAAAAACCGCGATCCACAGCCATCCCACAGGAAGGCTGTGATTTGAATCTTTGCTTTCTTGATCTGTGTTCATCCGTGAAATCCGTGGTTAAAATCTGACGAGTCGGCGAAAGAGGACCACAGATGACACAGAAGCCACAGATTGAAGACCATTTGGATCCAGTGGGGTTGTCGCGGGCGTTCACGTTTGGGGGGATTCGGCCTCGAAGGCACGGATCTCGGCACACAGCTTTTCCATCGTTCCTTCATCTGGCTGGCTTTGGCGAATGGCGGTGTAATCACCGGATCCTGGATCGAGCAGGCGGAGAAAGCGGATGGAGTCCACTGGCCCGAGTTGGTCGGTGAGGATGGCGACTCCTTGGCGATAAAGCTCAATGGGATTGGAGTAAGTCGGGTTGGCGCTCATGAGATTTCAGGTGGTGGAGAATTGGACAGGATTGAGAACCGAGACGGTCAAGTGTATGGAATGCTGAACGGCACGGCGGAGGAGTTGGTCGTCGGTAGTCAGCATCGCTTGCACTTTCAAGGCCTCGGCGGCGGCGAGATGGAGGGCATCGAGACGCTTGAAGCCGAGGCGGTTCAGCTCGATTCCGCGTTGGCCGATGGCTGACGTAAGAGACTGGAAGGATGAGGAGTAGCTGAGGAAGTGGTGAATGCCATTTCGCCGGTTTTGGTCGGCGATGCGATGGATTTCGAACTGAAGGACGCTGCTGTTGGCTAGCTGGATCTCGCCCGCAGTTACCTGCTGCAAGATAGCGAGAACTGCCCCAGCTTCCAATTGGATGCGCAGTTGCGATTGATCGTCATAAGGACGATTCAAGCAGCAGGTATCGAGGTAGATGAGCATCGGGACCCTGTTTTAGCGAACGCTGTCATGGAGGATTCTATCCTCGCTAAAAGAATCGTGCAATCCACCATTTTTCGGATCGAACCGGCCGCGAGTTCCTGCGACAAAAAATAACGACCCGAGTGTCGTTACTCCTGCGGCATCATGTAGGCCAGCAGGGTGCCGAGGCGTTCGCGCAGTTGCTTGCGCGGAACAATGGCGTCGACCAGACCATGTTCGAGCATGAACTCGGCGGTTTGGAAGCCGGGCGGCAGGTTTTGGTGGGTCGTTTCCTTGACCACGCGGGGGCCGGCGAAGCCGATCATGCACTTGGGCTCGGCCAGGTTGATGTCGCCGATGGTGGCAAAGGAAGCAGTGACCCCGCCGGTGGTCGGGTGGGTGAGTACAGAGATGTAAGGCAGCTTCGCCTCGGAAAGCCGGGCGAGTGCGCCGCAGGTTTTGGCCATTTGCATCAGCGAGAGCATGCCTTCCTGCATCCGTGCACCGGAGGAGGCGGAAATGATGATCATGCCGCGCTTTTCGGCGATGGCCATTTCGATGGCGCGGGTGATTTTTTCGCCGACCACCGAGCCCATGGAACCGGCAAAGAATTTGAAATCCATGACGGCGATCATGGAGCGCTGGCCATGGATGCTGAGGCGGCCGGTGATGACGGCGTCGTCCAAACCGGTTTTTTCGCGCAGCGCAGCCGTCTTTTCGGCGTAACCGGCGAAGCCGAGTGGGTTGGCGGAAATCAGGCCCATTTCCGTTTCCTCAAACGAATCGGGATCGGCCAGCATCGCCACGCGTTCACGGGACTCCACCAAAAAATGGTGGTTGCAATGCTGGCATACGTTGAGGTTTTGCTTGAGCTCGAAAACGTGGACCAAGGCGTTGCAGTCCGTGCACTTGACCCACAGGCCCTCGGGCATGTCTTCACGTCGATCGAGGCTGCGAAGGCGGGGTTTGCTGAAAATACCCATGAGATTTGAAAGGTTGCGAAACGGCAGTGCTCGGCTCGTGCCAGAGCCACTGTCGGCACTATTTTAGCGGCCGAGTGGGGTGACGACAATCCCCATTTGAAAAACTCACGGCGAAATCGCAGATTAGAGATTGCCATTCGCCACAAATCGCACGAAAACCATTGCACGTAAGCAATCAACACTTCCGTAATACTTGATGGATATCCGTTCATTTGTCAGTGGTTCTGGCGTCATTCTCCTAGGATGGCTCGGCGCAACCTTTCTCAACCAAGTGCCCGCCCAGAGATACCCGCGGCTGAATCATCAGCCCGCCGCCGCCCAGACCGAGCCCGCACCTGCCGCCACCACGGCCCGGCCTGCTGATCCAACCCACGAATCCTAAGCATTTTCTACCCAGCACCACTCATGGCGACCGAACCGATCATTTGCGACAACAAACCGCTGGCACTGGAAGTCGAGGCGGGAACTCATTGGTGGTGCTCTTGCGGCCGCTCCAGTCATCCTCCCTTTTGCGATGGCTCGCACAAGGGAACGGGGCTGCAGCCCTTGAAATACGAAGTGGCGGAGAAAAAAACCATTTGGTGGTGCCAGTGCAAGCATACGGCCAATCCGCCGCTGTGCGACGGCGCCCACAAAAGCCTGCCAAAACCCGAGTAATCGCGGTGCGATCTGCCGACCTGTTTTGACAAGAGCGTTCTGGCTGGTTATCTAATGACCATGCGATCGCTGATCAAACACGTTCTTAAGCGCACGGAACCCACGGACGACCTCCACGTCGCCGGTTGGGTACGGACCCGGCGGGATTCGAAGGCGTTTTCCTTCTTGGAGCTCAACGATGGCACCTGTCTGGGCAACCTTCAGATCGTTGCCGACGCGGGGATTCCCGGCTACGAGGCAATTTCAAAAATGACCACGGGGGCTTCGGTTGAAGTCCGTGGCAAATTGATTCCATCGCCCGCCGCGGGACAGGCGTGGGAGATGCAGGCGACTTCGCTGAAACTGATCGGCGAAGCACCGGAGGATTACCCGCTGCAGAAAAAAGGCCACGGCCCGGAGTTCCTGCGCTCGATCGCCCACCTCCGTCCGCGCACCAACCTTTACGGCGCGGTGTTCCGCATGCGCAGCCGCATGGCCTACGCGGTGCATCAGTTTTTCCAGCAGCGCGATTTCATTTACGTCCACACGCCGATCATCACTGCCAGCGATTGTGAAGGGGCAGGGGAAATGTTCCGCGTGACGACGCTGCCCGATGATAAAATCGGCAAGGCGGAGGATGACTTCTTCGGCAAGCGCGCCTTCCTCACGGTCAGCGGTCAGCTTGAGGGTGAAACGTTCGCCTGCGCGCTTTCTAACATTTACACCTTCGGCCCCACCTTCCGCGCGGAAAACTCCAACACCTCGCGCCACGCCGCCGAGTTCTGGATGATCGAGCCAGAAGTCGCGTTCTGCGATCTGGAAGGGGACATGGATTTGGCGGAAGCGCTCGTCAAATTCCTCGTCAAAGAGGCCCTTGAAAACAGCGAGGGTGATCTCTCAATCTTCGAAAAATTCGTCGACAAGGGCCTGCGCGAGCGACTCGAGTTTGTCGCCAGCCGGCCCTTCGAACGCATCAGCTACACCGATGCCGTCAAATTGCTGCAAGCCAGCGGCAAAGCCTTTGAGTTCCCCGTCGAATACGGCCTCAATCTCCAGGCGGAGCACGAACGCTGGCTGACCGAAGAATACTTCAAGCAGCCCGTCACCGTTTTCAACTATCCGAAGGCGATCAAGCCGTTCTACATGCGTCTCAATGACGACAACGAGACCGTGACTGCAATGGATGTTCTGGTTCCCGGCATCGGCGAAATCATCGGCGGCAGCCAGCGCGAAGAGCGGCTCGACGTATTGCTGGGCAATTTCGCCAAGCACGGCCTCGATCCCGAAGCCTACGACTGGTACATCGACCTGCGTAAATACGGCAGCGTCCCCCACGCCGGCTTTGGCCTCGGCTTCGAGCGCCTGCTCATGTTTGTCACCGGCATGACCAACATCCGCGACGTCATCCCCTTCGCCAGAACACCCGGCCACTGCGAGTTCTAAGCCAAGGAGTACCGGCTTCAGCCGGCTCTTCATCG
>JBAXLW010000143.1:0-4108 GCA_037134575.1 Verrucomicrobiota bacterium | reverse complement strand
CTTGGCCGAGGACCTTGCCCTTGGCGTCGATCACATACCACTTGCGCTCGACTTCATGCGGCTTGGCGGAAAACGTATTCATATGCTTGGATAAAAATGGCTTCGACGACGTGGTCCGTGTGCGAAGGGGGGGCAAACTAGGGACTGGCTAGTTGGGTGTCAATCGGGAAATCTCGCGAATGTTGGGGAATTTTTTTGAGCAGCGTCAGATGGCGGTAATCTCTCGGATAAATCACTCTTTGGCGTCGGTCGGGCGGCTCGGTGGCGAGTCGATCGGGCGGGGCAAGGGGCCGGTTCCACTGTCGCCGATGGCGGATTGCGTGCGAATGGCCGATGCGATGGCGGTGGCGAGTTTCTGACGATAATTGGCATCGCTGACGAGGCGGCTTTCGACGGAGTTGCTCAGGTAGCCGCCTTCCAGTAGGACGCAGGGGATTTGCGGATTTCGGGTCAGGCGAATCCGGCGGCGGACGAGGCCGCGGCACGAATTACCGGTGGGGCAGGTGCGGCACATCGCTTGGTGCAGGCGGGTGGCGAGGCCGTGACTGTCGACGCGCCAGTAATAAGTTTCGGGGCCACGGCAATTCGACGGGCCGCTGTTGTAGTGCATACTGATGAGGACGGCCGCGCCCGAACGATCAACGCGGACGACCCGCTCGTCGAGGTCGATGAAGGTGTCATCGCTGCGCATCAGGATGACTTTGAAGTCGCGGCCGAGGGTACGGCCGATGCGCTTGGCGGTATCGAGCGCGAGGTCTTTTTCTTTCTGTTGGGTGATAGGGCTGACGGCGCCGCTGTCTTTACCGCCATGACCGGCATCGATGATGATGGTGCGAAAGCCTTTGGGGCCCGGGCGGTGGCCGTAAACATCGTGACCATAATGGGAGTCGGCAGGCGGACGGGCGACGGTGCAGGACGCCAAAAGGGCGGCGAACGGTAGGCAGAAGGTGAACTTGAGAATCGGACTCATGGGACAGAAGTCGTCGCAGGAATGAGGTGTCAGGGGAAGTCTTGGTTTTTCGGATAGATGGGTCCTATAGGTCATATAGGACCTATCGCTGCACAAAAAAAGCGAGGCCGCGTGAGCAGCCTCGCTTGAAAGATCGGTCTGAAAAATCAGAACGGGATATCGTCGTCTTCTTGGAAGTCTTGGGCTGGCGCTGCGGAAGCACCTTGGGGTGATCCCGAGCGTTGTGGTGCAGACGATTGTTGTTGGGGGCGTTCGGCAGAAGCACCGCCGCCACCCTTGCTGCCAAGGAGTTGGAGCACCTCGCCAACAATTTTCAACTTGCTGCGCTTTTTACCGGTTTCCTTGTCGTCCCAGCTGTCGAGTTGGAGGCGTCCTTCGATGTAAGCAGGGCTGCCTTTGGTGAGGTATTGCTGCGCGACTTCGGCTTGGCGACCCCAAAGTGTGACATCAACGTAAGTGACCTCTTCCTGCTTTTGGCCCTGTTCGTTATTCCAGATCCTTTTGATTGCGAGGCTGATTTCTGATACGGCCGTGCCCTTTGGGGTGTGGCGCAGTTCGGGATCTCGCGTGAGATTACCGATGAGCATGACTTTGTTGAGATTGGCCATAACGAGAAAATTGCTAGGGGTGGACGCCGGCGGGGCGAAAGAAACTTAAGCGATCCGTTGGAAATGCTGAAGGTGAACGTGTCCGTTCAGGCTGAGGCGGCTTTGGATCTTGGTGATCACTTCAGGGGCGCCTTGGAAGTAGTAGTTCACATAATGGCCGGACGCGAGGTGGCGGGCATTGTAAGCGAATTCGCGGCGACCAAGTTGGGTGATCTTTTCGACGGTTGCGCCTTCGGCGCTGAAGTCTTTGGAAATGGCGGCGACGAGATCGTCAACGCTGCCTTCGAGGGATTTGGTGTTAAGGACGATCAGGCCTTGGTATTTGCGACTCATCGGTAGGTGCTGGGAGTGGATTGTTACGTGTATGGAAGCGATGCGCCGCGGTGGCGATGCCTTGCGAACGGGCAAGCTGCACGGCTTCTAGCGCGGTGGCAAGCGTGTTTTCACGTAGTGGCCGTTCGTCGGGTGAAAACTTGCCGAGCACGTGGCCGACCATTTCGCCGGGCTGGCTGCCGCCGATGCCGATTTTCAGGCGGGGAAAGACATCGGTCCCGAGGTGCTGGATGATGGATTTGATGCCATTGTGACCGCCCGCGGAGCCTTTTTCGCGAAAGCGGAGCGTGCCTAGCGGCAGCGCGACATCGTCATAAATGACCAGCATTTGTTCGGGCAGCCACTTGTGGAAGGAGAGGATTTGGTGGATGGCGCGGCCGCTCAGGTTCATGAATGTCTGCGGTTTCAGCAGAATCGTGCCGCTGCCCGGGACTTTGGCGAGGTGGCTCTGCCACTTGGGGCTCGACTGGAAAGCCGCGCCTTCTGCGGCGGCAAGGCGATCCAATACCATGAATCCCACGTTGTGGCGGGTGTCCTCGTACTGCTTGCCGGGATTGCCGAGGCCGACGATGAGTGAAAATGACATAGCGTAGGGGAACGTGAATTTTTTGAACGCGAAACGCAATCACACAAACGCCCGGGCCGCGTGAGCAGACCGGGCGTTTGGGAAGGGCTAAAATGGCCGCTGATTAGGCAGGAGTGCCTGCCGCTGCTTCGGAAATCGCTGCTGCTGGCTTGCCAACGTGTGCAACAACCACTTCGGCTGCGTGAGTGGCGCGAACACCGGCTGGCAAGGTGATGTCGCCGATGTGGAGCGATGCACCGATTTCGAGGCTGCTGATGTCCACCTCGATGGTCTCTGGGAGATCATTAGGCAGGCAGGAAATTTCGATTGCGTGAACGTATTGTTCAACTAGGCCACCGGCTTTGACGCCAACACACTCGCCATTGAGGTGAGTCGGGATGTGGGCGACGATCGGAGTGTTTTCGTCGATTTCGCGGAAGTCAGCGTGAAGCGTGACGCCAGAAAGCGAGTCGTGTTGGATGGCTTGGAGGAAGGCGAGGCGAGTGCCGTGGCCTTCGATTTCCAAGTTGACGAGGATGTTTTCCGAGCTGCTGTGGGCGAGAACGTCGGCGAAGGTTTTGGCATCGACCTTGAGGTTGATGTTGTCGGTGCCACGTCCGTAGATCACGGATGGGACCCAGCCTTCACGGCGCATTTGATTGAGGCGGCCGGAACCGGTGCGGGCGCGTGGAGCTGCTTTGAGAGATGTCTTCTTGGCCATAACAGAGAGGGCGTTAGTATTTAAAAGGTGCGCTGAGGATTTCTGAAACTCAGTGCGGGGCCGCGGTGTGTAGCGGTCTTGAGGTCACTTGTCAAAAAATTGTTCGGATAATCCGCAATCAGGCGTGTTAAAGCGAGAATAGCGAGGTGATGGACTGGCCGCAGTGAATGCGGCGGATCGCTTCGCCGAGCAGCGGAGCGATGCTGACGGCTTGGACTTTCGGGCCCTCGGCCTGCGGCACGGAATCGGTGGTGATGACCTCTTCAATGGTGGAATCGCGGATCCGTTGGTGGGCCAGCGAGCCGAGAATGGCGTGGGAGACGCCCGCGTAGATCCGCTTGGCACCGTGTTTGTGGAGAATCTCGGCGGCGGCAGTGAGGGTTCCTGCGGTTTCTGTCATGTCGTCGACCAGCAGGACATCGCGACCTTCGACTTCGCCGATGACGTTCATCGCTTCGACGCGGGTGGCGCTGACGCGGTGCTTGGCGACGATCGCCAGCTCTGCGCCGAGGGCATCGGCGTAGGCACGGGCCATTTTGACACCGCCGACATCGGGAGAAACGACGGTGAGATTGGAAGTGTCGGGGTGGCGCTCGCGAAGGTAGCCGATGAGCACGGATTTCGCGTAGAGATGATCGACCGGGATGTCGAAAAATCCTTGGATCTGCGGAGCGTGCAGGTCCATCGTCAGCACGCGGTTGACGCCGGCGGAGGTCAGTAAATTGGCCACCAGCTTGGCGGTGATCGGCACGCGCGGCTGGTCCTTGCGGTCTTGGCGGGCGTAGCCGAAAAACGGCATCACCGCCGTGATGCGCTCCGCACTGGCGCGGCGGGCTGCATCCACCATGATCAACAACTCCATGATGTTGTGGTTGGTCGGCGGGCAGCTGGGCTGGATGATGAAAACATCC
>JBAXLW010000142.1:0-4459 GCA_037134575.1 Verrucomicrobiota bacterium | reverse complement strand
GTCAAGGTGGCGGTGGCTTCCAAGGCGGTGGTCAAGGTGGCCAAGGTGGCCAAGGCGGTCGTGGACGTGGCGGCCCGCGTCGTGAAGAGCGCGTTGCTCCGACCGATGCCGAGGGCAACGAACTTTCCGAAAAGGTCGTCTTCATCAACCGCTGCGCCAAGGTCGTCAAAGGCGGTCGTCGTTTCAGCTTCTCCGCACTCGTTGTCACTGGCAACAAGGTCGGCAAAGTCGGACTCGGCTACGGCAAGGCAAACGAAGTGGCTGACGCCATCAAGAAAGCCAGCGAAGGTGCTCGCAAGGTCCTCGTGCCAATGAGCATTGTCGACGGCACGATTCCTCACGAAATCTACGCTGAATACGGTGGTGGCAAAGTCCTCCTCAAGCCCGCTTCCCCGGGTACTGGCATCATCGCCGGTGGCGGTGTCCGTGCAGTCTGCGAAGCAGTCGGCATCCGCGACATCCTCGCCAAGTCGATGGGCTCCTCCAACCACGCCAACGTGGTCAAAGCCACCCTCAAGGCCCTCTCCCAACTCCGCACCCGTGACCAAGTTCTCGGTGGCCGCGGCAAGAAGAAGCGGGAAAAAGCCATCTAAGTTAAACGTTAGAAGTGATGGGGTGTTGGAATCCAGCGCCCCTCCCTTCTAACCAATAACCTTCAACATCTAATTCTTCAAACTAATGGAACTTCATTCATTCAGCCCCAATCCGGGATCCAAGCACCGCAACAAACGTCTCGGTTGCGGCGAAAGCTCCGGTCGTGGCAAAACTGCCGGTAAAGGCAACAAGGGTCAAAAGGCTCGCTCCGGTTCCGGCACTCGTGTCGGTTTCGAAGGCGGCCAGATGCCTCTTCATCGTCGTCTGCCAAAGCGCGGTTTCAACAACTTCGACTTCCGCGACGTGTTCTGCGTCTTCAATGTCGGTGAACTCGACGATCTGTTCGACGCCGGTGCCACCATCGACGAAGCCGCCCTCCGTGGCCAGGGTCTCGTCAACGGCCGCTGCGACAAGGTCAAGGTTCTCGGTATTGGCGAAGTCACCAAAGCGTTTCACCTCGTCGTGAACAATGCCAGTGCTTCCGCTCGTGAAAAAATCGAAAAAGCGGGTGGCTCGATCTCCGAGCCGATCGTTTGATCGTCCCTGAATAATCTTCGATTTCCGATGAGGAAGCGCATTCGCGCTTCCTCATCGTGTTTATAATCCTCCGTCTATTTTTACTTTTCAGCCATGATTTCTGCGTTTGCTAACACTTGGAAAATCCCAGAACTGCGGGACCGGATTCTTTTCACCCTCGCTCTGATCGTCATCATCCGCCTGGGGGTCCACGTGACCCTTCCCGGTGTCGATGCTTCCGTGATCAAGGCGTGGCTGGACCACCTCAAGACCCAGGACCCGAAGAGCTCTGCGGGTGGCATCACCGCGCTGCTGACGGTGTTTTCGGGTGGCGGTCTCCAACAGGCCGGCATTTTCGCCCTCGGCATCATGCCATACATCTCCGCATCCATCATGGTGCAGTTGATGACGGCGGTGATTCCCAAGCTCTCCCGTCTCGCCCGCGAAGACGGTGGACGCCAGAAGATCACCCAGTATACCCGCTACATCACCATCGGCATTGCCGTTGTCCAAGGCTTCTTCGTCGCCAAGTCGCTGACCAACCCGAGCAACATCCCCTACCTCAGCGGGATCGAAAAATACGGCAATCTCGTGCCGAATCCTGACTTCGTCTGGATGGGTCTCACCATCGTCACCATCGTCGCAGGCACCGTCCTGTTGCTGTGGATCGCCGATCAGATCACGGAAAAGGGCATTGGTAACGGCACTTCGATCATTATCACGGTCAACATCATCTCGGCGCTGCCAGGAGCCTTGATCCAAGCGTGGAAATTCTTTGTTCCTTCCAGCGGTACCGTGAATGCCTTTAACGCCATGTGGATGGTCGTGATGATTGCGCTTTTACTCGTCGTGATTGCGGCGACTATCGCCATCACCCAAGCCCAGCGCCGCATCGCCGTGCAATACGCCAAGCGCGTCGTCGGCAACAAACAATACGGCGGTCAAACGCAGTACCTACCACTCAAGGTCAACTACGCAGGCGTCATGCCGATCATCTTCGCCTCCGCAGTGCTCTCCTTGCCGCCACTCATGCTGCAATGGATCCCCGGCATCGCGGGCAAGCCATGGTCCGTCAAACTCTACGGTGAACTTTCCCGCGGCGGCTTGTACTTCTACCTTCTTGGTGGCATCGGCATCTTCCTCTTCTCCTACTTCTGGGTGGCGATGATGTTCCAGCCTTCCCAAATCGCGGAAGACCTCAAGCGCAACGGCGGCTACATCCCCGGCGTTCGCCCCGGCAAGCCGACGGCCGATTTCCTCGACTTCACGATGACCCGCCTCACCTTCGCCGGTGCCGTGTTCCTCGCTGGTCTATTCGTTCTTCCTGTGCTGACGGGCAAAGCGGTGGGCCTGCCTCCCGGTTCGCTGGTCCTCCAGTTCTTTGGTGGCACCTCGCTCTTGATCATGGTTGGCGTGGTCTTGGACATCATGCGCCAGGTGGAAACCCAACTGCTGCAAAAGCATTACGACGGCTTCCTCCGCAAGGGCAAACTCAAGGGTCGCTACGACCGCCTCAGCCAGACCAGTGGTGCTGCGCCTCGCACGGCCATCGTCTACCTTTGGACGGTCATCGCCATCTTGATCGTGATCGGCATCACGGCTTATATTTATAACGGCGGTCATTGATGGCTGCCGCCGCCCCACCGCTCCGTGTTGTCCTGTTAGGCCCTCCGGCTTCGGGTAAGGGCACCCAGGGGCGGCGTCTCGCTCACAGCTTCGGTCTCGGCTACCTCGGCACCGGTGCGTTGCTACGCGAAGAAATCGAGCAGGGGACTCTGCTCGGCCAACAGGCGCAACCCATCCTCGCCCGCGGCGGCTACCTGCCCGACGAGTTGATGTGCCCGATCATTGCAGACTGGTTGTCGCGTCAAAGCGGTGGCTGGGTGCTCGACGGGTTTCCGCGCAGCCTGCCACAAGCCGAATTCCTCGACCACTGGCTGGCGAGTCGGAATCTAAAGCTCGATGCCGCCGTGCTGCTCGAAGTTCCCTTGCCCGAACTACTCGCCCGCATCGCCGATCGTGTCGAATGCCCCGACTGCCGTTGGACGGGCCAACGCGCGCAACTCAAAGACGGCAACCGCTGCCCGGTTTGCGGCCACGCCGCCCACAGCCGCGCGGATGACGACGTGGAAAGCTTCCTCAGCCGCCACGCCGAGTTCGAATCCAATGTGCAACCGGTGATTGACCATTATCACCATTCAGGTCTGCTAGTCACTTGCGATGCCACCGCGCCGCAGGAAGACGTCGCCAGCCACCTGCTCCAACTCATCTCCAGCCGTGCTGTTTGAAAAGCTCACTTCTCTACTTCTGTTTTAAGCTCGTGTCCCGCCATCCCCGCATTCCCATCAAATCGCCGCGCGAAATCGAATTCATGCGCAAGGCCGGTGCCATCGCCTCCACCATCCTCCAGGCGCTGGCCAACGAAGTCACCCCCGGCCGCAGCACTGGCGAAATCGACCAACTCGCTGCCGACCTCATGCGCCAGCACGACTGCAAAAGCGCCTTTCTCGGCTACCGTGGCTTTCCCGGTTACACCTGCATCTCCATCAATGAAGAAGTCGTCCACGGCATCGGCGGTACCCGCAAGATCCAGCCCGGCGACATCGTGAAAATCGACGTCGGCATCATCAAAAGCGGCTTCATCGGCGACAATGCCACTACGGTGGCCGCAGGTGATATCCCGCTGGAGACCAAGCGCCTGCTCGCCGTCACCGAACAATCCCTCTTCGAAGCCATCAGCCATGCCCGCGCCGGCCGCCGCCTGGCCGACCTTTGTGGCTCCGTCGAAGAATTCGCCAAGCCCCGCGGCTTCACCGTCGTCCGCGAGTTTGTCGGCCACGGCGTCGGTCGCCGCCTGCACGAAGAGCCGCAGATCCCCAACTTCCGCCCCCAGGGTAAATCACCCACCCTCATGCCTGGCATGACCCTCGCCATCGAGCCCATGATCAACGCCGGCGTCCCCACCGTCCGCATCCTCGAAGACGGCTGGACGGTCATCACCGAAGACCGCAAGCCCTCCGCCCACTTCGAGCACACCGTGCTCATCACCTCTGGCGACCCCGAAATCCTCACCTGGCGCCCCCGCGAAGCGCTCCCCGAAATGCTCGGCCTGCCTGCGTGGTCATAAAATCGGCCTCTCAAACTGCCTGAAAAGACCCTTCAACCCCTTCGAAAGACTCTCGAACGCGTTGAAGAGTCTTTCCAACCCGTTGAAGGGTCTTTCCAACACGTTGAAGGGTCTTTGCTAGGAGGCGTTGGGTCATAGCCCGGGCGTGTTAAAAAGGATCTCGCCCACACCGGACGCGCCTAGCAGACGAGCGGCGACCAAAATTCAATAGTTAAGGTGACC
>JBAXLW010000141.1:0-4600 GCA_037134575.1 Verrucomicrobiota bacterium | reverse complement strand
CGGAAAACATCTCCTTGAAAAACGCGTCGTTGGGGAAACCCGCGGGCATCAGGCTGTCATCGGAGTTTTCCACGATGCAGGATAGCCCGATTGCGGCGGGCAAATCAAGAGAAGTCCGCTGCGAGTAGCTGGGTCCTCTGGCCCCAGTCCGTTGTTTGGGCGTCCCGCCCAAAGGAATCTGGCGGGAGGCGAGACGCCTCCCACAACGGTCTGGAGCGAGACGCTCCAGCCACATTATCAACCCTCAGGCTCCGCCAGACTCGCGCCGCTATGGAACCGAACCTCGCGTATCGATACCCTTCATGTGGGTTTTGAGACGCAATGCGGCAGCCCGGCCAAGCTGTAGTTCCTGATCCGAGCCGAGAAAACTGACAACGGTTTTGAGCCTCGAGGTCCAGCGCACAATGCGGATGCTGGCGGGGTGAATGATCTTCGATCTTCCCACCTTCACAAATCGGTCAGCAGGCAGCAGGCTTTCCCACCCTGCGACGGTTTGGCGACACAGACTAGCCTGAGGGTCATCCTTGCGGTAAACCAGCGTGTAGTTCTGATGAGATTCAATCCAGAGGATTTCGGCGAGTGGAATCCTGACGATCTGGCCAGCGATTCCCGGGCAATCGATGACCTCTGACACCGGCGCTGGGGCGTCGCTGTATCTTTCAAGGAGTCGCTCGATGGTGACGGCCAAGCGGTCGGGATCGACTGGCTTGAGCAAGTAATCGAGGGCACCAAAGTGAAACGCATTGTGCGCGTAGTCGGGGTAGGCGGTGACAAAAACCGTGCGAGTTTTTTTGGGCAGGTGCGGCTGCAACTCGAGCCCGGAGCCACCCGGCATTTCCATGTCCAGAAACACCACAGCCGGAGTCTGGTCCTGCAAAAACGCGCGGGCTTGGGCTACGCTGGCGGCCTCCCCCACGATCTGGATTTCGGGATGGGCGCGGAGTAGGACTCGCAGACGCTGGCGGACGTCGGGCTCGTCGTCGACGATGAGGGTTTTTAGGGGCGAATTCATCGATTAAACCGAGTGAAGGAGGTCTGCCTGCGCTTGCGTAAGAATCGGAATTCGGATGACCACGGCCACGGCTTGGGGTTTTTCGAGGACCTCGAGCGTGGCGGCATCGCCAAACAGCAGAAAAAGCCTGCGCCGCAGGTTGGCGAGGCCGCTACCACAGGAGTCGCTGCTGCCCGGGGGAACCCAGCTCCCGGAATTGGCGACGGCGACCTGCAGCAGACCCTGATCCAAGGCCGCGGTCACTTCGATGCGCTGCGGCATCGCGCTGGTTCGCGGGCCGAACTTGAAGGCGTTTTCCAACAGCGGCTGCACCAACATCGGCGGTGCCAAAACCTGCAACGCCGCGGGGCTGGCCTCAATGGAGCAATCGAGATTGCCGACAAAGCGGGTGCGCTGGAGCTCGAGGTAGGATTCAAGCGCATCGAGTTCGCGACTGAGCGGTTCGAGCGACTTCGACTTGGCCAGCGAAAATCGCAAGTACTCTGAGAGCATCTGCACGACTTCCTGGGCCGGCGACGCGGGGTCGATCTTGTTCTGCACCAGGGTGAGTGCGTTGAAGAGAAAGTGCGGGTTGAGCTGCGACTGGAGCTGTTTGAGCTCACTTGAGCGGGTGGCCAGTCTGGCATCGGCGGCCTCCAATTTCAACGCCTGATGGATGAGCATAAAGCTGAGGCCAAAATAAGCAGCATTCCACAGCGCCAGCGAATACAGACGCGCCACGGTGATGCTGTGAAAATTCGCGGTGGGAAGCTCTGGCGCGCCGTGACGAATCAGCTCCATCCAGATGACCGAGCCAACGAGGCTCATTCCGACGTTGAGTAATAGGACGGATGGCCACCTGACCCATCCCTTGGCACGCAGCATCCACGGACTTTGGTAAATAAGATGCAGCAAGCAGGTCATCAGCAGCCCCGTAGCAATCCGCCCGACGATGATCGGTGCCGCTCCCTGAACAGGCATGAACGTCTCGACCAAAACTTTCAGGGAAAGCGTGCTGGTGACCCAGAAGATCGCTTGAAAAATCCAAAAAACCCGGATGCTCGAGCGCGGTGCGCGGCTGTCAGGCGAGAGAGTCACCCGACTGGCCTTCCACGGTGAGAAGGCCGACGCATTTTCCACAGGGTGTTCGAGAGATAAAGACGGCATGCAGTGCGGACAGCCGCAAATTGATGAAAGTGGCTTGGACAAGTCGAGCGACAAATCCAAAGCCCTCCGATGCAACAGCAGGAATTACCAATGCAGTTCCGCGCCGATGCCGAGCAAGCGCGGCGGCGCAACCTTACCCGTCACGGGAAGGCGGATGCTGGTATTGTCAGAACGAAACAAGGCGTAGTCGTCATTAAACAGATTCGATCCGAAGGCATACAGGCTGGCATGCTGCCAAGCATAACCGATGCGAGCGGTCAACAGTTGGCGCGATTCCAATGCGGTCACTTGCGGGCTACTAACCTCGCTGTAGGTGCGGTCGGCATAGGAAAAGAGCGCCGAGCCGAACCAACCGGTGGCGTGGTGGTAGTCGATGCCCAGCGAGCCGATCCACTCGGGTGCGTTTGAGAATGCCTGGCCGGAGCGATTGACGCCATTGAGCATTAATTGATCAAACTCGGTCTGAACCCAAGCGAGGGTGCCGGTGACCGCCAGGCCCTCGGCGGCTTGCCAGCGGGTTTCCAACTCGGCTCCCTGGCGACTGGCAGAGGCGGCGTTGTAAACGAGCGTATCGATGCGAGCCAAACCACGCGGGACGTTCACGGGCACTTGTTGGTCGTCGATCCACGCATGGAACAGCGCGGCGTTGACCTGGATCGTCTCGGTGGCGGCGAGCCGGGTAAAAAGTTCGGCTTCCCATGAGTACTCGGGATCGTAATCCTGAGTCAGGCCCAGCGACGGCGCGTAACTCGTCCCGCCACCGCGGTACCCCCGCGCCACCTGGATTCCAACCGTGCGATCGCGCTCAGGCTGCCATGACAGGCCCAGCTGGGGCAGCAATTCGGTGGACGTCGTCTGGTTGGAGGAGGCCGACGGTGGACGCAAACCGAAGACCGAGGTATAATCGAATTGACGGTCCTCGTGATTGAGCCGTAGGCCACCGACTAGGTGGAAGTGATCGACAAATTCCCAATCGCCGCGGCTATAGAGTGCGGCGATGTCGACCGTTTCGGTCGCCTGGTTGTCAAACGAGCTGCCTTTGGGGATGGGGAAAAACCCGACGCCTGAAGCGCCAAATTCATATTCGCTGTGTTCGGCATAGACACCGATGAGCCACTGCCGCCGCCCTTCCCGCTTGGCCAAAACCAGATCCTCGCTCAAGTGCGTTTCATTTCGAAATCCTAAGGTAAACCAATTCAGGAGCGTCGAAGCATCGAGATCGTAAGCCATGTTGACGTCGAACCGTTGCAACGAGGTGGTCGACTTGAGTTCAAGATCCTGCGGCAGGGCGACGGTCGCGTTGAGAGTGGCCGCCTGACGATCCGCCGGATAAGACGAGTCGGTGTTCACCGCAGTCTGACGATCGAACAAGCTGCCGCCAGGTTTCTGGATAACCATGGCAAAGGGATTTCCGCGCAAGCGATCCTGAACCAAGGCGAGATCGAAGGTCGCGTCCTGATTTTTTGCCGGATGCCAGCGCAGCCGCGCCTCCACGTCGTCGCGGCGGGTCGCGCCAAATTGGTCGTCGTTGGAATACGTGTTGGTCTCTTGGCCATCACTTTGCTGGTGCAGATAAGAGACGCGCAGCGCCAACTCCTGTGGCAGCAACGTGAAATCCTGCGCCAGTCCTGCGCGCAATCCGCCGTATTCCGAAGCTTCGGTGATAGCCGCGCCGTGCGAATCAAAGCCCGGCGGCCGGTTGTGCAGCAGCAGCGCGCCGCCCATGGAATTTGGACCATACGACAACGACTGCGGGCCGCGCAGGACTTCGGCGCCGTTCAGATCCCACAGCAATGGCGGCAGATAACGCAGAGTCGAGGGCGAAAGCGGCGCGCCGTCTTGCATCACGGTGATCAGCGCATTGGAGCCCGTCCCCAAATAACCGAACACATTGTCCTGACTGAGTCCCCGCAAACTGAAAGTCCCGACACCCGGATTGCCCGCGTAGGCACCGGCACAGAGCGCAAAAAGATCTTGGTAAGTGCCCGCACTCGGCGGCAAGGCAGCGAGCTGCTCCGGCCCCAACACGGTCACGGAGCCAGACACCTGCTCCGCATGCGTGGCAAGTTTGTCGCCAGTCACCATCAGCGGCGCCAAAATCTGGGTCTCTGCGCAGAGCGCGACGGGACACATCAGCAGTGGTAAAAATCTGGCAGACATCGACAACTGGATAGCTGGCAAAGCCGAGAAATACAAGTTTATTGATAATCTAGATTCATGCAGACAGGGCAATTGGGAGGAATGCCCTGCTCAGTCCGAGGAGGCACGCCTCCGTCGCGAAGTAGCCCGAATCGGAAAATGCAACCGCCGATGGACGCAGATCAAGCAAGTAGGTGGAGCGTCCCGCTCCAGTCCGTTGTTTGGGCGTCCCGCCCAAAGGAATCTGGCGGGAGGCGAGACGCCTCCCACAACGGTCTGGAGCGAGACGCTCCAGCCACTTTA
>JBAXLW010000140.1:0-4717 GCA_037134575.1 Verrucomicrobiota bacterium | reverse complement strand
CCGACTAACAGGATTTCTCCCATCAGCGAGGCGACGGGTGTCATGAAGGGCTGAACGCCATCGGGCAAGTGTTCGCGCACACCTTGGAGGCGTTCTTGGACCAGCATCCGGGCTTTATAGATATCCGTATCCCAACCGAACTCGGCATAGACGAGGGAAAGTGAGACGTCACTATTGGTCCGCAGGCGGGTAAGTCCGGCGATGCCCATTAGAGCGCTTTCGATCGGCTGGGTGACACGCATTTCAACCTCTTCGGGGGAAAGTCCGGCGGATTCCGTGAGAATGATGACCGTGGGTTTCGAAAGATCCGGCAGCACCTCGACGGGCAGTTCCGTAGCAGTGCGCAGTCCCGTGACCATCAGAATCAGGGAAAGGCCGATGATGATCGCCCGGTTGGCGAGCGACCAGTGAATCAGTTTATTGAGCATGGTTCAGCGGGCGTTGGGTTCGATAGCGGCGCGGTTTTTGCGGAACAAGGACGCGAGCAGCAGGACAAAAAGACCTCCGCTAATAAACATCCATCGCTTGTGATCGCCTTTGGTCGGCGCGTCGTCGTTTTTTGGAGTATTTATCGCCGCTTTTTTCGCAGGGGTGAGTTCACTGCCGTCGGCGGCGTGTTCGTGGCCATGAGCTGCGTCGAGTGCTTCCTTGAGTGAGACACTGCCGCCACCTGCGAAGGACAAAGAATAGGCCCCGCGCGTGACTACCTCGTCGGCGGGGAATAGGCCACGGATGATTTCGACGTAACGGTCGTTCATTTGTCCGACCTGAACCGGCGTTTTGATGAATGCGTTGGGAAGTTCGAAATGCTTGACGTAAACAAAGCGCTTGCTGGCGTCGCCCTGAAGTGCGGAGCGTGGGATGCCGATAACGTTGGCGCGTTTGCTCATCACAATGGAGAACTCGGCCCGCATACCGGGGCGCATCCGCAGGTCTGGGTTGGCGACTTTAAACACCGCATCGATCGTGCCGCTTTCGCGGTCGGCCGATGTGCCAAAACGGATCATTTCGCCTTCCAGTGGCTGATCCCCGAGAGCGGATACGTGAATGTGCGCTCTGCTGCCGGGGGCGAGTTTACTCGCCTGATCCTCCGGAACGCGGGCGACTGCCAGAACTTCGCTGAGGTCGGAGATGTCGAGCAGCTCTTTGTCGGGTTCCACGGGTTCGCCGAGGCGGATGTGGGAATCAACTAACAGACCACTGATCGGGGCTCTCAGATCGATCACGGGCGGCGGGTTTCCCGGTTGGCGGCTTTCGACACGAACGAGGATTTGGTTGGCGGCGACGGTGTCGCCCTCCTGCGCGCTCAAGCCGATCACGCGGCCAGCAATGCGACTGCTGACAACCGCGTGCCGTTGGGGGATTTCAGCGATGCGGCCAAGGGCAAAGACGGTTTCTTCGAAGTCGGTTTCCTCGGCCTCGACGGTTTCGATGCGGAGATTTTTGACGCCGATTTCATCCAGCACGAGAGTTTTCGAGTCGGGGGCGGCGTGGGCCGCGAAGGCAAAAAACAAGGAGCAGAAAAGAGATATTTGAAGTTTCATGGAATGAGAGGAAGTTAAGGTTTGGCCAGTGCCGTTTCGTAGCGCACCCGTGCCAGGTGGAATTCGCGCAGGGCATCAAGGCGGGCTGCGGCAAGCTGAAACCGCTTTTCGTGCGAGCGGAGCACCGACTGGATTTCGCCTTGCCCATTGCGGTAGGTGGTTTCCGCTAGGGCGGATTGTTCGACGGCCAAAGGCAGCAGAGTCGTGTTGATCTCGCGGATCATTTCGCCCCACTCCTTCATCTCGGCGTGGGCGGCGGCGACCTCCAGCCGGATCTTGCGAGCCAGTGCGACAGTCTCCATTTGTTTCCGCGCTTTCTTGGCATGGGCCTCTTCGATCGCGCCTTCGTTTCGATTCCAGAATGGGAGTGACACTTTGAATCGCAGGCCGATGATCGCTTCGTCCTTGTAGTCCTCTGGTGCGTCTTTGGTCCGTTCTGCAGCAGCAAATAGTCCGCCTTCGATGTCGTCGTAGCGGCGGAATGATTCGAGATCGAGACCCTGCGCTGCGGCGATAGCATTCAGCGTGACTGCTTGGAAATCCGGGCGAGATGAGGGATCGACTGCGAGGTTGGGAAGCGAGGGTTCCGGCAGTCTGCCATCGACATACAGCTTTTCTTCCGGGCGCATCCCGAGCAATGGTTTTAATTCGCCGACGAGTGTCGTTTCGCCCGCACTGAGCTGGCGCATTTCCAGCGCGAGACTGGCGCCTTCGAGTTTTGCTTGGCCGGCGTCGAGCGGCGAGCCTTCGCCTTTTGCGGCGATTTCGGCCAGAAACTGAGCGAAGCGAGTGGTCACCTCGGACTGCTCATGCAGCAACTCTCGGCGTTGGCGCGTGGCCAATACTTTCACCAGGGTTTCGCGGGCTCGGCCCGCGAACTGACGCTCGACCTCGCGCACTTCAGCTTCGGAGGATTTGAGTTCCGTAAGCGAAACTTCCTTCTCCAAACGCAAGCGCCCGGTGACTGGGAAGCGCTGCGCAAAGCCGATTTCAACTTTGCCTTCCCTTGAGTTTGAATGACGCTCGAAGGCGGTTTCCAGATCGGGGTTGGCGAGGCGGCCGGACTGTTTCAGTCGACCTGCGGCCTCGTGGATGCCCATGCGTGCCGCAGCAAGATCGGGGTTTTGGGCCTGAATGCGCTTGGCGACACTCGCGAGCGAGACGACGACAACGGTTTCCGCTCGGAGCGAAACGGCCATGGAGGCAAGTGCCAGCACGGCCAGTGGAAAAAATTTTGGCATGGTATTTGAGTGGGGTTGTTCTTGCCGGAAAAGGCCGAAGAACATCGGAAAAGGAATCTAACGAGGATATCTCGATGGCAAAAGGGTGCCATGCAGAGAAAACGGCGGCCCATAAGGGCACACCTGAGCCGCATCAATGGGCGCTCAAATCAACGGTGGTTTTTCCAAGCTCAAAAACGGTTCTTCGGGGGGCAGGTCGCTCTCGTGACTCATGCCTAAGTCTAACGACCCGGGGATCCCCAATCGACAGGCCGGATCATTTTCAACCGTCAAAGGCAACGGATGAAAGCAACAGCCAGAATGGTGGTGATGATCGGACGGGCACTCATCACCATCGTGACAGAGATCCTTATGCGTACTTGATGAGCCATTTTCTGCGGAGCAGCAATGCTGGGCGGCATCATCAACCACTGAAACATGGGCAGCATGGCCCGCGGAGGCCATTGAACTCAGCCCCGTGAACACGCAGCAAACTATCAGGTATCTCAGTAGGGATGCAATCAAGAGATGTCATAGATGAGATAGGATTGGCCTGAGTCAAGAGCAAATCTTTTGATGCCATCAAAGCGGGGGCGAGACCCGAGATAGAACCGACGCGGCATCCCAAAGCCGCCCCGCGCCACCTAGATCGGTAGCGGCTGGGACAACGGAGCCACGGTTAGAATTGCATCAGGATTGCAATCTCGCGAAATTCATCCTACACCCGCGTTGGTCCTACGCTTATTTATCCCATGATCCTGTTTCGAATCATCGCCCAGTTTGCAATCGCCGTCCTCCTGCTGTCGAGCTGCGCCAGCCGGAAGCCATCCGCAAGCCCTCTCAAAAATGGCAAGTTTGCCGCTGGCACCTACGATCATTTCAAAGCAGACCCCAGCTATCCCAAAACCTACACGGTATGGAAAAATGACGGCCTGCTTCCCCAGACCAATGCGGAAAACTCCTCGATCTACATCAGCCTTGCCAAACAGCGCGGGTTTCTCATGAACGGTGACGAAGTTGTGCTCGATTACCCGATCTGCTCCGGCATTTCCGCCCGCCCAACACCGACGGGCACATTCTACATCCTCGAGAAGGTCGTTGAAAAGAAATCCAACAAATACGGCCACATCTACGATGCCAGCGGCACCGAAATCAACGAGAATGCCGACCTTTCCATGGACGTCGTGCCCCCCGGCGGTCGCTTCGAAGGTGCCTCGATGCGGTATTGGATGCGCCTGACCCACGACGGTGTAGGCCACCACATCGGACCCGTCAAACGCCGTCCCGCCTCCCACGCCTGTGTTCGTGGCCCCAGCGCCACGATGCCCATCGTGTATTCCAAGGTTAAAGATGGCACCCGCGTCATCATTGAGTGATCCCGCCGACAAAAGATTGAGCGTCGCGCCGCTCGCGCCCCGCGAAAAATCATTTCTTGCCAAGCGGCCTGTAGAGCCGTAAAAACGAGGCGTTCATTTTGCAATTTCGCGGATGGACGCGCTTTGTCTGGTCTCTCACGCCATGGTCTCAGGAAGCGTTGAATGTGATGGCGTGACAAGCATAGACAAAAATGGACATCTACGTGGGCAACCTGCCCTACACCGCTACTGAAGAAGACGTTACTGGCCTCTTCGCCGCTTATGGACCTGTTGAACGGGTCAAAATCATCACCGACCGCGAAACTGGCCGATCCAAGGGATTTGCCTTCGTCACGCTCGGCGACCAGAGCCAATTGAACGCTTCGATCGAAGCTCTCAACGGCTACGACTATCAGGGCCGCGCACTCCGCGTGAACGCCTCTGAGCCAAAAGAATTTAAGCCCGGCGGCCCTCGTCCCGGCGGCGGCGGCGGTGGTTACGGCGGTGAACGCCGTGGCGGCGGCGGCTACGGTGGTGGCGGCGGCGGCGGTAGCTACGGCGGAGATCGCCGTGGTGGCGGCGGCGGTGGCTACAAAGG
>JBAXLW010000139.1:0-4741 GCA_037134575.1 Verrucomicrobiota bacterium | reverse complement strand
GCACAGGAGGCTTTTGGGGTCCTTGGGAGCGGGGTTCGCTCGTTGGGGATTAGGTGGTCTTTTGGGCGCGCTTGCGGGCGCTGGCATCGAGGATGCGCTTGCGCAGGCGGATGTTGAGCGGGGTGGCTTCGACGAGTTCGTCGGCATCGATGTACTCGATGGCGCGTTCGAGGGAGAAGCGCAGCGCTGGGGTGAGCTTGGAGGTTTTGTCCTTGCCGGAGGAACGCATGTTGTCGAGGTGCTTTTCCTTGACGGGGTTGACGGGAAGGTCGCCGACGCGTGGGTTTTCACCGACGAGCATGCCGCCGTAGACTGCATCGCCAGGAGCGACGAAGAGGGTGCCGCGGTCTTCAAGCATTTGCAGCGAGTAAGGGGTGGCGGTGCCTGAATCCATCGAGACGAGCGTGCCTGTCGTGCGGTTTTGGATTTCGCCAGCGTGTGGGGCGTATTCCTTGAACAAGTGACTCATGATGCCATGGCCGGAGGTCAGGTTGACGAGCTCAGTTTCGAAGCCGATGAGGCCACGGGTCGGGATGTTGGCTTGGATGAAGACGCGGCCGCTGGCCTCGGTGTCCATGTGTTCCATCAGTCCCTTGCGGTTCATGAGGATCTTGAGGATGCCTTGAGTGTAGTCGCCTGGGGCTTCGACGTAGAGTGTTTCGAACGGTTCGAGCAGCTTGCCAGCGTCGTCGCGGCGGAAAATCACGACGGGGCGGGAGACGAGAACTTCGAATCCTTCGCGGCGCATTTGCTCGACGAGGACGGCGATCTGCATCGCTCCGCGGGCGGAGACGTTGAAGAGGCCAGCCGTGTCGGTGTCTTCGACGGTGATGGAGATGTTGGTCTTCAACTCGCGCATCAGACGGTCGCGGATGGCGCGGGTGGTGACGTGTTTGCCTTCTTTACCGGCGAGTGGGCCGTCGTTGATGGAGAACTGCATCGAAACCGTTGGCGGGTCGATGGCGACGAAGGGAAGCGGCTCGACGCTGCTGTCACCCGAAATGGTTTCGCCGATCTGGACGTTTTCAATGCCCGCTGCGATGCCGACGATGCCGCCTGCGCCGCAACCTTCGGAGTCGGTGGTGGCGAGACCGGAGTAGGTGAAGGTCTTGAGGACTTTCGACTGGGTCTTGGTGCCGTCGCCGCGGAGAAGGTGGATGGTGTCGCCCTTTTTGACGTTGCCGCCGAGGACTTTGCCGATGGCAACGCGGCCGACGTATTCGTCCCACTCGATGTTGGAAACGAGCATGAGGAATGGTGCATCGGGATCGGCCTTGGGAGCAGGGATGTGCTCGACGATTTGCTTGAGGAGCGGGATGCAGTCCTTGCGCTCGTCATCCGGGCTATCCATGAAATAGCCGTCACGGGCGGAGCCGTAGGAGAATGGGGCGTTGAACTGGTCTTCGTCGGCGTCGAGGTCGAGGAAGAGTTCGAGCACTTGGTCGCGGACCTTGGCTGGATCGGAGAGTGGGCGGTCGATCTTGTTGATGACGACGATCGGCTTGAGGCCTTCTTGCATCGCTTTGCGAAGCACGAAGCGGGTTTGCGCCTGCGGGCCGCCGGAAGCGTCAACCACGAGGATGACACCATCGACCATTTTCATGACGCGTTCCACTTCAGCACCGAAGTCGGCGTGGCCTGGGGTGTCGACGATGTTGATGGTGTAACCGTTCCAGAGAATGGAGGTGTTCTTCGCCTTGATGGTGATGCCCTTTTCGCGTTCGAGGTCCATGGAGTCCATGGCGCGCTCGGTGGTGGCTTGGTTTTCACGGTAAGTGCCGCCAGCTTGGAGAAGCTGGTCAACCAGTGTGGTTTTCCCATGGTCAACGTGGGCAATGATGGCGAGATTTCGAATTTTCAGATCAGACATGACAATGGGATAAAGGTGAACCTCCGTGAGAAGGGGGCGTGGCTATGAACGGTTTTCTCCACCATGGCAAGGCGGGATTGAGGGTAAATGGTGAAATTAGAATGCGGAAAGCTGAAATGGGGTGGGAAATATTGCTGCATCGACGATTTTCTACGTGGACCTCGTTACTGATTGCGCATTCCGCGGGCTCGGTCAATGGGGCGCGAGGGCGAGGTTTACAAAACACTTTCCAAGTCGCAGCAACCTCCTAAGGTGTGCGCGAACTTACGAATAATGTCCTTTTCTCAAATCCTCACCCACCCCGGTGGCTCGCATAAAGACGAGTTTCTGGCTTGCTGCCTCTTATTAGCCGAACACCGGGCGCCGATCGTCCGGCGCGAACCGGCGGCGGAGGATCTGGCCGATCTTTCCACGGCGGTGGTCGATGTGGGGCACGAGCATGCGCCAGAGCGGGGAAACTTTGATCATCACCAATTTCCCAAGGATCATCCGCCGATTTGCGCGTTGAGTTTGGTGTTGCAGCACCTCGGGGTGTATGAGGATGCGCGGGAATTTTGCGACTGGTTAGAGCCTACTGAATGGTTCGACACGCGGGGGCCGATCGAGACGGCGCGCTGGCTGGGTCTGCAGCGGGAGACGTTGTTTAAGCTGAACTCGCCGATTGATACCACGCTGCTGAGGCGATTTGGTGCGGTGGCACGGTTGGAGCCGGGCGAAGCCCTGTGGGAGGTGATGCGCTGGATCGGCATGGACATGCTGGGGTACATCAAAGGGCTGCGCGAGCGGATGAATACCATCCAGAAGGTGGGCGAATTTTGGAATATTGAAACGCCCAAAGGGGTATTCCGCATTTTTTACATCCCACGCACGGAGTCGTTGCTGGATGATCCATCGGCGGGGATGTCGCGCTATATTTCCATGCAGCGGAATACAGGTGACGTGGCGGGCCTGGTTTATCCCGACCGGCGGGGGAGCGGCTTCGGTCTGTCGCGCTACAACGATCATCCAAGCCTGGATTTTACGCGCATTCAGGACTGTGAGGACGTCAACTTCGCCCATGCGCGTGGCTTTGTCGCGAAGACGTCCGCGACGGATCCAGCGAGATTGCGTGAACTTTTGAAACTTTCGTGGAAGTGAAAAAAGCGAGCCGCGGTGGATTTGGAGAAAACCCGCCCTTGCGCCGGTAGGGGAGCTGTGTGACTCGTAGCTTGTGCTTATTTAATACGTTCTCATGCATGAAACACTCTTAGTGATCGGCCTGTTTGTCCTTGCGGTCGCCCTGCGAACGGCGCGCACGGGCCACTTGCGCAAGCTAGGGGCACTGACGTTTCTGGGAGCGAGTTTCGCTCTGCTTTATTTTTTGACGGGCCACTGGTGCGGTGGTGTGTTGGGTGTGGGTCTGTGGTTTATGCTGCCGTGGGTCGAGTTAATGACACGTATCCGACCGATGCGCTTACCCTTGGACAATCGCCTCTCTCATCAGAGGGTCCCGAATCCGTCATTTTTCCCCAATGCGACCAAAGCGACTGCAGGGATGGAGGAGGCCGGCTTTGAGCATGCCACCGACTGCGGTTGGGAGTGGGCGGGGATGCAGCAGTATTTTCGGCTCTACTGGCATCCTGAGGAGCGCGCCGTCGCGGCCGTTTGTCTCTGTGAGCATGACGAGGTGGCTTTTGCATTCGTTTCGATCACCTCGCAGGGTGCCGATGGGAATCTCTGGCGCACGACCAATTTTCCGTTTTCGCCGATTTTGCGATGCTCTCCCGATGTGAAGTGGAATCATATTCCTTGCGGGCGGAGTTGTTTTCACCAGATTCTCTCCGACCACCGGAAGTACCTCTGCCGCATGAAGATCCCCGTCGAGCAGCTACGAATGCCCGATCCCGATCAAATCGAAGGGGCGATCGAGCTGGAAATGCGCAGGCAGGTGGATGAGAACCTAGCCGCAGGACTCATCCAACTGACGGGGGATGGCAACTTTCAATATTCAAGACGCGGACTGCTCTTCCTTTGGGGGCAGTTCGTCAAGGATATGGTGCGCCTTTGTTAGGCGGCGAGGGTGCCAAAGGCGATCAGCCCGCCAATGACGACGCCAAGCGAAATCCGGTACCAGCCAAAGACCGACAGGCCGTGGCTTTGCAAGTAGGAGACCAGCCATTTCACGGCCACTGCGGCGGAAACTGCTGCTGCGACAATCCCAATGAGAAGCGGGGTGCTGCCGTATTCATGTAGCATCAGCTTGGTGCCGCCGAAGAGAGTGTTGTAAACGGGGTCGAGGTCTTTCACCTTTTCAAACGCTTCTTTGGCCGTGGCGGCGGTGAGCGTGAGCACGCCTAACAGGAAAGAATATTCGACCGCGGCACGCAGCGAGAGGCCGACTAAGACGCCACCGCAAATAGTCATCAGGCTGCGACTGGTCCCCGGACACATTGCGACGCATTGGAGCAGGCCGATGACGAGGGCGAGCTGCCAAGTGAGTTCGGAAAGTTCCTTGCCGCCACCGATGGCGGGATTTTTTTTCCGCCACTGGGCAGTCAAGAGAATCCCGATCCCGCCGATGATCCAAGCGCCGACCACTGGCCACATACCGAAAAGGTGGGCCTTGATCCAATGACTTAGCAGCGCTCCGATCACGGCTGCTGGCATGAATCCGGCGATGATGGCGATTGCCAGCTTAAGGCCTTCCGCATCCATGCCCAGCATGCCGCGCAACATCTGGAGCACCCGCCGAGAATACAACCCCAGCACGGCAAGGATGGCGCCACCTTGGATGCAAACCGCGAAGGCGTCCGCGGCTGCCTTTGACTCAGGACTACCGACGCCGATGCCCATGAGTCGTTGGGCGACGATGAGATGGCCGGTGGAGCTGAT
>JBAXLW010000138.1:0-4862 GCA_037134575.1 Verrucomicrobiota bacterium | reverse complement strand
CAAATCGCAAACCCGACGATTTTGATTTCCACCGCAGGCCCTGCACCCAAGAATCGCGGCGATGGTAGAACGTGTATTTCTCGGATGGGACCGGCCCTTTTTGTTGCGGGTGGTAGCATGGCTGCTGGAACGGCGGGATGAACTGCCGAGGTGGTGGGTCGTAGTGCCAACGGCACAAAGCGGACGCCGCCTGCGCGAGGCCCTCGCCGAGGCAGGTGGCGCCTTGCTGACCCCGCGAGTGGTGACGCCGGGATTTTTCTTGAAATCGCACGCTGCCGACGCTGCCGCGGATTGGATCGAACAACTCGCCTGGGTGGAAGTGCTGGAGACGGTGGCCGACTGGTCGGAATACGAAGCGCTGTTCCCCAAGCCGCCCGAAGCAAATGGCAATTGGGCCGGTGGACTGGCGCAGGAAATGGTCGCCCTGCGACATACGCTTCAGGAAAACGGCATTCTCCTGGCCACGGCCGCGCGCAAGCTGGCCGATACCGTGGAGGCGGATCGTTGGGACGCGCTGGCGCGACTGGAGGATCTCGTCGAGCGCCAGTTGCGAGCATGGGGTTACAAGAGTCGAAGTCGCCAGTTGTCGGAAGGGCTGCCAATGCCCACTGACGTTTGCCGAATTGTGTTAACAGGGGTGACGGAAATGCCGCCACTCCTCGAACGCGCATGGTCGGCGTGGGAGGGTCCCGTAACCGCCTTGATCGCAGCACCCGAGGCGGAAGCGAATGGATTTTCAGCCATTGGCCGTCCCTCACTGGCGTGGAACGAACGTTCCCTGCCCTGGCCCAATGGCACGATACAAGTGGTGGCCGATCCGCGCCAGCAAGCCACCGCAGCACTCAAAAAGGTGGCCGAGCAAGCGACGGCGTCCAATGAGTTGGTGCTCGGGTCGGCCGACAGCGAGGTGGGTGACGAGCTGGCGCGCGCATTCAGCCGCGAGGGCTGGCCGACCTTTCACCCGGCCGCCACAGCGATGGCGCCGGGGCTTTCGCAGTGGTTCAAGATTTGGGGCGGATGGTTGGCGGACCCGACACTGGCGAGATTGGCTGATCTTTTATCGCTGCCGGAGACGGGTATTTTGGTGGCGGGCAGGCGCGCGCAAAAGGCCGAGTGTTTGGCGAAATTGCGTGACCGCTGGCTGATCACTCGCAGCGAGGATTTGCAGCGGCGCGTGGCCGTTGAAAAATTTTACAGAGATAGCGAAAAGGCCGCCGCCGAGGAGCTCGCCAAGGCTGCGGAGGTTCTGGAAGGCTGGCGCAAGAGCATGCTCACCCAGAATTTCTGCGGCGTGATGGAGCGTCTGTTAGGCGTGCTCGGCCACAGCGGACCCGCCACCGAGGAAGCCGCCCAGGCGCTGGCGGACTGGATCGCTACTGCCGCGCCGGTGATGAGCCGGGTAAATCGCGAGCCGCGCTTCTGGATCGAGCTGATGTGCAAGGCCCAGCCTTCCCCAGCCCCGCTGCCACCCTCCGGGCGGGTGCTCAATGTGCAGGGATGGCTGGAGCTGCTCCACGAGCCGGGCCGCCATCTCACGCTTTGCGGAATGAACGAAGGCAAGGTCCCCGCCCGCAGTGGCGGCGAGCCGTGGCTGAGCGAACACTGCCGCGAGAGACTGGGCCTAATCACCGATGCAGAGCGCGCCGCTCGCGATGCCTTCTTATATCAAGCGATGCTAGAAGCCCGCCGCGAAGAGGGCCGGGTGGACGTGATCTGCGGCAAGTCCGGCGCAGGCGGGGAAATGATGCTGCCGTCGCGCTTGCTCTTGGCCGCTGAACGCAGCGAACTGCCAGAGCGGGTGATGACACTTTTCCGCGAAATCGAACCGCCGGAAGCCGGAATGGTTTGGCAACGTGATCTGCAGTGGACACCACCAAGCATCGAGCCTCCGCAAAGCCACAACGTGACCACGCTGGCGAATTACCTCGCCTGCCCGTTTCGCTACTATCTGAAGCAGGTGGTGAGAATGCAGAGCTCCGACCTCGGCCGGGCGGAATGGAATGCACGGGACTTTGGCAACGTCGCCCACGAAGTTTTAGAACGCTGGGGCCGCGACACCGAGGCGCGCGATTCCGATCAAGCACAAGCCATCCACGGCTGGCTCTCCGCCGAGCTCGACCGGGTGGTGAGCGAGTGGTTTGGCAAGCGCGTGCCGCTGGCAATCCGCATCCAGACCGAAGCGCTGCGCCAACGCCTGCTCTGGCTCTCGCGGGTTCAGGCAGCGACCCGGGCCGAGGGCTGGGAGGTCATCGACGTAGAGCGCAAGATCCAACACAGCTTCGCCCAAACGCAAATCACCGCCAAGATCGACCGCATCGACCGTCACCGCGAAAGCGGCCGCCTGCGCGTCATCGACTACAAGACTGGCAAGATGGATGGTGTGGACAAGGAGCATCGCAAAAAAATCACCGCCTCCGTGGATTTGCCACCGCACCTCCCCGCCGATAGCCCTGCCGTTTATGTCTCGGAAGACAAAGGCAAATCCGCCAGTTATCTGTGGCACAATCTGCAGCTCCCCCTCTACGCCGCGGCGATGTTGGCCGAGCATCAAACCATGCCCGCGCCCGCGTATTTCATGCTTCGCCCAACCGAGGCCGACGTCAAGCTGAGCGAATGGAGCGATTTCGAAATGGCTGATCTCGAAGCCGCGCTCGACTGCGCGGCATGGGTCGCTGGCAAAATCGCGGATAAGGTTTTCTGGCCACCTGCGGAAAAATTAAAGTACGACGATTACGCCGTTCTGGCAGCAGGCCGTCGCATCGACGAAATGTTCATCCCGCCAAGCGGCAACCGTTAGTGCAGCGACTCAGGCAAAGAACAGGCGCTGAACCACCCAGGTAAGTCCTGCCAGCGCAACGAAGACTGAACCCGCAGTCTGAACTTGCCGCACCCAGCGCCTCAGCGGCCAGAGAATCAGAAAGGCGGCCAACAAGACCGTCAGCTGCGCCAGTTCGACACCGACATTAAACCCTAACAACGGTCCGGTGAGTTGGTCGCGCGGAATGCCACTGAGTTTTCCTGCCAGCACGCTGGCAAAGCCGAGACCATGCAAGAGGCCGAAGGCGAAGACGAGAATGAGCCGCTGCTTGCCAATTTTGCGCGTCAGCAGGTTTTCAATCCCGATCCATGCGATGCTTACCGCGATGAGGACTTCGACCCATTTCCCCGGTAGCTGCACCCAGCCGAAAACCGAAAGCGCCAAAGTCATCGAATGCGCCAGTGTGAAGAGCAACGACTGCCCCATCAATGGCCGCCACTTTGGCAATAACAGAAAAAGACCAACAATGAAAAGCATGTGATCCAACCCTAGCGGCAAGACGTGGTGATATCCCGTCTGCACCCAGCCACCCGTGACGGGTTGCTGAACAGGCGCGGATTGTCCGGCCGCCGTCTGCTTCAAGAGCATGAGACTGCCGCCCGGCAGGGTGCTCACCACCTTTGCATCGTCCCCCTCTTCCGTGAGAATAATCAACTCGGTCTCCTGCTCGCCCGACCAATGCGCACGCAATTCACCCGCGCCGGGGATCGCATCCATCACCAAGCGCACCGAAATCAGCGCGATATCTCCCGCCTCGGGGGGTAACTCGAATGGCTGCTTTTCAAAATCCGGAAACTCGACGCGCCAGGCAACTTCGCGATCTGCGAAGGTGAGGCGGACGAGTTTGCGCAGTGTCGTTTCCGTCTCCTTGCAGATACGCGCAAGGCCTTCGGGATTCGCCTTCATCACCGCCGCGCGGCTCATCGGCGGGCCGCCCGGGATGTTGCGCGTCTCCGGCAGCATGTAGGCGATATCCATCTCGCCGGTCAGGCACCACTGGTGATCGATTTGTTGAAACTCCAGTTCCACCGAGGCGACCTGATGGGCGCCAGCCTGCGGCAAAAATCCCATTAGCAAGAATAGGCAAGCGAACAGTCGGATGATCTTCATAGGAGTTAAATCGCGAAACCGTTCTTACGGCGTTCGATCTGCTTGATCCAGTGCCGATTTCCCCCTATCTCTTGGCGGTGCTTGGTTCGCTGCGTTTGATGAATTTCCGCTGTTTCGACTCTCTCGCCCTTGAGGTGCCGGCGGAGGGCGCAATCTTGACGGGCGACAATGCGCAGGGAAAAACCTCCATCCTTGAAGCCTTGTGCGTGCTGGTGCGACTGCACTCGCCGCGCACCCACCGCATGACCACCCTAGGGCGGATCGGCAGCAAGGGATTTGGCGTCGCCGGCGATCCCTGGGGCAGCGAGCGACAGGTCCGCTATTCCCGCGACGGGCTGAAGCTGAAAGCAGATGAGGAAATCCGCCCCAGCCAGACGCGCTATCTGGAAGATGGCGGCCTCGTCGTCTGGATGGGTAACGAAGACTTGGCACTGGTTCGCGGACCGGGCGAAGGACGACGCCGCTACCTCGATTTCATCGGTGCCCAGATCGACGACAACTACCGCCGCTCATGGTCGCGCTACCAGCGGGCTCTACGGGCAAAAAACATCCTGCTCAAAGAAGGTCGTCCGCGCGACGCGGAGATTTTATCCTATGAGGAAATCCTGATCGAGCACGGCAGCGTGCTGATGGCGGCCCGCAGCCGCTTGGTGGCGGAACTCGGCCCACTCGCCGCAGCCGCTCAGCGCGCCGTCAGCGGCAAGGACGAGCCACTGGTTCTTCACTATCTCCCAGCCAGCGGCCCGGATTTGCGTGAATCGCTGCTGCAGGCTCGCGAACGCGAAACCCGCCTGCGCCAGGCCGTTGTCGGTCCCCACCGCGATGAAATCGACCTCCGCATCCACGGCATGCCCGCCGCCGACTATGCCAGCGAAGGCCAGCAACGCACCCTCGCACTGGCTTTGAAGCTCGCCCAAGGCCAATTGCTCGAACG
>JBAXLW010000137.1:0-4947 GCA_037134575.1 Verrucomicrobiota bacterium | reverse complement strand
AACGGTCTGGAGCGAGACGCTCCAGCCACTTTATCAACCCTCAGGCTCCGCCAGATTCGCAACACGTGTGTACCTTGTTGCCCGATTTCGCCTTGCCAATCTGCAGTAAAAGGCCAAGTTATTCGTGTGATTACTTTTCCTGATATCGAGCGAATCGTGCTGGATCCTGCGATCATGGGCGGAAAACCCTGCATCCGCGGAACCCGCGTCACCGTAGGAACGATTACAGGACTACTCGCTTCAGGTGCCGACGTTCAGGAAATCCTCCAACTTTACCCCTACCTCGCGGCGGAAGATATTCGCGCCGCGCTGGGTTACGCGACATGGCGCTCTGAAGAACAGGAAATCCCATGGCTGGTCCAGTGACCGATGAAAATTCTCGTCGACATGAATCTCAGCCCGGCGTGGGTGGATTACCTTCGAGAACATAAAATCCACGCCAAGCACTGGAGTAGAATCGGCCCTGCGGATGCACCCGACACCCAAATCATGGCGTGGGCGTCCCGAGAAGACTTTGTCGTCTTCACTCATGATCTCGACTTCGGGACAATCCTACACCTCACGGCGGCCAAAAAACCCAGTGTCATTCAGCTCCGCACTGAAGATGTGCGGCCGATCACCATAGGTCTCTGTGTTTGCACGACGATCTTGCAGACTGCGGAAGACCTGAAATTAGGTGCATTAGTCACGATCGACCCCCGCAGGAGAAGAGTGACCCTCCTGCCACTCAGACGATAGTATTTGCGGTGCCAAGTAGCTGGAGCGTCCCGCTCCAGACCGTTGTTAGGGCGTCCCGCCCAAAGGAATCTGTCGGGAGGCGAGACGCCTCCCACAACGGTCTGGAGCGAGACGCTCCAGCCACTTTATCAACCCTCAGGCTCCGCCAGATTCACAGCGCGTCCGTCTCGAAGATGCACGCGTCCGTCTCAAGGATGCACGCGCCTGTCTCGAGGGGAGTGTCAAAAATTCGGTGTAAGTTCAGACCCGTTGACGCGGCAGAGGTGGAGTTCAGCCGCAAGGAGGCGCAAGAAAACGCAAAAAAGATGAGTTCTAATTCTAAATCGAAAGACAGGAACCACGAAAATCACGAAAGGCACTAAAAATGAGAAGCATGGAACACGGTTGGCCGCGATCCAACGCCCCTGCGACGCTTTGATTTTTCGTGGGATTTCGTGTCTTTCGTGGTTTTTATTTTGCGTCCTTCTTTCGCCTTTTTGCGGCTAAAAGCAATCCAACGCGAGGTCCAAGGTCTCGACGACGCGGTCGGCGCCGTGGGATTCCAGCGCCGCGGCTGAAAACTGGCCGGTGGCAACGGCAAGGCAACGTGCGCCGATGGCGTGGGCGCAGGCGATGTCCTTGGGCGTGTCGCCGATGATCCAGGTTTCGGCGGCCGTGAACGTTTGGCCCGCATGAGCGGCTGCGCGCTCAAGGGCGATCGGGCCGAGCCGATTGCGGTCGGCATGATCGCAACCGTAAGCACCAAAGGCAAAGTGATGAGCCAGCCCAAAGTGGCGCATCTTGGAGGCGGCACCACCAGCGGTATTGCCAGTCAGCAGGCCGACGGTCGCCTCGGGGCGGTCGGCCAACTGGCTGAGAAGTTCGCTGACCCCGCCAAACACGCGGCCGGCAAAACCGCCGTGGGCGAGGTTCCAATCCAGTCGGCCCAAATAAACTTCGAAGTAAGTCTGGATCCGTTCCGGCGTAGGCTCAATTTCGAAATGAGCATGGATGGTGGCGACGATGCCCAGATCCGTGCTGCCCGCGAGGTCGAGCGCCGGCCCATCATGGCCGAAGACTTCGCGGGTCACCTCTTTCAAGGCGACCATGCCAGCACCGCCGGTGTCAACCAGCGTGCCGTCGATGTCGAAAAGGTAGAGCAATGGATCGAACCGTGGGTGGACGAATTATAGCGGAGTCGGCTCGTGGGCGACCTCTGCGACCAGCAACTCGTCCGACTGTTCTTCAGGAACTTCGTCTGGCACGAAATCATCCTCAAAGACTTCTTCTTGGGTTTCGTCTTCTTCGAAGTCGTCTTCATCCATGAGTTCACCGTGGAACAGGTGGAACTTGCGCTTGCGCTGATGCGCAGGCAGCGGCGAGAGGATCATGGCCACGGCACGGCCGTTGAGGCGCGGCGGTTGGTCGACTTGCGCCATGGTCTTGAGGTCTTCGATGATCCGGTTGAGGACGACGAAGCCGAGGTCTTTGTGGGCGTTTTCGCGACCGCGGAACTGCAGGACGAAACGGCACTTGTGGTTGGCTTCGAGGAAACCTTCGGCACGGCCAAGCTTGATGTTGTAGTCGTGCTGGCCGGTGCCCACGCGGAATTTGACTTCCTTCATGCGGGTCGCGCTTTTCGACTTCTGCTTCTTGAGCTTGGCTTGCTCGTACTTGTATTTGCCGTAGTCGACGATCTTGCAGACCGGCGGATCGACCTGACCGGCGATCTCAACGAGATCGAGTCCGAGCGATTGGGCTTTAGCAAGTGCGTCGCGTGAGCTCATGACGCCGAGTTGATCGCCATTGGCGAGTACGACGCGAACTTTCGGGGCACGAATGCGGTCGTTAATCCGCGTCATATCGCGGTAACGACCCCTATTTGGATCTCTTTGTGGCTTAGCGATGGTCTTGTCCTCCAGTGAGTGGATGCGACGCGCCGGTGCACGGACGGACAAAGCCGCCGCACAGGTCCAGTGCGAAGAGGGATGCGGAACGATGAATCAGACGCCGAATCATGGATCGGAGAGAGCAGGGGGAAACCGATCGAGCAGATCGGTTTGGGAGTTCATGGTGGATCGTTCCTGGAAAATCATGGGGCGGCGGGTGCCGTAGATCGTCACGTCGCGGGGATGGCGGAAATGATTTCTTCCAACCCGATGACGGCGTCTGAGGCATTGAATAGCTCAACGAACGAAATCAATCAAGTGTCTTTTTTTGCGGAAGAATTCGCCACGCTTATAAACTGCGGTTGCCGATCTCGGTGGTGATTTGAGCGATGAATTCCTCAAGCGGCTGGGTCACCAGATCTTCGTTGTCGCGGTGGCGGACGGAAACCGTGCCATCTTCGACTTCTTTGGCGCCGAGCACGATCATGTAAGGCACCCGATCGAGGCGCGCGAGACGGATCTTGGCGCCGACTTTTTCATTGGTGCGATCGACGGCGACGCGCACTCCGGCATCGGCCAGTTTGGCGGCGGCGGCTTCTGCCTCTTCCAGAGTTTTTTCGGAAATCGGGATGACGCGGACTTGCTCGGGCGCGAGCCAGGCGGGGAATTTACCTTCGAAGTGTTCGATCAGCAGACCGGTGAAACGCTCGAGCGAACCGAACGGCGCGCGGTGAATCATGACGGGAACGTGCGGCTGATTGTCAGCGCCGACGTAGGTCAGGCCGAAGCGGACGGGCAGGTTGTAATCGACCTGCACGGTGCCGAGCTGCCAATCGCGACCGATGACGTCCTTGACGACAAAGTCGATTTTCGGGCCGTAGAACGCGGCTTCGCCGAGCTCTTCGGTGTATTCGACACCGAGCGTTTGCACCGCTTGGCGCAGGGCCGCTTCCGCCTTGTCCCAGTTTTCGGCCGAGCCGACGTATTTGTCGGACTCAGGGTCGCGGAGGGAAAGTCGCACGCGGTAGTTGGCCATACCGAGCGTGCCGAGGACCTTTTTGACGAGATCGAGGCAGCCGGTGACTTCAGCCGCCACTTGATCGGGCGTGCAGAACAGGTGGGCGTCGTCCTGGGTGAAGCCGCGGACGCGGGTCATCCCGCCGAGCTCGCCGGACTGCTCCCAACGGTAAACCGTGCCGAACTCCGCGAGGCGCACCGGTAGATCGCGGTACGAGTGGTGGTCGCTCGCGTAAATCTTGATGTGGTGCGGGCAGTTCATCGGCTTGAGCAGGTAGCCTTCGTAGTCGCCACGCTCCAAGCCGTTGAGCAATTCGCCGCAGGTCGCATCCTCATCAGCGAGTTTTTCCAGCACGTCGCGCTCGGCGATGGCGGGGTACTGGCTCTCCTGATAATACGGGAAGTGGCCCGAGGTGCGGTAGAGGTCGAGTTTGCCGATGTGCGGCGTGAAGACCTGCGAGTAGCCCTGCTTGTCGAGCTCCTGGGTGATGAAGTCTTGCAGCGAGCGGCGGATGAGCGCGCCCTTGGGTTTCCACAACACCAAGCCCTGTCCCACTGCTTCGTCGATGTGGAATAAGCCCAGCTCCTTGCCGAGGCGGCGGTGGTCGCGCTTTTTCGCTTCTTCCAAACGCGTCAGGTGCTCTTGCAGCTCGGTCGAATTTTTGAAGCAGGTGCCGTAAAGCCGTTGCAGCGATTGGCGATCCTTGTCGCCCTTGTAATACGAGCTGGCGATGCTCATCAATTTGAATGCCTTGCAGTTGCCCGTGCGGCCGACGTGAGGGCCAGCGCAAAGATCCCAGAAGTCGCCGTTTTTGAAGATCGAGATCTCCTCGTCTTCCGGAATGTCGTTGAGCAGATCGACCTTGAAGGTGCTTTCCACCTCGCGATCGGCCACCGCGCCTAAGCGGCCCGCCTTGGCGAACGCCAAGGCCTCGGCCCGCGAAACGGTCGAGCGCTCGAATGAATCGTTGTCCTTCACCACCCGCTTCATCTCCTCCTCGATCCGCGGAAAGTCTTCCGGCGTGATGCGGTGCTTGAGATCCATGTCGTAGTAGAAGCCATTCTCCACCGGTGGCCCTGCGGCCAGTTGGACATCCGGCCAGATCCGGCAAATCGCGGTGGCAAGCACGTGGGCACAGGAATGGCGGAGGCGCTCCAGATCCGTCATCTGGTTGCGTTCATCGAGAGTCTTACGTTCGGACATGGTGGGAAAGTGATTGGGCTAAGTGCTTAGGAAACGATAGAGAGAACTGGAATTCAGAGTTTTTCAACCACAGATCCACAGGATGCACACAGATGTTAAGAGATAAAGAACCTCGGTGCG
>JBAXLW010000136.1:0-5085 GCA_037134575.1 Verrucomicrobiota bacterium | reverse complement strand
CTCCATGATGTTGTGGTTGGTCGGCGGGCAGCTGGGCTGGATGATGAAAACATCCGCACCGCGGACGTTTTCGTTGATTTTCACTTCGGTTTCTCCGTCAGGAAAGGCGGAGACGTGGACGTCGGCCAGCGGTTGTCCTAGATGTTCTGCGATGCGTTCGGCAAGCGCGCGGTGAGCGGTTCCACTGATGATTTTCATGAGAAAAAAGAGCGATAAATATCAATACAGGCGGATTGTTGACAGACAAGGGGCGGTCGGCAATACTTTGCTTGGAAATCGTTCACCTCATTTCTTGATTGATGTCTCAAAACGCACCCCAACCACCCGCCAGCGTGTCTGGAAATTCCGACTCCCTGGCTGCCAAGATTGGGTTCTGGGGATCGATCCTGGCTTCAGTCGCGCTGTTGATTTGGTTTTACGGGTTTGAGCAGCGCTATGGCCCATCGCGCGGGCAGTCGGCTTTCGATTGGATTTACAGCGCGTGGAACGGGGAGACCGATTACGAACACGGGCTGTTGTTCCCGTTTGTCATTGCTGGATTGGTGTTTTATCGGCTCAAGGATCTTAAGGCAGAGATCAGCCAAAGCAGTCTCTGGGGGCTTGGCGCGGCGTTGGTCGGTGTGCTTCTTTACATCGCGGCGTATCGCACGCTCCAGCCGCGGATCGCGATGGTGGGTTTGCCATTTATCCTGTGGGGCTCCGCGTGGTATCTCTGGGGTTGGCAGGTGGCAAGGATGCTCACCTTTCCGCTGTTTTTTTTCTGGCTGGCCATTCCATTGCCCAGTTTTCAACAGGCGACGACGCAGTTGCAGTTGTTGGCCACCTCGCTCGCGCATCACGGCTCGGGCTTGTTAGGCGTGGAGACCTATGTCGAGGGTACCAAGGTTCTGCCCCTGAAAGGGAGCTGGGCGCCCTTGGACATCGCCAAGGGCTGCAGTGGCATCCGATCGCTGATGGCGTTGCTGATGATTTCCGCGGCATGGGCCTACATGGCTAGGATGGCACTCTGGAAGCGAGTGTTGTTGTTTTTGATGGCGTTTCCTTTATCGATTCTCGGCAACGCGCTGAGGGTGATCTCGATCTTCGTCATTGCAGAGTACGGAGATGCCAAGTGGGCGGTCTCCACGTGGCACGACTGGTCGGGGTTACTGCTTTTTTATCCGTTTTCCCTGACACTCTTGTTAGTAACCCACTCGGTTTTTGAGGGTGGTCTACCATGGAAGACAAACCAGCAGCGCCAAGTCCGCCGAGTCACAGTCACCCGTACGAATTCATGAAAAGCAAAACTTGGTTACTGCCCATGTTTTTGGGAGCTGCGCTGAGCGCGATCTATTTTTTGCCCAAGGTCGGTGCGGTGGCACAATCTGCGGTGATTATGGAATTGCCGCGTTCTTCCGGTGTGTGGACGCTGAAAAATCTGCCGCCCAGCCCGGAGGAGTTAGGCACCTTGTCATCAGATACCCAGTTTTCCAAGGCGATCTGCCTGACTGCACGCCCGGGCGAAACCACCGCGGACGGATACGCGGTGCCTGACCGCTTGGACCTTTCCATTGTGCTTTCCGGGGCGGATCTGAACAACTCCATCCACCGTCCGGAGCGCTGTATGCCGGCCCAAGGGCATAATATCACCTCATCCAGCAACCAGACACTCAAGCTTTCGAATGGTCGCCAGTTGGCGGCAAAGCGCTTGGTTTCAATCCAGTCGCAGCGTCTCGTCAGCTCCAAAAACCTCGAGGAATACGTCAAATTCGACTGCCTGACGTACTACTTTTTTGTCGGCCACGACCATGTGACTAACGATCACTTGGGCCGGACTTTTATTGATATGAAGGATCGGCTCATTCGCGGTATGGACCAGCGTTGGGCCTATGCCTCGGTTTCCATGTGGTATGGAAAAGTGCCGTGGATCAAAAAGGAAGTCACCCAAGCCGAGGCCGATGCCAAGCTCCAAGCGTTTTTGACAGAATTTGTCGGGAAGCAGATCGACTGGGATCAGATCGCCCGCTGAGCGTTCAGGGCTTCGAGGGCGGGTAGGGGACGGCTTTGATTCTTGCCGTCTTCATCAACTGGATTCCGCGATCGACGTAAGCGAGGAATTCAGCGCGCTGGGCAGCGGTGACGTTTTGAGGGAGTTCCTTGGCCAAGCCGATGCGCCTCTTTGACTCGATGAAATAACCATAGGCCTCGGCAGGTCGATTTTGCGCCCAAATCTTGGATGCCATTCTGCCAATCAGAACGCCGGCGCGATAGTGGACCGTTGAACCTTTTCGAAGTGCGGCTGCAAAGTCATAGGCTTGGAGAGCCCCTTGGAAATCGCCACACCCTTCGCGGGCCAATCCTAGATTTTCGTGAACCTCCACTCGCGGAGCCTGCATGTCTTCAATGAACCAGTGCATTTGCTTCACAGCCTGCTCCATTTGTTGGGCCGCAGACTCCTGCACGGCCTTGGCCTCTGCGGGATCGGACTGTCGCCGGCCCACACTCGTCAGGTGTCTGGCGAAAGAAAAGTGAGCACGAAATGCGGGCTCCATTCCACCTTGCAAGCGAATGGCGAGATTAAAGGCAGTTTCGGCCTCTCGGTCCCGCCGCAGGAAGCTAAGCAGGTTGGCGCGATTGACTACAGGAGTGGGATCAAAGCGGTTGAGTTGCCCGGCTTTTTCGTAGGCGTGGATGGCTCGATCCAAAGTTTCTGGAGAGGCCGCCGATGGGTCAGCTGCGGCGGCAGCTTGTATGAGGGTGGCTTGTTCCAGATAGAAAGTCGCATGTGGCCAGACTTGGACAGCATCGGACAGAGCCTTGACCTTCGACTCGGAGGAGGGGACGGGTCCTTTACTGAAATAGCTGGGCCATAAGATGCGAGTCACCTGGGTTCCCTTCCAGCCCCATAGGAAGGTCAGAGCGATGCAGGCAAGCCCCGCAGCAGAGAGAATCCCCCTTGCTCCGATTCTCACTACCCGAGGGCGCGGCACGCTTACGCCGCAGGACAACTGCCCAAGACAAATGCCAAGAAGCAGAACTCCCGGGAAGAGATGGAAGTCGAAGCTGAAACAGGATTGCACGAACATCCCTGCAAGAGCCGCCATTCCCCCCAAGCGCCAAGCATCACCCGCCTGGAATTCTTTGGAGTCCTTTGGAACGAGAATGTGCACCAAAGAGATCACCACCAAGCTGCCAACCAGCCCGATTAAAAGTCCGGCTCCGATGATGCCATAGTCGGTGGCGGCTTGGAGCAATTCGTTGTGAACCTGCTCCGCTTGACTGGTGGCGCCGATACCCTGAAGGGTTGCGTCGACGAATCTGAAGTTTTCCCAACTGAAGCTGCGGCCGCCACCGCCGAACAGCGGATGCAGGCCGATGCAGGACACCGCGACGCCCAGAAAATAAAGTCGGCAGGTGTTATCCAGCAATGCCCAGACGTCGCTTCCGCCTCGCCGCAGGTTTTGGGAATCATGCCAGCCGTTGAAAACAAAAGCAGCGATGGCAAAACCCACGATGGGAATCGCGATCAAAGCCAGCCCAAACCAACGCGCTTGCCGCCGCTTTCCGATCGCCATGGCAATGGCAACGAAAACGCCCGAGCCGATCGCGGCCCCCAAAATCCCCCCGCGCGAGCGGGTGAAATAAACCGCCGCCAATCCCGCGATCGCGATCAACCCAAATAAAACCCGAGTTGCAGTAGCGTGCCGTCCGAACCAAGCCGCCGCAGCGACCAGCAGCGAAGAGGCGATCAAATAGTTAGCCGCTTCATTGTAGTGCGCGAAAAATCCCGAAGGGAAAGCGCCCGCTCGCGCGCGAAACACGGGTGCGTAGCTTGGCTCTGCCACTTGTTTCGCCAAGACCCCGATATTGGCCAATAGCAACAGGGCGATGCCCCAAATCAGAATCCGTTCGGCCACCGCGTTACCTTCGATCGCGCGGATGCTGAGGAAAGTCCCCACGCATCCGGCCAGCAACAGCAAGTCCGCCAGCCCTAGCTCGGGCACAGGCGAAGCCCAGGCTCGCCAGCCAAACCAAGCCGCCACCAGTGCGCAGAAAGCGCTCAGCCCAAGGCCAAGTGTCGGCCGATCCTTCCTCCAAAACACGGGCAGTGCGGCCGAAACCGATATTCCCAGTGCCAGCAAGGCCGGCCCCCAAGTCCATGCCCGCGTCTGCGGCCCAATGACCACCGCCAGAACCAAGGCTGCGACAAAGAAGATGGACGAAACAATGGGCATGGGATGAAATAAAAGCTGAAACCGGAGAGTAGAAATCCTGAAATTTCAGCTCTTGATGAGTTCGCTCATGAAAGTTTCGAAATCTCCGAGGTGACCTACGACAATGGCCTCAAGGATAGGCCGCTGGAGTTTTTCGTAGCTGTGAACGGCAATATTACGAAATTCAACCATGTGTTTCATTGCGGTGTTGGACGCTGCGCTGATCAGGCCAGCCTGAAACAATAGATCAAAAGCATCGCGGCTACTTTGCGGGATGCCGAGTCGGTCCTGCGCGACTCGATGCATCGCCAGATCGATCGCCGCTTCACAGGCGCGCAGAATATTGAGAACCACAGAGTCTTGGGTCGTGAAATCGTCCAGACGGGCTGGGTCACCTCGATACTCCTGCTCCACCCTCCCAAGGCAGCGGCGGATGATTGCGGTTTTGTTGAGTGCGATGTCGTCAATCATCCGATTAGGACGGGTTGTCTCTCCTCGTTGAGTCTCGCATAGTCGGCCAATACTCGCATCTCAAACTCCTGATGGATGGAAGTATCTGCGATGAACAAAGGGGTGCCGGTTCGTAATACCTCCTTCGCCATGACCGTGCTGGCCTGGTTGAGATCGACTAAATCGACAGCCCGCCCGAGTCGATCGGCAAGGCGGTTGGCCATGTCGAAACAGCCCAGAGGGTCAATAGGAGACTGAGGGAGAAAGGCGATATCGATATCGCTGTCGCCACGTTCAGCGGGCCCGCCGAACGAACCGAAAAGATAAATCACGACACAATCCAGTGATCGCAAGGCATCGACGATGGTCGCGATCTGGTCATGGGTCAGGCGCTCGGCAGGATTTTTCATTTGTCGAAAAAAAGGAGCGCGTCTGAATCTTT
>JBAXLW010000135.1:0-5099 GCA_037134575.1 Verrucomicrobiota bacterium | reverse complement strand
CTGGACTGATGAAATCGTCGGCCAGCCAGCGCTTTGGATCCGCGCTAACGGATGGAAACATTTCACTCACCGCGTAAAATCCGGAACTGTCCGCGTGGTTGCGTACATAGCGGCCCACCGGGCTACTGCCCCCCATGGGCGAGGCTGTGGCTTTACTCTCGATGGTTTTACCGAGCGACACCTTCGCGATCTCCTTGCCACTCGCATCTTTGAAAATGGCGGTGAGTCCGTGAGCTTCAGGCTTGGTAGCAGCCTCATCCATCCCGAAGCGTGGCGCGAGTGAAGGCCCAGCCTCTAGACTATGCGTGATCTTCAGATCGCCCAGAGTGCGGATCAAGTCGTTGACGAATGCATGATTCGCCGGATAGTCGCCGCGCTGCGTGACGACCCATTTGCCATCCTTGCGGTTGAGCGTGACGGTGCTATTCACACCCAGAATCTCGATGCTGTTAGCCTCGGCGCCCCGGAAGGATTCAAAGAGCATTTGGCCTGGACTGCGTTTGGTCGCGCTATGGCTGGCCTGATGTTGGCTAATTTTTACGACGGTCACAGCAACACCGAGAGCGATGGCAATGACCCAAAGAATAATGACCTGGCGTTTGTTCATAGAATGAAGTGGAAATGAATAATCAAAGGGGCGAGTGAAATGCGGCGAAGGAAGCAAGCGGCAAGGCGATTGCACACTCCCCGTTCATCATCTGGCCCGCGTGGAGGTACGGCGTTTGACGTAGAGAGCCAGCCCGAACAGAATGACTAGAGTCGGTACTGCCGCGACGTTGAGTAAGGTGATCTTTGCCGCGAGCCTGTCCTTTTGACGGCGCAGCTCCTTCTCTTGGGCGCGGATCAACTTGGCGTATTCGACCTGCTCTTGGCGCAGTTTTTTGATCTCGGCTTCCTGAGCCGGTGACAGATTGAGCTCAGATCCCCGGGATTTCTGGGCCTGGAGTTCATTCAGCTTCTGTTGAGCCGCTTGTTGTTTGGCTTGGAAATCCTCGATCTTCACGCCGACGGTTTGATTGAAATCCGCCTCCATCTTCTGGACCACCGTGAAGGGTCGGCTGATGGCGGAACGCGAACGAGAACCGATCAAATGCTTCGACCCCGTGGCTTGATCCAGCAGGTTGAAGAGCAGGCTGGCATTGCCGTTCATTGGTGTCGCCATTTGCTGTCCACCTATGTTCTGAATATTGTAGGCGAAGCGATCATAGAACGCATCCACGTCACCGATGAGGAACACATTGCCGGGTGCTGATGCTTCCTTGAGATCGTTCGGCTTCAGCGCGTTCTTATTCTCCTCCCCCTGATCCTTACCCGCAGCTTCCTTGGGCCTGCCGTCGGGGAAGGCGGTTTTGAATTTGCCGTTGAGGTGAGTCACAAGGTCGTAGGCCATACCGTTAGGCTTGAGCTTACGGCCTAGTGATGGATCGAGTTGCGATGCCTTAAGCGCATCCACAAATCCCGCGTGCGTGGTCGATTGAATCAAGGAATTAACTGTTAGACCATCGCTGCCCGTGACCGTGAAGGCCCCAGGCAGGAACAGCGTGACCGAACCGAGATCTTTAGTGATCAAATTGTCCTTCTGAGGCATCGAGCCCTTACCCAGCGTCAGTACCGCCAGCCCGACACGGTCGCCACCCAGCTTGGTGGCCAACGGAGGATCTGCCAAAACCTGGCTGGATTCGAAGGTCACACCCCAAGCCGAGAGCAGATTCGGCAAGGTCGAGGTCGCAGGAATTTCCGGCTGTCCCATCATCGGATTGCCGCCACCGGTCATTTTGGCAGCTACGGAAAATGAATCCAAGCAGGCGACCACCGTACCGCCATTGAGCAGATACTGATCCACCGCAAACTCAGCTGCGGGAGTGATTCCTGCAGGGTGGAGCATCAGCAGCACCTTGATCTCCTTGGGATCGATCATTTTGGGATTCATCGATAGATCCACCACCTCAAAGGACTGTTGGAGCTGCTGATAGATGACCCAACCGGGTGTTGGCGGCTGGCCCGGCATCATTGCTGGGGCACCTTTCAGATCCAAGGCGGACATGATTCCGATCTTGGGCTTGGTCGGGGCCGTGACCTCGGCGATCGCCTTGGATAAATGATATTCTAACATCGTCTCCTCGCGCGGATTGAGGAACGGAACCACGCTGGTGCGGTCCAGACAAGAAATGGCGAGGCCAAAGTAGAGGTTTTGGTCATTCATCCGCTGTCCGTTGATCCCGTCGAGATTGGCTGAGTCTTCCGCATCGGTATCTGGCTGGGGATCGAGATTTTCGACGTGCAGCTTACCCTTCGAGATAGCGGCATACTCCTTCATCAAATCATCGACCCGGCGCATGTGCAGCTTCAACTCCTCGGGCATATAGTCCGTGCTGCGCGAGGCGTAGTAGCGGATGACAACGGGCGTATCGAGCTCCGTCAGAATCGCGCGGGTGCCAGCAGACACTGTGTGGACCTTGTTTTCTGTAAAGTCCGCGCCGCGATTGCCCAGCGGGGTCAGGGAAACAAGCCAGTTCGCAAGAAGGGCGATTGCGATAAGCGCGGCAACACCAAGGGCTGCGCGGGTGACCGGATGGTTGGTTTTCATGGTCTTAAAGATGAGAGAAAATTGAGGAAGTTGGTGATTACGCGCGCTTAGAGGAAAGGATCGCGCTGGTGCCTAACAAGCAGACAAAGATGATCGAGCCGAACCAGATGAAATCCCTCAGGCGGAACAAGCCGCTGTTGAGCGAGCTGAAGTGATCCCACACGCCAAAGGAAACAATCCCCTCCAACACTCCCGGTGAGACGATCTTGGAAAGCTCGCGCGTCACCGGATCATAACCGCAAAGCAAGAGTAACACGCAGGCCGAAACTGAAACAATCAGGCATACCACCTGATCGCGCGTGCACGCCGAGACCAACATGGTGATGGCTAAAAACGTGCAGCAAACTAGGAAACTTCCCAGATAACCGGAAAAAATCGCCCCATTGTCTGGGTCACCTAAGTAGTTGACCGTGATAACAATTGGAAACGTAAGCGCCAGCGCGAGCAACCATACGGTGGCTGCGGCGAGGTACTTGCCGATGATCGCGCTCCACGTCGAAACGGGCAAGGTACCGAGAAGCTCGATCGTACCCGAGCGCTGCTCATCGGACCACAATTTCATGCCGACGGCGGGTGCCAAGAGCATGTAAACCCATGGATGCCAGAAGATGAAAGTCCATTGCAGCGAGGAATCCCCCACCCGCATGAACTCACCAAAGGTGAAGGTGAGGCCTAACGAAAAAAGCAGGAAGATCACGATGATCGCGTAGGCCGTGGGCTGCGAAAAATAGCTCGCAAGCTCTCGTTTATAGATCGTGCAGGATGACATGACAGAGGTGAGTGTTCGGATGTTGAGAATTGTTTAAATGACTGCGACTTCAGGCGGCTTCAGTGTCGCGGGTGGTGACCTTGCGGAACAAGTCGGTGAGCGAACCGGTCGGCGACTGGGCGATCAACTCGGCCGGGGTGCCATCGGCAACAATTCTTCCACGATCCACAATCACCGCACGGGTGCAGGCCGCTTCCACTTCCTCCAAGATATGAGTCGAAAAAAGAATCGCCTTGGTCTTACCCAAGCGCTTGATGAGCTGGCGCACTTCAAACTTCTGGTTCGGATCCAGCCCGTCTGTGGGTTCGTCGAGAATGAGCACTTCAGGATCGTGCAATAGCGCCTGGGCCAGACAGGTGCGGTGGCGATAGCCCTTGGAAAGCGTGTCGATCGACTGTGGGGCGACGCTGGTGAGGAAACAGGTCTCGATCGCGCGCTCAACCGCATCCTTTTTCGCCCCCCCCTTGAGCCCACGGATCGCCGCGCAGAACTTGAGAAACCCGATCACCGTCATGTCATTGTAGAGCGGCGCCGACTCCGGCAAATATCCGATCTTCGCCTTCGCCTCGCCAGGACGATCCACGATCGATATCCCGCAAACCGACGCGTCCCCCGATGTCGGCGGGATAAAGCCTGTGATCATGCGCATGGTCGTCGATTTACCAGCCCCGTTAGGCCCCAGAAATCCCAGCACCTCGCCTTTGCGAACCGTAAAGGTCAGGTTGTCCACAGCGAGTTTGCTTCCGAATTGCTTGCTCAGATTTTTGACTTCGATCATGGGGTAAGAAAGGATGTTAGAGTAGACTACTGCCAGACAGCGGCACCGCAGCGGCTGTTTTTCTAAAATAATGGCCACTGCGAATAATTCTAGCAAATAACAGATCTTTCCCGCGCCTATCTGACTTGCATCTCGCAGCGCTCTGTGGCCCGATTCACTCGACATGGCCAGTATTCATCTTCCCGAGCGCTGCGGCGTGATGCTTTTACCCGACTGCACGCTCTTCCCTCACGGTGGGCTGCCGCTCTATATCTTCGAACCCCGCTACCGCAAAATGCTCGACGATTCACTCGAAGGAGATTGTTTCTTCGCCGTGGCACGTCTGATCGGTGAGGAAACCAGCGACCCCGCGGATTGCTCGCCCCCGGTAGGCACCATCAGCCTAGTCAGAGCCTCCCGGGAAAGAGACGACGGCACCTCCGAGCTGCTCATGCACGGCGTCATGCGCGTGCGCTTTACCGAATGGCACGGCGGCCGCGATTACCCCTATGCCAGCATTGAACCGATGATCTCCCAAGTCGTGCCGGACCATCAGACGCAAGCCGCCCTAAAGACCATGCGCGGTGCGGTGGAAGACGCTGTGGCTCCCCTGCCCGCAGAGGTCCAGTCGGGTGTTTTCACCCTCCTCGATCGCGCCGATGACCCCGGCCTGATGACCGACATCATTTGCCAGCAATTCATCCACGAGGCCGACCTGCGCCAACAACTGCTGGAAATGGACTCGATTGGCGACCGAATCAGCCGGATCTGCCAATATTTGAGCAACGCACGCCTGATCCTCGATGACGACTGAGGCTGCAAGCCGCTGACGATCCACCGCCAAGATGCCGATTTTTCGAGATCCATTAATTTTTTTGAAGAAGTTCTTGCAAGTTTCGCGTGCGGGTCGTAACAAGTGCGCCCACCCAACCCGAATGCTCGGATGGCGGAATTGGTAGACGCGCTAGACTAAGGATCTAGTAGGG
>JBAXLW010000134.1:0-5141 GCA_037134575.1 Verrucomicrobiota bacterium | reverse complement strand
GGCAGGTGAATAAAAATATTAAAAGTCGTGATGGCTACGCGCAATACAGTGTAACTTTTACGACGGGAGATGAAAGTACAACTGGTAGTGCGGAAATTGGCGCTTGGTTCAGCAAAGGTGATGGCGCTGGTTATACAGATGATTTTTCCATAAATGTGGGTGGTCCTCCTCCCGGTTCCGACGGTAATTCCGTGGTAGCTCGGAAAAAGACGAAAGGCGGCAAGAAAGGCGGAAAGCAAAAGAGCGAGAACTCAAGCGAGCCGGAAGAATGAAAATAAGTCGAAACACCCTCATTCTCCTCACCGCCCTGCTGCCGGCACCGCTGGCTGCGCTGCAGGCTGCCGATGCACCGAAGACAGCGGGCAAGCCCAACATCCTCATCCTGCTCGTCGATGACATGGGCTATGGCGATCCGCAGTGCTTCAACCCGCAGTCGAAGATCGCGACGCCGAACATCGACCGGTTGGCGCAGGAGGGGATGCGGTTTACGAATGCTCATGCGGGCGGGTCCATTTGTGTGCCGAGCCGGTATAGCTTGCTAAGCGGGCGGATGCCTTATCGCAACTGGAACACGACGGGGGGGAAGGGCGTGAAGATGCAGAGCAAGAATGGCCGCGATATGTTGCACTTTCCGCAACCGCAGTTGCAGGCGGAGCCGGGGCGGTTGAACCTCGCCACGCTGCTAAAGCGGCAGGGCTATGCGACCGCCTGCGTCGGCAAATGGCACCAGGGCATGTCTAGGAATGCCGAGACGGATGGCACGTTGAAGATCACGCCGGTGGACTTTGGTTTTGACTACTACTTCGGCTTCGATGCGCCGGAGCAGGGGCCGTATGCCTGGATCGAGAACAAGCGCTTTGTAGTCGCTCCGACGGAGACCATCGAGGATCATCCCGGCAAGGATGTTACCAATCCTGAGATGCAAGGAGCGCATTGGCGCAAAGGCTTGGCTGCACCGGGATGGAAGTTCGAAGGTTACCTTTCCACCCTCGCGGGCAAGGCGGACGAATGGCTCGAAATACAAGCCAAGAACCAGGAACAAGGAATCCAAAACAACGCCCCCTTCTTCCTCTACTACGCCATTCCCGCGCCTCATGCGCCATGGGCGACAGCAAACGATTTCAAGGGCAAGAGCGACGCGGGGCAATATGGCGACTATGTGATGAACGTGGACGCCATGATCGGTCAGGTGATGGCGACTTTGGAGAAACTGAAGCTGAAGGACAACACGCTCATCGTCTTCTCCAGCGACAACGGCCCAGTCTGGTATGCGCAAGACATCGAGAAGTTCGGCCATCGCGCCTCCGGTCCCTGGAAGGGGATGAAAGGCGCGCTAACTGATGCCGGACATCACATGCCGTTCATCGCGAGTTGGCCGGGCAAGATAAAGGCGGGTAGCACGTGCGGCGAGCTGATTTGTTTCACGGACATGATAGCGACGCTTGCTTCGCTGCTCGGTGAAAAACTTCCCAAGGATGCCGGTGAGGATAGCTTCGACATCTCACCGCTGCTGCGCGGCGAGAAGCCCGCGTCGCCCATTCGCACCGGCATGGTGCATGTGAATTACGGCTCCTACACGCTCGCCATCCGCGAAGGCGATTGGAAGCTCATCCTCCCGATGCTGGTCTACCAGGTCAAAGACGGCACCGTCACACCAGATCACATTGTCGAGACCCAAGGCAAACGACCCAACGACAATTTCCAGCTCTACAACCTCCGCACAGATCCCGGCGAGACGACGAATGTCTTCGCGCATGATCCCGACAAAGCGAAGGAACTCTTCGCCGCGCTGAAGGCGGACATCGCCCGCGGGAGGAGCCGGCCATGAGACATTCCCTTATCAGTCTTGCTCTTTTGACGGCGAACTTCGCGTTCGCTGAACCGCCTCCTGAGGCGTCGGCGTTGTTGGACGTGTTTCCGGCGTCCCAAGCGCCCACATTTCTGACCACGCCGAGCGAGTTCGCTGTGTCACACAAGTTCCAACCCGGTGCGAATCGCTCCCAGTGGGCCGAGGGTGTGGACGAGCGCGCGGTGTTTCATGCTTACCTCACGCATAAATCTGTCGGTGAACGTAGTTGGGAGTTGCGACTTGGAAAGGGCGGACAGCTTTACTCGATCGTGAGTTCGTTTGGTGAGGCTATGCCGCCGCAGAGTGCGCTGGCACCCTTTGTCGATGAAGTCTGGCAGATGGTGGCGATCAATTCCAACCTGCTCGACCGGATGCCCGAGCTGGGCAAGAGTCGGGTTCGCGAGGAAGCGAACTCCTACATTCATCAGTCGGGCATGTATGTGGGCAAGAAACAAGCCTTCTCTCCGAAGTCGCCGTTTTATGCGCCGCTGCTGGCCACACGTGAAGATGCGGCATCGCGCTCGTATGCGGTGATGAACTGGGGCCAGGTGCCCACGGCGAGCATTCATCGCAGCGATGTGCTGTTCACCACTCAGTTCCGCGATCTCGGCGCAGGGGTCATCGAACTCAGCTACCTTTGTTTCAACTTCGGCAACTTTCCGCTGAATGGCTTGAACACGCCCTGGGGCGGCGTGCGCACGTCGGTGTTTCCTGAACTCGTGCTGTCGCAACCGGACGGCAGCTATCGCTTTCACACACCCTTCACCATTGACATGCCGGGCACCTATGGCGACATCGCGAAGACGGGAGGCTGGGCCGCCGCCACGCAAAATGCGGCAAACCCCGCCGCGTTTGCGCTTGGCCTGGTGTTCGGTCGCGATCTCCACTGGCCGGGGCAACTGCAACTCCAGCGCGCAAAGACGCCTGGCTTTCAGCACTCGCCGACGGTTTATGGCGCGGGTGACTCACGTCATGGCGCACGCGATTACACTGTGATGGATGTCTCGACGCGAGTGAACATTCTTCCCGGCGAGACCTTTTTCCGTCGCATTTACCTGGTGCTCGGCACGCTGTCCGAAGTGGCCGAGGCCGGACGCAAGCTGGAGTCGTTCGCCGACTATCATCCGATGGATTTCACCGAGGCCACCACGCCGCTACTGCCGCTGTATGAGAAGCCGATGGACAAGGGCCAGATCGTTCCCAGTCTCGCAGCACCGAGCCCGGACGCCGCGCCGCTCTGTCATCTTTACGCACATCCCGTGAAGCACTCGAAGCCGCTCTTTCTCCTGCAAGAAGCCGCCACCGGTCGCTACCTGCTTTCCACCGATCCCGCATTGCTCAGCCGCAAGGAACAGTTCGCCAATCCCTACCCCGAAGGCGATCCAAAACACGCCGCCTTCCAGAACCGTGTGCAATACGTAAACCACGAAGGTCGCGCGAAATCGCTGTCGCTTCTCGGCTACGTGATGCCACGCGAAAGGGCGGACGCCATGAAGCATCGCTACACCGCGCTGAGCGCCATCCCCGCGCTCGCTACACTCTTCCAAGCAGGTGAATCCATCGAAGCCAACGCGCTGATGTTGAGAACTTCCGCCACGCCTTAAACAATCGTTACTATGAAACACACCCTCACCCTCCTTACCGCCCTGCTGCTGGCACCGCTGGTAGCACAGCCCGCGGCAGCGGCCCCCGCCACGTCTCCCCGTCCTGCACCGCTGACGCCGGTGGCCCCGGCCACGCCGCGGATCAATGGCCCGTCGGTTTTCGGCGTCCGGCCCGGCTCCCCATTTCTCTATTCCATCCCGGCCTCGGGCGAGCGGCCCATGACCTTTGCCGTCGAGGGACTGCCCACAGGATTGACTCTTGATTCAGCCACCGGACGAATCACGGGAACTCTTGCAAGAGCCGGCGAGTATCCGGTGACACTGAGCGCGCGCAATGCGCGGGGTGAGAACCAGCGTCCGTTTCGGATCGTGGTCGGTGAACAGATCGCGCTCACTCCGCCGATGGGGTGGAACAGTTGGAACTGCTGGCATGGTGATGTCACGCAGGATGCGGTGCTCCGTGCGGCCAAGGCCATGGTCGCCGCCGGACTCGATCAGCACGGTTGGACTTATGTGAACATTGATGACGCCTGGCAAGGCGTCCGCGGCGGTCCGTTCAATGGCATTCAGGCCAACAAGAAATTTCCGGACATGAGGTCCCTCGCCGATCAAATCCATGCGCTGGGGTTGAAATTCGGCATCTACTCCGGCCCGTGGCTCCTGTCTTACGCCGGTTACATCGGCTCTTCCTGCGACAATGAAGACGGCACCTACGATTGGATCGTGGCCGGAAATCACAACGAGTTTATGCGGATCGGCAAGGATAAAGGCCTGTCTGGCGCCGAGAAGAAAGCACTGTTGAGACATGGCAAGTTTCCGTTTTTCAAACAGGATGCCCGGCAGTGGGCCGCGTGGGGTGTGGATTATCTGAAGTTTGACTGGGCCATCGACGTTCTCCACGCCGAAGCCATGGGCCAGGCCCTGCGTGAGTCCGGGCGAGATATTTTCTACAGCCTCTCGAACAGTGCGAATCATGGCAAAGCGACCGAGTGGGCGCGGATTGCCAATAGCTGGCGCACCACGGGCGACATCCGCGACACCTGGGAAAGCATCAGTCGTATCGGCTTCGGGCAGGAGAAGTGGGGCCCGTATCAGTCGCCCGGGCACTACAACGACCCTGACATGTTTGAAATCGGCGCCAATGGCGACGCAAAGGGGTTCAAACTCCTCACGCCCGATGAGCAATACACCCATGTGTCGCTTTGGTGCCTGCTGTCCGCCCCGCTGCTGCTCGGCTGCGACTTGGAAAAGCTTGATCCCTTCACCCTCGGCCTCATCACGAACGACGAAGTGCTCGCCCTCGATCAGGATCCCCTCTGCAAGCCGGCTTCCTGCGTCGTAACGAAGGAGAATCTCAAAGTCTATGTGAAGGAACTGGCCGATGGAACCAAGGCGGTGGGCCTTTTTAATATCGGTGAGACACCGGCAACGGTCACTCTACTCTGGGAGGAGTCGGGCCTGAAAGGGCCACAGCGTCTCCGTGACCTGTGGCGGCAGAAGGATCTCGGAACCTTTGAAGGCAAATATCCTGTCGAAATTCCCGCCCATGGGGTGAGCCTTCTCAAGCTCGCGCCTGCTAAGAACTGAAGACCATGAACAAAATCACTTCAACTATACCAAGCCTGCTTGCTGCGGGAAGGGAATTTTTTTCCGTTAGAATTTAAAAAATGAAGTAGTGCTGGTTGACA
>JBAXLW010000133.1:0-5155 GCA_037134575.1 Verrucomicrobiota bacterium | reverse complement strand
ACCGAAAATGGCGGAGGCGATGGAGAGAACAAAGAATCGGAAAGACCAAGGAATCATGGCGGTGTTTTTTTGCTGATGACGGACGCCATTCACTCGCAGATACAATGCCAAGGCGGCATCCCCACCTAAGCCACTGCAAACAAGCCACAGACTCCCGTCCACTCCGCAATCGAGAGCTGTCGGGGCATTGCGAATTGCAACCCCGCGCGCAAATTGCATCTCGCGGTGGGCGGACTAAACTGCGACCGCCTGGCAAATCCGTTCGGCGACTTCGTCCAGCGTCCCATGACTGTCGATCACGCGAACAAAGTCATCCCCCCGCAGCGAAAGGAAGATCTCCTGACAGCGCTCTAGGTTCTCGCGTTTTTCAAACTCGTTGGCGGTGTCACCGCGTGCGCCGATGCGTTCAAGCGCCGAGTCCACATCCAAATCCAAGATCAACAACCGGTCTGGAACTGGAGCGAACGCCTCATTTTGGCGGCGGATCTCGGAAGGATCAAAGCCGCGAGCACCTTGATAGGCCATGGTTGAAAAATAGTAGCGATCCAAGATCACCACCTTCCCAGCAGCCAGTGATGGTGCGATCAACTCCTCCACATGTTGGCGGCGGTCGTTGAGAAAATACTCCAGCTCCTCCTCGGGCGAGAGCCGCCCGCTGGCCGCTGACTCGCGGACTTTTTTCCCCCACGGCCCGGCGGTCGGCTCGCGGCTGACCACGACCTCGCGGCCTTGGGTACGGAACCATTCGCCGAGGCGGCTGGCTTGGGTGGATTTGCCGGTGCCATCGATTCCCTCGATGACGATGAAGAGGCCGTGGTTCATAAAATTACAAGTAACGGGATTTGAGGTGGGCGAGATAGGCATCAGTCGATGGTGCGCTGCCGGTTGCTTGGGCGATCAGTGCGGCGGGGTCGAGCGTGCCCCCGAAGCTATGGACGGACTTTCTAAGCCAAGCGAGCAGCGGTAGGAAATCAGCGCGATCCATAGCGGAGGCTACCGAGACGTCGCTGCGGGCGGCCTCAAAAAGCTGGGCCGAGTTGATATTCCCGAGCGTGTAGGTCGCAAAATATCCCAGTCCGCCCATCGACCAATGAATGTCCTGCAAACAGCCGTGACGATCATCCTTCGGCGCAAAGCCAAACAACTCGCGGAAGCCCTCGTTCCACGCCGCCGGCACGTCCGCAACCGCGAGGCTACCACTGACCATTCGCCGCTCCAGTTGGAAGCGCAGCAGGATGTGCAAGTCGTAGGTCGCCTCGTCCGCCTCCACCCGGATCGGCGAATACTCGGCGCGCCAGAGGTAGCGCAGGAACTTCTCCAATGGAAATCCGACGAGCTGTGGGAAATGCTCCTGCGCCGCCGGATACCAGTGCTCCCAAAAGACCCGCGAGCGACCGACGTGATTTTCCCACAGCCGCGATTGGGACTCGTGAATCCCGAGAGACACCGCCGTGCCCGAAGGCAGGCCAAAGTCATCGGCGGGCAGTCCCTGTTCGTAGAGCCCGTGCCCCGCTTCGTGCAAGACACCGAAGAGCGACGACGTGAAATCCGCTTCCTCGTAGCGCGTCGTTAGCCGCACATCGCGCGGCCCCAAGGTGGTGCAAAAGGGATGCGTGGTGGTATCAATCCGGCCCGCTTCAAAATCAAAACCGATCGACGCGGCGACCTGTTCGTTGAACCGTTGTTGGGCAGCGATCGGGTACGGCCCGCTCGGTAAACTCGGCGCATGAGTGGCAGAGGTTTCCACTGCACGCGCCGCGATGTCGCGGACGTCGGGACGCATCGCATCGAAGAGATCCGCCACTGCCGCCGTGCTGGTGCCGCGCTCATAGCCTTCTAGCAGAGCATCGTAGGGCTCGTTGACATAGCCCCAGAGATCCGCCTTTTCACGGGCGATGCCGAGCAAAGTTTCCAGATGCGGTGCAAAGCTGGCGAAGTCCGAGCGTTCTCGGGAATCCGCCCAAGCGCTCTTTGCCAACGAGCTGGCGACCGTATCGCGGGCCACCAACTCGACCGGCAGTTTCGTGGCGCGGTCAAACTCACGGCGCAGCTCGCGCAGGTTCGCGGTGAGTTTCCAATCGTTGCCCGCATCGCTGGCTTCCGCCGCTTCCAGATTTTTTTTCCAAGCCTCCGAAGTCGCCAGCTCGTGCGCACGGGATGACAGCCATGCCAACTGTTGCGCCCGGTAGCTTTCCGCCGCAGGCGGCAAATACGTCTCATGATCCCAGCCGATGGCGGCAGCGGCCGAGTGAATCACCGCGACTTCACGGACTTGATCGAAAATGGACATGCCCGATTTCTGTCTGATTTACGGCCCCAGGCAAAGACCGAATATCGCGATTCATCCATGGCACGGACAATTCGGGCTTGGCAGAAACAGGATCTGGTTTACCCATCCCCCATGCCCGATGCCGTTTACGTCCACGACGCCTTTGCGAGAATCGCCGATCGCTATGTGCTCACCAATCACGTCCTGAGTGGTGGTATGGACATCTGGTGGCGCAAGGTCGTGACCGCCCGAATCCGAAAATGGAAACCTCAGCGACTGCTCGATGTCGCCAGCGGCACCGGGGACCTCGCTCTGGAAATCCAAGACCAATGCCCCGACTGCGAAGTGATCGCCTCGGATTTCTGTGCCGAAATGCTGGCCCACGCCGCCAGTCGTGGCATCGCCAAGACCCTCGTGGCCGACGCGCTGAAACTGCCATTCCAAGACCAAGAGTTCGACGTGGTGACCGTGGCATTCGGCCTGCGCAACATGGCCGACTACCCAGCAGCGCTGCGCGAAATGTACCGTGTCCTCAAACCCGGCGGTCGCCTCGTCATTCTCGACTTCTCACTGCCTGCCGGCATTCTACGGGCACCCTACCGCTGGTACTTACACTATATCCTGCCTCACTTCGCAGGATGGCTCACCGGTCAGCGCGACGCCTACGAGTACCTCGGTGGCTCGATCGAAGCCTTTCCATCCGGCAAGGGGATGACGGATTTGTTAGAGTCCTGCGGCTATGTAAAAACGAACTTTCAGCCAATCACTGCGGGAGTCGTGACGATTTATGAAGGCACCCGTTAGAAACGAGTTTCTAACGTTCAATGACCACTGAGATAGCGCTCGGCTTCCAGCGCGGCAGCGCAGCCTTGGCCTGCAGCGGTGATGGCTTGACGGTAGTAATGGTCCGCCACATCGCCCGCAGCGAAAAGTCCTGAAGTCTTGGTCGAGGTCCGGCCCGGTGTTTGTAAGATGTAGCCGTTTTCGTCTTTGTCTACCAGATCGCCGAGGAAGCAGCTGTTAGGCACGTGGCCGATTGCGACAAACACGCAAGCGACTTCCAATTCGCTCTCATCTCCATTGATGAGGTTTTTGAGGGTCACTGCGCGCATTTCACCTTTTTCGTCGGTCAGGTATTCGCTCACGGTCGAGTTCCAAACCGGTACGATCTTCGGATTGGCCAGAGCGCGGTCGGCCATGATCTTCGAGGCACGCAACTCATCGCGGCGGTGGATCAAGTAGACCTTGCTGGCAAAGCGGGTCAGGAAGTCCGCCTCTTCGCAGGCACTATCGCCGCCACCGATCACGCAGACCGGGACGTCGCGGTAAAAGGCGCCATCGCAGGTCGCACAGGATGTCAGTCCGCGGCCGATGAGTTGCTTCTCATTGGGCAGTCCGAGGTGACGAGGAGTCGCACCAGTCGCAACGATCACAGTCTTCGCTTCGAAGGATTCATCGCCCGCCTTGAGCAGAAAGCTGCCGTCCGCACGATGCTCGACAGAATCGACACTGGCCCAGCCGATGCGCGCCCCGAATTTCTCGGCCTGCGCCTGCATTCTCATCATCAACTCGGGCCCCATGATACCATCCGGGTGACCTGGAAAGTTCTCGACCTCGGTGGTGGTGGTCAGCTGGCCGCCTGGCTGGGTGCCGGAAAGCAGAAGCGGGGTGAGGTTCGCACGTGCCGTGTAAATCGCTGAGGTGTAGCCTGCACAGCCGGTGCCAATGATGATAACGTTTTCCATGATGATTTTTTGAAAGTTCGAGCCCGTGCAGTCTCTTGGTGAACTACGGATTGAGTCAACCCTAGGAATTGCCGCGATGGCGAAAAAAGCAGTTCCGGCACAGGTTTTACCACAATCGCGTTGCACCTGCACTGGAATGAGCGAGTATCCCGCCGTCCATGACTCCTGATTTCATCCGCGAAGCCCTTCGCCAAGTCCGCTATCCCGGCTTTTCCCGGGACATTATTTCCTTCGGCCTCGTCAAAGACATCCGCTGCGAGCCCGGCCAAGTCACCGTCCAGATCGAGATTGCCACTCGCGACGCCAAGGTCCCGCAACAGATTTTCCAAGACTGCCACACCATCCTCGACTCCCTGCCGGACATCGGCGTGGTCAAAATCGAAATCGATGTCAAGGACGCCCCCGCCGCAGCTGGTGGGCTGGGTGGCAGCGTCGGCAAGTCATCGATCCCCGGCGTGAAGCGGGTCATCGCGGTCGCTTCCGGCAAAGGCGGGGTGGGCAAATCCACGGTCGCGGCCAATCTCGCCGTTTCCCTCGCGGCCACGGGGGCCAAAGTCGGGCTTTGCGACTGCGATCTCTACGGCCCGTCCGTCGCCCAGATGTTCGGCGTCAATGAGCGCCCCATGGCCAACGAACACGATGAAATCATCCCGCTCGAAGCACATGGCCTGAAACTCATGTCGATGGGATTTTTGCTCGAGGACCGCTCGCCCGTGATCGTCCGCGGCCCCATGGCCACGCGCTACACCCAGCAGTTCCTCCGCCAAGTCGCTTGGGATGACCTCGACTATCTGGTGTTGGACCTTCCGCCTGGCACCGGCGATATCCAGCTTACCATCGTCCAAACCGTCACCGTCGATGGCTGCTTGATCGTGACCACTCCCCAAGAGGTCGCCTTGATTGATGCCCGCAAGGCGGTGTCGATGTTTGCCAAAGTCAATGTGCCAATCCTGGGGCTGGTGGAAAACATGGCGTGGTTCGAATGCGACGCGGGGAAAAAGTACTACCTCTTCGGCAAGGAAGGCGGTGTCCGCGAGGCCGAAGCGATGAACGTCCCGCTGTTAGGACAAATTCCCATCAACATGGAAACCCGCGAGCGCGGAGATTCCGGCGCGCCCATCGCCCTGGTCGCCCCAGAACA
>JBAXLW010000132.1:0-5238 GCA_037134575.1 Verrucomicrobiota bacterium | reverse complement strand
ACTCACGACATCCACCTTGGCAAGGTGGCGCTCTACCACTGAGCTACGCCCGCGTTGCGAAACGCGTCGGACGGGTTCTACATGCAGGCGAACGCCGGGCAAGCCAAAATTTGCAAATTTTCCATGTTCATTCTGCCGCCACTGAGTTTTCCTCGTGGCACGCCATGTCCGACAAGCTTGCTGAAATCATCGCCACCAAACATCTCGAAGTCGCCGCCCTCCTGCCGCGCGCCGCCCTCCTGCGCGCCGGGGCCCTACTGCGCAATGACTTCGGTGGCTTCCGCGCGGCAATCGATCGCGGCCCCGGTCGTCTCGGCGTCATCGCCGAGGTCAAAAAGGCCTCGCCCTCCGTCGGGCTGATCGATCCCGACTTCGACCCTGTGCGCCAGGCGAAGCGCTATTTGGACGGCGGCGCGTCCTGCCTTTCGATCCTCACCGACGAAAAATACTTTCAAGGATCGCTTAGCTATCTTTCACAAATCTCCAAATTCTCCGACGCCCCGCTGCTGCGCAAAGACTTCATGATCCACGAGGTCCAGATCCACGAAGCCGTGGTCACTGGGGCCGATGCCATCTTGCTCATCGTCGCCGCGCTGGACGATGAAACGCTGCGCCGCCTCTACGACGAGGCCAAATCGTTCTCACTCGACGTGCTCGTCGAAGTCCACGACCTCCGCGAAATGGAGCGCGCGCTGGAGCTCGGTGCCGACCTGATCGGCGTCAACAACCGCAACCTCAAGACCTTCGCCGTGGATCTGGCCACCACCGAACAACTCGCGGAAGAAGTCCCCGACGATGTGTTGCTGGTTTCGGAAAGCGGCATCAAATCGCCCGAGGACGCCCGCCGTGTGTTAGAAGCGGGTGCCAATGCCGTGCTGATCGGCGAGGCACTGATGCGCGCCCACGACCCGTCGCGCGAAATCGAAGCGTACCTCGATCTGGAACTGGTTTGAGCAGCCGCCTTCATCGGCCGGCTCAAGCCAGCGCTCGATACGGCCGATTTGAATCAGCGAAGTGACCACCGACGTGTCGCTGACGACAATCATCGCGGCAGCAGCTTTTCGATCGCTCGCAAGTTGGGACTTGACTGCAAGGAATTTGCTTTCGCGGGTGGCTCCTGAAATAGCAGTCGGGCCGGACCGGAGGGCGGGAGAAAGGGGGGTGTCATCTACACCGGCCCGTCTCTAGCCGGCGGCTCAAACGTCGAATACAAAAGAGCCCGCAGCGCCTCCGAAGACGTCGACGAAGGCGTGGAAGCACCCGCCAAACCGTGATTCCGTAGCTGGAGCGTCCCACTCCAGTCCGTCGTCCGGTCGTCCCGCCCGGACACGATTTCGCTTATGAACCGATTGTCTCCGAAGATGGATTGAATAATACTTAGTAAGACCTTGATCGAGGTCGATCCCGTGCTAGGATGCCTCTGTGACTTTTGAAGAAGACCCAGATTTCACCGAAAAAGCACTCCGCTTGATCGGTGACGATGGAATCTTCGCCGTCCAGATGTATTTGATGAAACAGCCCGACGCCGGGGATGTTATCCCCGGTTCTGGCGGCTGCCGAAAACTCCGCTGGGCTGCTAAAAGTCACGGCAAGCGTGGCGTAGCGCGTGTGATTTACTATTGGATCACTGACGACCACCGCATCCTGCTTCTCGACTTTTACGCCAAAAACGAATCTGAAAATCTCAGCCCCGCCCAATTGAAGGAACTCAAGCGCAAGAAACCATGAAAGCCACCCAAACCATCAACCCGCAGAGCGAGCGAAATGCCCGCCGCGTCCCTGACGCTGTCGCACTCAAAGTGAAAAAAGAAGCTCTGGTACGCGGCGAGCGCATGCCCTCCCGAGTCTTTCAGATCGAACAACAGCCAGATGGCAGCTTCTCCCGTGTTGCGGTGGATCCTGAATCCCAGCGCCAACAGTCGGCTAAGGCCTGGGAGGCGAAGAGCGAAGTTGCCAAAGTCCGTCAAACTCTCGGCCTCACGCAGGAAGCCTTCGCCGATCTGCTCGGAATCGGGCTCAGCACCCTCCGCAGCTGGGAGCAGAAAAAGCGCGAACCCTCTGGCGCAGCGCGCATGCTCATTGCCATCGCGCTCAAGTACCCCGAAGTGCTCCGAGAAGCAGTGGCCTGATCGTTCGGCACGCGAATCGCCATCACGCTGCCACTGCCACTATGGTTTGTCCGTGGTTCCTTGGATTTGGATCCACGGCGGACGCAGCACATGCGATACCGACAGCTCTTCCGCAACCGCCTCTGGAATCATCACTCCGCCAAAGATCTCAAACAGCAACTCGATACGGCCGATTTGAATCAGCGAAGTGACCACCGACGTGTCGCTGACGACAATCATCGCGGCAGCAGCTTTTCGATCGCTCGCAAGTCGTCTTCAAAATCCTCCACATCGTAATCCACCGTCACCCCCCGCTTCGCCAGTTCGCGCTGAAAAACGGGCCGAAGCAAACCCGCCATTTGGGCGGCGCGCCCCATGCTCAGCTTGCGCTCGCGATATAATTCCACCGCAGCCTCCAGCTTCTTCGGCTCAATGCTCGCCCCGATCTCAGGCAAAATCGCCGCTGCGAAATCACCTTTCATATCCGCACGCTAGCCGAATCCTACAACGATTCAAGCACACTTTGCCATCAGGCTTCGCGACCTCTTCATTTCCGCTTTGCCCCTCCGGCCCTGAACTGCGAGCAACACGGAACCCGATGAGGTTGTCCGTGTCGGACGGGTTGAGCCAGCGCTGCTCTCCAAGTCCCAAAAAAAACGCTGGAGGCGGAGGAGGGAATCGAACCCTCGAATGACGGTTTTGCAAACCATTGCCTTACCACTTGGCTACTCCGCCATTCGCATGGCGCGGGAAGGAATTTGTAAGAGCGAGTACCGCCGAGTGTCAATACTAGGATTTGAATTCCGTGAAATTGCTGCTGCGGCGGCTTCGCGTTTTTCTGGGGTTTGACCTTTGGTGGTTCCTCCGCTAGGGATTCGAGCACTTGCCCATGATCCGCGAAATTGTTCAATACGGCCACCCTGTCCTCCGTCAACGCTGCCGCCCCGTCACCGAGGTGGATGATGCGCTCATCGAGCTCGTGGCTGACATGTTGGACACGATGGTAGCCGCCGATGGTGTCGGCCTCGCGGCGCCACAGATAGGGGAGGATATCCGACTCGCGGTGGTTGACGTTTCCCATGATCCCGAGTGCATCTCCTACCTGACGGTGAATGGTGTGGCCGCGGATCTGGAGTCGATCATGCCGCTGATTTTCATCAACCCCGAGATTGAACTTGGCCAAGCCAAGGAGTTTGGCATGGAGGGCTGCCTGAGCATTCGCGGCATCCGCGCCGAAGTCCGCCGCCCCGAAGAGGTGAAGGCGACGCTGCCTCAGCTCGACGGCTCGGTGTTGGTGATCGAGACCGACGGACTGCTGGCACGGGCCTTGCAGCACGAAATCGACCACTTGAACGGGGTGTTATTCGTCGACCGGCTGCCGCCGGTGGCCAAGGTTTCGGTGAAAAACCGGCTCAGGCGCTTGCTCGAGCAAGGTTGAACGGCCGCCCGCCTAGCCCACCCCGTGTTTTTTGAGAAAAGGGACAAGCTCATCGACGCCGAAGTCGGCGAGCACCTCTCCGTGCCAATCGAGCGTGGGCGCTTTGGATTGGCCCGAGAGTGCGACCATCTCCTGCATGGCCTCGCGGTCGCTGGAAACGAGGAAGGTTTGGACTTCGATCTTTTTGCGGTCGAGGTATTCAACGACTTCGTCGCACCACGGGCAGCCGCGTTTAATGTAGAGAATGGGCAGGGACATGGGCGAAGCGTAGATCGGCCGTGGCCCGGCCACAACCTACAATTGTCCCAGCGGGCGGCTGCGGCCTGGGCATTTTAGCCCTCAGCCACGGCGTAATCGCCGCACCAATCATCGCTGGCGGTCATCGGGAACATGGATTCAAATCTCAGCTCATCGTCCGCCTCAAAGCTGATGGTCTGAGGCGCGTGCCGTCGGCATTCGCCCGTGGAGTCTTCGAGATCGTTCCAGTGGGCACAGCGTTCGCAAGCGTGAGGAGGGAGTGGGGGAATCGAGTTCATGGTGCATGAGGGGGTAAAATGACCTGCCATCTTAGACCCTAATCGGAAAAATTGCAACTTGGAATGGCGCATTGCGCATAGCGCCAGAAAGAATGACACCCAAAGAGCAAGCTCTTAGCAGTCAGTCCTAGCAGTCAATTCCTTCGCCTCCACGTCGAAGATAAGCTTTCAACCCTCCACTTTGATTCTGTATTCCACGAAGCGCTCTATTTTCTGCATCTTCGAGCCCGTCAGTTCTTCGATTGGCCACACTTGGTCAAAGTCCAGATTCCACATTTTTTCGGCTTTGGCTGCGACAGGACGAAGGAGGATCTCTCGAAGTTCTTCCAGAAGATCAACGACATCGCGCTGAGAAACTCGCCCAGCAGCAGCGCTGGCAAGAAGATCGAGAATGAACTCTCTGACGCACAGGATCATGATTTGAACGTGGTTCACGTCGTTTCGGTCACGCTGATCCAATGTGACCACATTGCAGATTTTGGCTTTCAGAACCTTGATCGGTGCCAACAGATGCACCACGAGATTGCCGACGGTGACCGGAATCGAATCGGCAAGTTCGTCCCGCCCGAGACCCTTAACATCCCGCATCACTTCGATTTTGCGGAGTCCGTCGCGCAGCGATGCCTCGACATAACCAATCACCGGACTCCTCGGCTCGGAGTAGAAAACGGCTCCGTTGGTGATCCGCTGAATGTGCTCCAAAAGATTGCGGTTGCCCGTGATGTCGAGATCCTTGCTCGTGAATGGACGATAGCGGGCCAAAGGTCTCCCAATGCGTTTCGAGTAGTAAATTGCCCACGCATTTGCGGCCTGACCACCGACGACCACCGGCACCGGCAGCCCAGCCTTCACACGGAGAACATCAGAATAGTCGCTGATCTCGGTTGGCTGTCCTGTCGCCTCATTCACCGGACTCGGCGATTTTTGACGTAGCCAGCAAGGTCGGCGATTTTCATTTTCGCATCGACCGGAATGAATGAATTGATCTCCTGCAGCTTGCGCGCTGATATTTTGCCCGCCCGCAATGCACGGCTATCCTCAGCCCGCTCTTTTCGATGGGATTGTTGGATTTCCAGAAAACTGACCGTGCTGCGGCTCATGAGCTTAAACTCGCAGAATTGAACACGGAGTCAAGTCTGCGACCCCATCTCATGGC
>JBAXLW010000131.1:0-5241 GCA_037134575.1 Verrucomicrobiota bacterium | reverse complement strand
ATGCGAAGATCCATCTTCTGAATGCGAAGATCCATCTTCTGAATGCGCAGGTCGATCTTCGGAATGCTAGCATTGCCGGCGGTTGGTCGCACTTTCGCTCGACAAATCGCCGTTCGGGTGTCGATTTACCAGTAATGAATGAACGAATCCTGGGCGTCTGGTTCGCCGTAATGACTCTCGCATCCGCGCAACCCGCCGTCAGCGGTGATGATGTGCGGGCGCTGCTCCAAGATCCCAGCGGTGATCTGGCCCGCTTGGCGAAAGGTGCGCTGGGTGAAAGCGGCGGCAACCAGCTGTTTTATTTTCCCAGCCACGATGAGCCGACCACGCCCGCCGCCTCGGGCCTCAAGTTCGAGAACGTCGACTTCAAATCTGCCGATGGCACCGCGCTGCACGGCTGGTTCATCCCCGCCAAAAACAAATCCGCCCAAACCGCCAAGGGCACGATCGTCTTTTCCCACGGCAACGCGGGGTCGATCGGCCACCACCTCGGTCTCTGCACGTGGATGGTCGAGGCGAACTACAACGTCATCATTTACGACTACCGCGGCTTTGGAAAATCCGCTGGCAGCGTGGGCCGGCGCGGCATGATCGACGACGTGAAGGCGGCCTTTGCCTATGCCCGCCAGCGGCCCGACATCGATCCCCAGCGCCTCATTTCCTATGGCCACAGCCTCGGCGGCGCGCAATCGGTCACAGCGTTGGGGGAATCTCCCGTCGCCGGGCTGCGCGCGATCGTCATCGACGGCGCCTTTGCTTCGTATCAAGCGATGGCCCGGATCTTTGGCGGCCAGCTCGGTGCCAGCCTCGTGACCGACGAACTTTCGCCCAAGGACTTCGTCAAAAAACTCGCGCCGGTCCCCTTGTTAGTCGTCCACGGCAGTGATGACGAAGTGGTGCCCATCGCCCAAGGCCGCCAACTCTTCGAGAGCGCGGGTCAGCCGAAAACCCTCTTCGAAGTCAAAACCGGCCGCCACGCCACCTCGCTCTCGAACGATCGCGGGGCGTATCGTAAAAAGATGATCGCGTGGCTCGACGCGGCGATGAAGGGTTAGAGATTGCGCTGTATCCGCTGCTCGATCATCCCCGTGTCGAGCAAGACCCGCGTTGTGGTTTGCTCAAAGGAGATCTTCGGCTTCTTGGGTGCGGTTCGCGGACTGCTCTTTTGCCGAAAGCTCGCGGAGCTTGTCGAGATAGGCGTTTTTGGGCGTGGGTTTCACAGCGCGCGGCTCTTCCGCGAACATCTGAGTGACTCGGTGCTGGCTTTGTCCGATGAGTTCTTCGATGAGTTCGGCCTCGGGCAGGTTTTTCCAGTAGCGCTTGGGCATTTCCGTCTGCATGGCCTTCACCTTGAGCCGCGCGGGGTTGAAGATGCTGCGGTAGTAGGTGCGCCAGGCGGCCTCCAGCGCATCGGGATTCTCTACTGGGTTATTCGGAATCCCGGGCGTGTGGGTCAGCGCGGTGCCATTCCAATGGGCGCAGCCCTTGGGGGTGAAAATGCTCCAGTCCATGTTGGCGAAGCGCTTTCTGAAAAAGGGCGCAGCGGCCTCGACGATGAAGTGCTCTGGCTCGAACCACGCGGCGTAGCGTTCGCGGCCGGCGGCATCGGTGTCGATGAGTTTGAAGCGGACAAAGGCGTGCATCTTGTGGATTTCCCGGTGCACGTTTTTTTCTAACTGCCGCGCCCTTGCCATTTCGGGATCGCTGGCGATGGCCAGTAGATGGCGCTCGCCGCCGCGCGTGATCCGCCACAGCAGGCGGTAGAGCAGGGCCCAGCGCGAGGGATCGCGGTGACAGGCGACGGACTTGGCCAAGCCCATGAAGGCGGCTGGCACTTTGATGGGGGACGCGACGGGGGCTTGCGGGCCGCCCGGGGTGGCCGTCTCAAACAGTCCACCGCTGCTTTCCCACAGAACATCGTGGGGCGGCACGGCGTCCTCTAACAAGACGCGCGCCGCATCGCGCCACGAGACGAAGTCGGTTCCCGGATCAACGCATTTCATCGGACGCGAATAGTTCGAGTTGCTGCGGTTTGGGCACGAAGCGGGCGCGCAGGGCGTCGGAGTCGAGGAGGTAGCTGGCGGGATTGTGGTCGGCGGTCATCAGGAACGGCTGTACCTTGGCCAGCGAGACGCGCAGTCGCACGAGATCCGCTTGGCGGATGCGGGTGTAGCGGCGGATTTTGATAATGCGGTCGACGTTGCGCACGCCCAGGCCGGGCACGCGCAGCAGTACCTCGCGGCTGGCGGTCTGGATATCGACGGGGAAGTCTTGCCGATTCCTCAAAGCCCACGCGAGTTTCGGGTCGAGCTCCAGATCCAGGTTCGGCATGGTGGGGGAGAGGATCTCGGAGGTCTTGAAGCCGTAAAAGCGCATCAACCAGTCTGCCTGATAGAGCCGGTGTTCGCGGATCAGCGGCGGGGCCTTGAGCGGTAGGATTCGCGACGGTTCCGGGATCGGGCTGAACGCAGAGTAGTACACGCGCCGCATTTGATAAGAGCCGTAAAGTTCGTCCGAGCGCGCGAGGAAGTCTGCATCGGTCGAGTCATCCGCACCGACGATGACCTGCGTGCTCTGGCCGGTGGCGTGGCGGACTTTCTTGTCGCCGTTGCTCCGCCGGTCGCTGGCTTCGTCGAGCTTGAGGCGGATGCGCCCCATCGCCTGCTGGGTGCGGACGAGGCTCTTTTCGGGTGCCAGCAGATCGAGGCTTTTCTGGGTCGGTAGCTCGAGATTGATGCTGATCCGGTCGGCATAGCGCGCCGCTGTTTCGATCAGTTCGGGCGAGGCTTCGGGGATCGTCTTCAGGTGGATGTAGCCGCGGAAGTCGTGGACCTCGCGCAGCGTGCGGGCGACGGCGATGACCTGCTCCATCGTGTAGTCGGCATTGCGAATGATGCCGGAGCTGAGGAACAGGCCCTCGATGTAGTTTCGTTTGTAGAAATCCAGCGTCAGCTTCACCACCTCGTCGGCGGTGAAGGCCGCGCGGCGGACATTGCTGGAGCGGCGGTTGATGCAGTAGTGGCAGTCGTAGATGCAGAGGTTGGTCAGCAGCAGCTTGAGCAGGGAAATGCAGCGGCCATCCGGTGCGTAGCTGTGGCAAATGCCCATCCCGCCCGTCGAGCCGACGCCCTTGCCGCCGAGCGAGTTTCCCCGCACCGCGCCCGAACTGGCGCAGGAGGCGTCGTACTTGGCCGCGTCGGCCAGGATCGCGAGTTTTGAATCCAGTTCCATAAGTTCGTACGAACAGTATTCCGAGTCTGCGAGGAATCCAGCGAAGAGTTCAGGAGAGCTCGTTTTTTTTGCCGCCGAAGAAATGCAATGGCCACCGCCGCGCTTGCCAAGCGGGTGCTTCCCGGCATGTGATGGCTCATGGACTTTTTAGCGCGTGCGCGTGACGTGATTGGAACAGAGATCGATGGTTTGAGTCGGATGGCCAGCCGCTTGGATCAGCGCATGATCGAGGCGATCAAGATTCTCCAGCAAACGCTGGATCGTCGCGGCAAGCTGGTGGTCATCGGCGTCGGCAAATCGGGCAACATCGGCCATAAAATCGCCGCGACGTTTAACTCGACCGGGGCCACGGCCGTGGTGCTGGATTCGCAGAACGCGCTGCACGGGGATCTGGGCCTGCTCTCGGATGGCGATGCGGTACTGGCTCTCTCGTACTCGGGAGAAACCCGCGAGCTGCTCGACCTGCTGCCATTCATCAAACGCTTCGACGTCAAACTCATCGCCCTCACGGGAAGCTCTGATTCGACGCTCTCGCGCTTCAGCGAGGTGACGCTGGATACCTCGGTCGAGCGCGAGGCCTGCCCGCTCAACCTCGCGCCTACCTCTTCGTCCACGGCCATGCTGGTGATGGGTGATGCGCTGGCGATGGTTTTGTTAGAATCGCGTGGTTTTAGCGAGGCGGACTTTGCTCGCTTTCATCCGGGTGGCTCACTGGGCCGGGCCCTGTTGACGCGGGTTTCCGATATCATGCGTGCCGACGCCGAGCTGCCGATCGTGGTGGAAGGCGCGGATGTTTTCGCCGCGCTGGATGCGATGAACCGTGCGCGTGCAGGGGCTTGCTTGATCCTCGATAGCGATGGCGGTCTTGCGGGAATTTTTACCCACGGCGACTTCGCACGCAGCTTCCGTCAGGACCCGCTGTTAGGTGAAAAGCCGGTGGCGCAACTGATGACTCGCCGACCCATCACGGTGCAGTCAGATGCGCTGGCGGTGGAGGTCCTCAAGACGCTTGGCCAGAACCGCGTCGACGACATCGTGGTGCTCGACGCGCAGGGTAAGCCAGCGGGCTTGATCGATACACAGGATTTGGCGCGACTGAAGATTGTTTGAGGTCTGTCGGCACAAAAAAACCGCACTCGGTAAGGAGTGCGGTTTTTTGAGATAGGGAAGTTCCCAGTCGGCGGATTAACGCTTGGAGAACTGGAAGCGCGCGCGGGCACCTGGTTGACCAGGCTTTTTCCGTTCCTTCATCCGCGGATCGCGGGTGAGGTAGCCGAGTGGCTTGATCACCTTGCGGTGCTCAGGGTCGACAAGAGTGAGCGAGCGGGAAACCGCGTGACGGATCGAGACGGCTTGGGATTGCTTGCCACCGCCTTTGACGACGACGTTGAGGTCGAACTTGTTCGAAAGCGAAAGGGCAAGGAACGGTGCGAGCACGGCATTTTGCAGTTCGACAGTCGGAAGGTATTCTTCGAAGCTGCGACCATTGATGGTGATCTGGCCGGTGCCTTCGGTCATCCAGACGCGGGCGACAGCAGTTTTGCGGCGGCCAGTGGCGCTCTTAGTGGTGGTGGCGGTCATTTTAGGAAAATGGGTCAGATGGGATTAGCGAACGGCGTGTGCGGTTGGCGCTTGGGCTTCGTGCGGGTGGCTTTCACCAGCATAGACCTTGAGCTTGCCGAACTGGGCGCGGCCGAGGCGGGTCTTCGGGATCATGCCCCAGACAGCGCGCTCGACGAGGAGGATCGGACGACGCTCGCGGACGATGCGTGGGGTCTCGACCTTTTGGCCGCCGACGTAGCCGGAGAAACGGGTGTAGATCTTGGCGTTCTCCTTGTTGCCGGTGAGGACAACTTGGTCAGCATTGATCACGACGACGAAATCGCCGGTGTCAACGTGGGAGGTGAAAATAGGCTTGTGCTTGCCACGGAGGAGGCGTGCAGCCTCAACAGCGACTTGGCCGAGGACCTTGCCCTTGGCGTCGATCACATACCACTTGCGCTCGACTTC
>JBAXLW010000130.1:0-5262 GCA_037134575.1 Verrucomicrobiota bacterium | reverse complement strand
GAAAAAACGCCATGTCCGTCGCCGAAAAACTGATAGCTGAAGGCCTTGAAAAGGGCCGCGTTGAAGGCCGCGTTGAGGGTCAGCAAAAGGGGCTGTGGATTGGCAAGATCCAGACTTTGGAGGATTTTCTGGGAATGAACCCAAGTTCCAGCGAGGTGCTCGACCCGCTCAGCGTCGCTGAGCTGGCGGCGATGCACCAAGGCTTGCACCGCGAGTACGAACAGCGCTTCAAACGGCGCTGAGGCCTGAGGAGTAAAGCTCGAATGGGGCAACTGCATTGCCATGCCGTGTGATTTGGGGCATGATGGTGTAATGATCCGGTTTCTGGGCGGCGTTTTTCTGAGGTTCCTGACCTACTTGGGCGAGCTGGGAAAACTGGTGGCGGCAGTGACCGAGTCGCTGCTGAAAGGAAAAATCCGCCGTCGGCTGGTCGTCGATCAAATCGCGGAGACGGGCTATCGTTCGCAGTCGGTGGTGATCGTCACGGGAGCTTTCACTGGCGCGGTCCTTGCGGCACAGGCCTTGTTCCAGTTCAAGCCGCTGGGCCTGGAAACCGGCGGGGGCCCTTTGGTCAGTGTGGGGATGCTGCGCGAGCTCGGGCCATCGGTGACGGCTCTGATGCTGGCCGGTCGCGTCGGCGCGGCGATGGCGGCCGAAATCGGGACGATGAAAGTCACCGAACAAATCGACGCTCTACGATCCATGGGCGTTCACCCGATCGACTATCTGGTCACGCCGCGGTTTTTGGCGATGTTAGTCGCTATGCCACTGCTCATCGCGGAATCCGCCGCCTTCGGCATTCTGGCCTCATGGATCGTGGCGACGCGCACCTTCAACGTCAATGGCGCCTATTGGTTCGATCAGATGAACCGCCACACCGATGGCACGGACGTTTCGATCGCCATGATCAAGGGACTGATTTTCGGCGTGCTCATCGTCCTGATCTCGTGCCACCAAGGCCTGCAGGCGGACCAAGGCGCGGTGGGGGTGGGGCGGGGGACGACGCGCGCGATGGTTTATTCAGCGTTGGCGATTTTGATCGTAAACTTCTTTCTCACGATGCTGCTCAATCTGTTTTTACCCGCGCGGACGGGCGCTTAGATTTCGTACTCGACGCCCGGTTCCGGGACGATGATTTCCGTCTTCGGCAGGCGGCGCTTGATTTCCTGGCGGAACCACTCGACCGCACCATCGTCGCCGTGGACGAGGAAGGTCTTCTTTGGTGCGACCTTGACGATGAAGTCAGCGATCGCATCGCGGGCGGAGTGGCCGCTGAAGTCGAAGATCCGCGTCTCGCAGTTGAGCGGCACGGCGGGGTGCGCCGGGTCGAGCACGATCATGTCGCCGGGCTTGGCGGTACGGATCTTGCCGCCGGGCGTTTCGGGATCGGCGTAACCGACGAAGAACAAGCCGTGCTTGGCGTTTTCCAGAACCCCCTGACGGGCGAAATTGTTGGAGACTGTCTTCTCCGACATCATGCCGCTGGACAGGGCGTAGATGCAGCCGGGGTGGAAGGGGATCGGGCCCTTGCGCTTCTTGCTGCCGGACTCCAACTCCATGTCCTTGAGGAAGCGGAAGTTTGGCAAGTGCCGGCGCGAGGTGCCGCTGAAGCGGTCGTACACCTGCGTCATCTTCGTGCTCAGTCCGCCGATGTAAACGGGCGTCCGCTTCGGGATCAACCCTTCCGTCTTGAAGCGGTGGATCATGCCCAGCACTTCCTGCGTTTTACCCATCGCGAAGACCGGGATCAGCACCGAGCCCTTGCGCTCGATGACGTTTTTGATCGCTTCCGCAAACGCCGCTTCTTCCGTCGGGCGGTCGTACTTCGGATCGCGTGGGTGTTCGCCGCGGGTCGTCTCGACGATCAGTGCGTCCACCGGGTATTCCGGAAAGTTCGCCCCTTTTTGCAGGGTGCTGTGCTCGAAATTCACGTCGCCGGTGTAGAAAACCGTTTTCCCTTCCGCTTCGATCGTCACGCCCACCGAGCCGAGGATGTGTCCCGCATCGTGGAAGGTGCCGCGGATCGAGCCCGCGGGATCGAGGTCGAACGGCCGTTCGAGGTGGCGCGTTTCAAAGCCATCTTCAATGTCGTCCAGCTCGCGGTGTTCAAACAGCGGATACTCGGCAATGCCGTGTTCGATGCGCTTGGACTGCATCACATTGACCGAATTGTGCAGCATGGCCGAGGCCAGGCCCGCAGTTTCCGGCGACAGGAAAACCCTCGCTTGTCCTTGTGTCTGAAGGAAAACTGGCAGTGTCCCGACGTGGTCGAGGTGAGAGTGGGTGATGATGATCGAGTCCGCAGTCCCGGGCTTGAGAAACTCGTAATGAGGGACCGCTTCCGAGCCTTCATGTTTCGGGTGCATCCCGGCATCTAGTACGACTTTGGCAGTCTTGGTTTTGAGGAGGTACGAATTCGCGCCGATACCGGCGTGGCGACAGAGACTTTTAAAGATCATGATAGAAGCAGAGAGAAGTGGGACCATGGGGGCCGCTGGCGCTGCTGTCAACCCACCCTTGCAAGCGCGTTTTTTCGCCGTCCTAGACGGATGTTGAGGACGACGGGATCAGCAGAGCAGAAACACGCCGCAGAGGCTGGCGTTCAAGAAAGCCGGTCGCGGAAGTCGGCGTAGCTGAACTCGCGGATGACTTCGAGTTGGCCGTCGTCGTGCTGGAGGGCGATGGCCGGGTGTTTGACGCCATTGAAGGTCGTGGTCTTCACCATCGTGTAGTGCGCCATGTCGTCGAAGACGAGCACGTCGCCGACCACCAGCGCACGGTGAAACGAGAAGTCGCCGACGACATCGCCCGCCAGACAAGTCGGGCCGCCGAGGCGGTAGGTCCACTCGCCGGATTCGCCCGCGGCGTGGTAGTTTTCGCCCGCCATCACGACGGCGGGTTGGCCGTTAGACGGCGCGGCGTCGACGAGGAAAACATCCGGCCGGTATGGCATTTCCATCACGTCGGGCATGTGCGCGGTGGCGGAAATGCTGAGAATCGCGAGGCGGTGGCCGGCGGATTCAAACACGTCCATCACCGTCGCCCGCAGCACGCCGCTGTGGATCGCGACCGCTTCGCCGGGTTCTAACCAAACATCGACGCCGTAATTCGCGCGGGCCTCTTTCACCAAACGGATCAACCGCTCGCGGTCGTAGAATGGCTTGGTGATCCAGTGCCCGCCGCCCATGTTGAGGTAGGTGAACTGGGGCAAGCGCAGCAGGTGGCCGAACTTCTCGTCGACGGCTGTTAGGGTCTTCTCCAGATCATCGGAGTTCTGCTCGCAGAGCGTGTGGAAATGCAGGCCGGAGAGTCCCGTTAGATCGGCGCCCGCCAGTTGCCCGGCGGTGATGCCCAGGCGGGAGCCCGCCACGCAGGGGTCGTAGATCGGCGTGTCGCCCGTCGAACATTCCGGGTTGATGCGCAGGCCGCAGAGCAGGGCACCGCTCTGGAAACGTGGGTGCGCCATAACCTGATCCCGGAAGCGGAACCACTGGGTGAGCGAGTTGAAATCCAGGTGGTCGGTGAACTCGCACAGCGCCGCTACGTCTGCCTCGTCGTAGGCGGGCGAGTAGGTGATGATGTGCTTCTGGAAATAGTCGTGCGCCAACTGCGCCTCCCACAAGCCCGAGGCGCAACAGCCGTCGAGGTCAGCGCGCAGGTAGGGGAAGGCTTTCCAACAGGAAAAGCCCTTTAGCGCCAGCACCAGATGGCAGCCGGCGGCTTCCTTTACCTCGCGCAAGATCGTGGTGTTGCGCTTGAGGGCGGCGGTCGAAATAACAAACATGGTTCCTGAAACAGACTGCGGTCGATCCCCGCCGCAATCCAGCAGTTTTTGCTCCGCTGCTTTAAAATTACAGCCACTTCATCCGCTTGAAGATGACTAACTGGACGATGGCGATCAGTCCCATAAAGACCATTACGTCGATGTAGCCGTGCGGCAGATAGAGTTCGGGCATGTTGTAGGGCAGCTTTTCTCCTGTCTCGGTCTGCGGCGCGAAGTTCATCCCGTAGACGCCGGCGATGAAGGTCAGTGGGATGAAAATGGAGGTGATCACCGTCAGCACGCGCATGACCTCGTTGGTCCGCAGGCCGACGCTGGAGTGGTAGAGCTCCATCAGCCCGGAGGTGATTTCCTTGTAGCTTTCCACCAAATCCATCAGCTGCACGGTGTGGTCGTAGCAGTCGCGCAGGAAAATCTTGGACGGCGCGGTGATGTAGCCGGACGCGTCGTGCAGCAGGCCGTTGACCACATCGCGCAGCGGCCAGACAAAGCGCCGCAGCTGGGTGAGGCTGCGCTTGTAGTCGTGCAGCGTGACGAGCATCTCGCGCGACGGCTTTTCTAGTAGTTCGGTTTCCAACTCCTCGATCGCCGTGCCGAGGTCTTCGAGCACCGGGTAGTAGTGGTCGATGATCGAGTCGAGCAGCGCGTAGGTGAGGTAGTCGGCCTTCGACTTGCGGATCGAGCCGCGGCCGGAGCGGATGCGCTCGCGCACCGGCTCGAAGACATCGTAGTCCGCCTCTTCCTGCACGGTGATGAGGAAGTTTTTACCGAGAAAGAAGCTGACCTGCTCGCCGCGGATGGCGCGGCTGTGATCCTGATAGACCATCTGCGCGATGATGAATAGATAGTCGGGTGCTTGTTCGACCTTGGGCCGCTGGCCGGTGTTGAGCACGTCTTCGAGCGCCAGCGGGTGGAGGCGGAACTTTTCGCCCAGGATCTTCAGCGCCTCCACGTCGCCGAGGCCGTCGATGTTGATCCAGGTGACCTTTCGGTTGTCGAGGTGGGCCGCCAATTCGATCGCGTCCGTCACCTCGCGCTCCTCGAGCGAATCCTTGTCATATTCGATGATCTGGATCGTTGGCTTGCGGATCTGGCCATCGACGAGGTGGGGCAGCAGCGTGGCGGGCGAAGATCCCGGCGGGCCGTGGCGTTTGATGAACATGGCTGCGAGGCTAGCCCGCGCATTTGAAGAAGCAAGCCGGCGCACAAACCCGCAGTCCGGGCAGCGCGGGCTTGCATTTCCCTAAAGCCAACTGCTGCCCGTCAGGGTTGCGAAGGTCGATTGGCCATCGACCGCACGAGTCTTGCCGTCGACCGCACAAGTCTTGCCATCGACCGCACAAGTCTTGCCATCGACCGCACAAGTCTTGCCGTCGGCCGCACAAGTCTTGCCGTCGACCGCACAAGTCTTGCCGTCGACCGCACGAGTCTTGCCGTCGACCGCACAAGTCTTGCCGTCGACCGCACAAGTCTTGCCGTCG
>JBAXLW010000129.1:0-5394 GCA_037134575.1 Verrucomicrobiota bacterium | reverse complement strand
TGGTCTGTGTGTGCTTTGTGGTTGAACAGGGCTTTGAGCGTCGAAGGGAAGAGGGAGTTTCGGTGGGCGCGATGGATCTTGTGGGTTCTGGGGTAGATGGGTTAGGATGGTGAGCTGGGAAATCGGTGACGAGAGGCATTGCGATGATTCAATCATTTACGGATCGGGATACGGAGGAGTTATTTGAGACGGAGCGGAGTCGTCGGTTTGGAGGAATCACGAGGGTGGCGTTGCGGAAGTTGATCCAGATGAATCAGGCAGAGGTACTGGCCGATTTGGCGGTGCCGCCGGGAAACCGTCTGGAGGCGTTGGCGGGGAAATGGGTGGGCTGGCATTCGATCCGGATCAATGAGCAGTGGCGGATTGTTTTCCGCTGGACGGTGGCGGGGCCGCAGGAGGTGGCGATCTTGGATTACCATTGACGGCGGGGTATGACGTGCTACGTTACAGTCATGAATGGTTCGATCCATGCGGGGGAGATTTTACTGGAGGAGTACCTGCGGCCGATGGGGATTTCGCAGAATGCGATGGCGCGGGCAATGGGGATACCACCCCGGGCGGTGAATGAGATCGTGTTGGGCAAGCGGTCGATCACGCCGGTGATGTCGATCCGGATGGGGGCGTTTTTCGGGCAGTCGGATGGATTTTGGCACGGGATCCAGGTGGAGTGCGATTTCCGGGCGCTGGCGCATAAGCGTCTGGCGTTGGTGGAGAAGGTGCGGCCTGCGTCAGCGCTTGTGAAGGCGGGGTGAATAGGGTTTTACCGCCAAGGCGCAAAGGCCGCGAAGGGACGCAATGGGAGAGGGATTCTTTGGGGTTGAAGCGAAACGCGGAGTCGCGGAGATCGGGGAGGAAGACGCTGAGGGTTTTTTTGGAACGGTTTTCAGTTAGTCTTTTTGATTTCGTGGGTTTTCGTGAATTTCGTGGTTTCTTGGGAGGAGGAGTTAACCGCTGAGGCGCAAAGGCCGCGAAGGGACGCAAAGGAAGAGGAGGATTTGGGGATTGGGCATGATGGGCGGCGGTGCCAACCGGGGTTGGAGTTCGCGCTGGTGGCCGAGCTGGCCTCCCGCCGATCAAATTCCAGCCTACGCGGATTGCTGAGTCGGTCCTATTCTCCGATCGGTGATGGATATTGAACTTGTCTATCGATCTCTTATTCGCTATTTATGACGAATAAATGATGACGCAATCGCTCAAGCATTGGAATTGGCAGCTTTCTGAGTGGCCCAGTTTTACCTACGACGAAGGCCAAGTCCGCTCGCAGGAGGCGGAGTTTTTGCGTCGATCGGGGGTGCATGTCGGGACATTCGCCCATTTGGAGACGGGTGAACAGGAGTCGTTGAGGGCAGAGATGTTGAGCGACGAGGCTTTGTTGACCTCGAAAATCGAAGGTGAATTATTGGATCGTGACAGCCTGCAGTCGTCGATTCGCCGTCTTTTTGGATTGGCCGATGATGGGAGGAAGGCGAGTCCCGCTGAAAATGGGATTTCCGAGTTGCAGGTGGACGTCTACCGGAATTTCGCGGCCCCACTGACGCGTGAGACCTTGTGTGAGTGGCACCGAATGGTGATGCGGGGACGTTGGGATTTGAAGTCGATCGGCCAGTATCGGCAGGATGAGGAGTCGATGAGGATTGTTTCGGGGGCGATCCATGATCCGGTGGTGCATTTCGAAGCGCCGCCTTCGCGTCAGGTGCCCGCGGAAATGAAACGATTCATCGAGTGGTTCAATCGTCCGATCGGACCCTTGACGGGCTTGGCGCGTGCTGGGATAGCGCACTTGTATTTTGAGTCCATTCACCCATTCGAAGATGGGAACGGGAGGATTGGCCGGGCCATCGCGGAAATGGCGCTGTCGCAAGCGTTTGGCCAACCGACTTTGGTGGCACTTTCCGGGGTATTGGAAAAATACCGCAGGCGCTATTACGAGGCGCTGGGCTTGGCGAGTCGATCCATCGACGTCACCGCTTGGTTGAAATTTTTTGGTGAGATGGTTTTGGAAGCCCAGGAGCAAAGCCTCCGACGGATCGAGTTTCTGGTCAAAAAAGCCAAGTTTTTCGGGAAATACCGAGGACAGCTCAATGCGCGGCAAGAGAAGGTGTTGCTTCGAGTGTTCCGTGAGGGGGTTGATGGGTTCAAGGGTGGGTTGAGTTCAAACAATCACATCCGTATCACGCAATGTTCTCCCGCCACAGCGACACGGGATTTGGCCAAGTTAGTGGAGATGGGAGCGATGACCCGCACCGGCGAATTGAAAAGTTCACGATATTTTCTGAATCTGGAATGAGGGGGGAGCCCACAGCTATGGGACCTATGGGACTTATGGGACCTATGGGGGTGCTGAGTTTCGGGGTGGCCGCTGTTTGAGAAATTTGAACCACAGATGAACGTCTATGAACGCAGATGGAAGATGGAATTGATGAGCGGAATGCGGATTTTCCAGAGGCTTTCAGAACACTCTCTTCATCTCTGCTCATCTGCGTGAATCCTGTTCATCTGCTGTTTAAAAAATCGAAATATACGGCGGAGGGACCCGATGAACATCGAAGGGAAGATCGGATTGACTGCCGAGGCGCGGTAGCCGCCTTAGGCTGCGGATAATTGAGGCGATGAAACATCTGGCCCATTCGGCTTGCGCTCGCGGCTGGGCGTTCTAGGATCCGTCGCTATCCCAAGCACTGTTGTCTACTGCTCCCATGAATCGCATTTTCGTCGAAAAAAAGGCTGAACATAACGCCGAAGCCCGCCACCTGTTGCACGATCTCCACGAATCGCTGGTGCTTCCTGGACTTTTGGGGGTACGCATCGTTCAGCGCTATGACATGGATGGCCTGACGGCGGAGGAATTCAACGCGGCCGCGCGACTGATTCTGTCGGAGCCACAGGTGGATGCGATCTCGGACACGCTTTCGCTGGCGGCTGGTGAATGCGCGTTTGCGGTTGAGTTTCTGCCGGGTCAGTTCGACCAACGCGCTGATTCTGCGGCGCAATGTGTGCAAATCCTGACGGGTAAGGAGCGTCCGCAGGTTGCTTCCGCGAAAATCATCATTCTGGCAGGCCGTCTGACGGCTGAGGAATTCCAGAGCGTGAAATCGTATGTGATCAATGCGGTGGATTCGCACGAGGCGTCGATGGACGTGCCGCAGTCGTTGCAGCCGAATACCCACGAGCCGGCCGATGTGGCGATTCTGACGGGTTTCACCCAGCAATCTGCGGCGGACTTGGCCCGCCTGCGCACCTCACTCGGGCTGGCGATGTCGGAGGCTGACATCACTTTCTGCCAGAGCTATTTCCGCGACGAAGAGCAGCGCGACCCGAGCCTGACCGAGATCCGGATGTTGGACACGTATTGGTCCGACCACTGCCGCCACACGACGTTCCTAACCAAGATCGACGAGGTCAGCTTCGGCGAGGGCACGGAGCCGGTGCAGCGCGCCTGGGCGACCTACCTGAACACCCGCGAGCAATTGGCCCGCCAAGACAAGCCGGTCACGCTGATGGACATCGCCCTGATCGGCATGCGCGAGCTGCGGAAATCCGGCGAACTCGACAACTTGGAAGTTTCTGAAGAAGTCAACGCGGCCTCGATCGTGGTTCCGGTGAAAATCTCGAATTTGGAATCTGAAATTTCGGAGTTCACCGAAGAGTGGCTGGTGATGTTTAAAAACGAAACGCACAACCACCCGACGGAAATCGAGCCGTTTGGCGGTGCCGCGACTTGCTTGGGCGGTTGCATCCGCGATCCCCTTTCCGGCCGCTCGTATGTCTATCAGGCGATGCGTGTGACGGGCGCGGGCGATCCGCGCACTCCGTTTGCCGAGACGCTGGCTGGCAAGCTGCCGCAGAAAAAGATCTGCCAAGTGGCGGCCCGCGGTTACTCATCGTACGGCAACCAGATCGGTCTGGCGACTGGCCAAGTGGCGGAGGTCTATCACCCCGGCTATGTGGCCAAGCGCATGGAGATCGGTGCGGTGGTGGCAGCGGCCCCACGCTCGCAAGTGTTCCGCGGCTCCCCTGCCCCCGGCGATGTGATTCTGCTGATCGGTGGACGCACAGGCCGTGATGGTGTGGGCGGCGCGACCGGTTCTTCAAAGGAACACACGGACACCGCACTGGAAAATTCCGCCGAAGTCCAGAAGGGCGACGCCCCGACCGAGCGCAAGATCCAGCGCTTGTTCCGCAACCCGGAGCTGACCCGCAAAATCAAAATCTGCAACGACTTTGGCGCAGGTGGTATCTCTGTGGCGATCGGTGAAATTGCTCCGTCGCTGGAGATCAACCTCGACGCGGTTTCCAAAAAGTATGACGGCCTCGACGGCACCGAACTGGCGATTTCCGAATCGCAGGAGCGCATGGCCATCTGCGTGGATCCTTCCGAGATCGACTACTTCATCGCCGAGTCCGACCGCGAAAACTTGGAGTGCAAACACGTCGCCAACGTCACGGATGATGGTCGTCTGGTGATGACATGGCGTGGCAAAACCATCGTCAATCTGTCCCGGGCTTTCCTCGACACCAACGGCGTGCAACAAAGCGCGAAGATCCATGTGGGTCCCATTTCCGCCGAACCATTTCCATCTTCCATCAAGTACTTGACGCCACCCTTATCCTATAACCATGAACACACCGCTCTATCTCAGCGAATCACACCGCAAGAACTCCGAGAAAGCCTCGCGCCTGCAATCATCCCAGCCCTCGAGGCCGTTGAGCGAGTCCATCGCGCAAGTGAAAAGCCTGGCATCCCGCAGCCACAGACACGCCAACAGCGGGCCGAGCTCGACCGCGCCATTCGTTCCCTTGAAGAACGAGAACTCTCTCAGCTGAGTCATCTCGACGCATCAGCATTTATCGATACGTGGGAAAAATCGGATCGTCTCGGCGGTGCCGAACACAAGGTCTATCCAGACGGAAGCGGCCATTTCATCAAGGCGAATAACGGTGTCTATCATGGCACTTGGTTGCAGTTTTTCCAACGCCTCCATCTGCACCAGTTGCTGTTTCCAGATACCGCCTATGAATTTCTGGGATTGATCAACGACCCGGAATTCGGCACCAGCGTACTGCTTAGCCAAGCGGAAGTGTACGCGGCCCGCGCCGCAGATGGTAGCTACCTCGGCGCATCCCGCCGCCAAGTGGAAACATTCATGTCCTGCTCGCTCGGGGCGTTCCGCTTTCGCAACGACGACTATTACATTCCCGCGCTGGATCTATTCATCGAGGACCTGCATGACGAAAATGTTCTCGTCGGACTGGACGGAGAAACCCTGCATTTCATCGACCCAGTCATCTACCTACGCCCGTTGGATGTCCCCGTCCCAGTCGCGCTTGTCTATCATTCGCTCGTTTCGCGCCTCGGTGATCTGAACGTCTGTTCGCAAAAAGGCTTGGGCGAAA
>JBAXLW010000128.1:0-5477 GCA_037134575.1 Verrucomicrobiota bacterium | reverse complement strand
ACCCAGATCGCCCCGAGGCAGATCCCAAGCTCGATCTCAACGGCGATGGTGCTCTGTCATTTGAAGAATTTCGGCAAGGGCCTGCCGTAAAGAATCTAACCGAGGACGAGCAGGAAAAACGCTTCCTGCGCCTCGACCGCAATGGCGACCACAAAATCTCAGCGGAGGATGCCCCACCCAAGCCCCAGCCTCAGGAGCCTGCGCCGCCCATCGTGGACAAGTTGTGATTTGGAAAAAGCCCGACGCAAAAGCGCCACGATCCCATGGGAATCGTGGCGCGTAAGATGGATCGGCGGGTGGCTGGGCTCAGGGGGCCGCGGAAATGGATTCCGCTCTAGCGACTGTGGCCTTCACAGTTTCACGGATGTTACCACCCTTGCGATTGCTCCACCACAGCACCACAGGCGATGCAATGAAGATCGACGAGAAGGTGCCGACGATGATGCCAATGAAGATGATCACACCAAAATCACGCAAAGCAGAGCCGCCCGCAAAGGCCAGAATCGCCACGCTGATCAGCGTTGCTCCCGAGGTCAGTAAGGTTCGCGACAGAGTCGAGTTGACGGCATCGTTCATGATTTTTTCCACCGAGTCGGTCCGCGTCAGCAGCAATTCGCGCACGCGGTCGAAGACGATGATCGTATCACTGATCGAGTAACCGGCGATGGTCAAAACCGCACCTACGTGGATGAGTGAAAGTTCTCCACCCATCAACACCACCGCGCCGACGCAAATGATGATGTCATGGAAAATCGCTACAAAGCCGCCCAAAGCAAACGAGAATTCGAAGCGTGCGGTCATGTAGATGACGATGCCTAACAGGCCTAGGGCGATCGCAATGAGCGACTGGGTGCGGGAGCTGCCACCGATCAGGGCGGAAACTTCATCCTGGCTGGCGTCGATCGCATAGTCGTTGGAATTGGCCTTCTTCGCGCCCAGTGCGGGGATGGTCTCGCGCAGCTTGTTCGTGATGTCTCGCGCATCTTTCGTGGCGCAGCGGATGGTCAGCATCGTGCCGGTCGTGACGTTGGTTTCTTGCTGTGGATAGGCCGCTTTGGAAAGTTTCATGCCCTCCACTGCGGTCCGTACCTGTTCAATCGGTATCTTCACGTCTTTACCGAGTTGGAACTTGATGAGCGTCCCCCCCGTGAAGTCGATGCCCAGTGCACGCTCGCCCTTGTACGCGAACGCGCCAACAGAGAGGATCAGAGTCGCAACGGCCAGGCCGATGCAGATCCGGCGCTTGCCTAGGAAGTCGTAGTTGGCGGAGCGGATCAGGTCGAGGAAGGTAAGCTTCTTGAACAGGCCCAGATCAAGAGACCAGCGGAAGATCACGCGGGTGACGAGAATCGCCGAGAACAAGGACGCTGTAACACCGATAATCAGCGTGACGGCGAAGCCTTTGATCGTACTGGTGCCAAACCAGAATAGGATCACTGCGGTGATCAGTGAGGTCACGTGAGAGTCGAAAATCGCACTGAACGCCTTGTCGTAGGAAGCTTCGAGCGCGTTCCTGAGCGACTTGCCGCTGCGGATCTCGTCGCGCAGGCGCTCATAGATCAGCACGTTCGCATCCACCGCCATGCCGATAGTCAGCACCATACCGGCGATGCCGGGCAGGGTGAAGGTGAAGCCAAACATAGCCATGATGCCGAACAGCATCACCGTGTTGATCGTAAGTCCGATGATAGCGATGAAGCCCGACACGCGGTAGTAAAGCAGCACAAACAGGAAGGTCATCACTAGGGCCAGTCCACCGGCGACTAGGCCTTGCTTGACCACTGCGGAGCCGAGGGTGGGGGAGACCTTGCGCATCTCATCGACGACGAGTGCATTTTCCAGCGGGTTCATCAGCGAGTTGGCCAGGCTTAGTGGCTCACCGGGATCGCGCAGACCCGTGATGACGAACTGTTTGCCCAGCGGGACTTGGTTGACCACCGGCGCGCTGATCACTTCACCATCCAGCACGATGGCGATACGGTCTATTTGCGGACGCATGTTCTTGGTCAGGGCGATCATCTTGTCCGTGCCGGCACTATTGAGTGTGATGTCAACGGCATCGGCCTGTTGCTGTGAAGGATTAGCCATCGCGATGTCAGATCCACCCAGCGCAGCGCGGCGGTTGAGCAGGATCGGACGCTGGGTCTCATTACCTTCCTCATCCTTGTTCTTGTGAATGAAGGCCTGGTAGCCGGGAACGATTTCACTGTGATCTGCCACGCGAACGGCCAGTGGCTTGCGGTCTGGGCCGAGTTCTTCATTGCGTGGGCACACCTCACGCAATTCCAGTTTGGCCACTTTTTGCAAGGTCGCGCGAATCCGGTCGGACTCTTGTGGTTCGACGCCAGGCATTTGCAAGAGGATGCCATTGCTACCCTGGCGGGCGATGATCGGCTCGGCTGTACCCATGCCGTTGAGTCGCTTCTCAATGACGACGATGGCTTGATCTACCTGTGACGGAGTCACCGGCATTTCAGCTCCATCCACATTAGTCCGCGGTTGGATGTGCAGCGAAAACGATGAACCGCCGAGAATGTCGATGCCTCCTTTGAGCCGCTCCTTCGGCGGCGATGCTGCGAACAAGCAGAACGCACAAACCCCCAAAGTCAGCACAGTGCCGACATTGCGTTTCCGTCGCTCGATCTCGGTTGCGAAGTACCAAAAGAACAAAATCATCAGGCCGAGCCCGATAAAGAACAAGGTCAAGGGGTCTTCGTAAAAAGCAGTGGCGACAAACATAATGGGAGCGTGGTTGAGACTCGGGGAAAGGAGGATATTGGAATCAGGATAAGTTACTTCGCGGCACTGTCCTTTTTGTGGACTGTGGCGATCGCGGATTTGTCAAACTCCAGCATCGTACCTTCAGCGACTTTGATCATCACGGTGTGATCCTTGATGTGGTGGACGATGCCGTGAATGCCCGCCGAAGTGATCACCTTGTCCCCGGAGGCCAGCGCGGCGATGCGGGCGGCCATTTCCTTGCGCTGCTTCTGCTGCGGGCGGATCATCAGGAAATACATCATGACAACCAGCGCTACCATCATAACCAGAGGATTGCCAAGAATGCCGCCAGGACCACCTGCGGGTGGGGCTTGAGCGAGAAGAGATGAGATAGTGAGGCTAGGGATTGGGTTCATAAATTTTTGGATAGGTGGTAACGTTGAATGAATGAATTTTGAAAAGCGGAGAAGTTGCCCGCGCTGATTGCCTCTCGCGCGTCGGCCACGAGGCGCATGTAGAAATGCAGATTATGAAAGGAAAGCAACCGCAAACCGAGGATTTCGCCAGCGCGGAACAGATGCCGGAGATAGGCGCGGGAGAATCCCGCGACGTGCGGGTGGCAACTTTCGCACAGCGGCCGCGGATCTTTGGCGTGGATCAGGTTCTTAATATTGATCGGCCCGTCGAGTGTGAATGCCATCCCGTGGCGGGCGATCCGCGTCGGCATCACGCAGTCGAACATGTCCACCCCGCGGGCGATCATTTCCAAAATTTGTTGTGGCGTTCCCAGTCCCATCGCATAGCGCGGCTTATCCTGTGGCAAGAACGGCACCGCATTGTCGATCGCGCGGAACATCTCATGTTCCGGCTCGCCCACTGAAACACCACCGATCGCGTAGCCATCGAAGTCGAGCTCCACCAACTCGCGCGCCGACTGCTCGCGCAGATCGGCATAGATCGACCCTTGGACGATGCCGAAATGGTGCTGCCGGCCCTCGCCAGAGCGCGGCTCATTCTCCGTGATCCATTCTTTGCAACGCTTCGCCCAGCGGCTGGTCAGTGCCAGCGACTTTGCCGCATACGCCTCATCGCAAGGGTAGGGCGGGCATTCGTCGAACAACATCGCGATGTCCGAACCCAGCGCGCCTTGGATTTCCATGCTCAGCTCTGGCGTTAGGAGCATTTTCGATCCATCCAGATGATTTTGAAAGCGCACGCCCTCTTCGGTGATCTTGCGCAGTTTCGCCAACGACCACACCTGGAAACCGCCGGAATCCGTCAGCATCGGCTTCTGCCACGTGCTGAAACCGTGTAACCCGCCCAGCTCGCGGATCAATTCATGTCCCGGCCTTAACCACAGGTGATAGGTGTTTCCTAAAATAATCTGCGCGCCCAGCTGCTCCAGTTCCGTCGGGTGCAGCGTCTTGACTGTACCCTGAGTGCCGACGGGCATGAAAATCGGCGTTTCGACGCTACCGTGCGGCAAAACCAAGCGCCCGCGGCGGGCAGAACTCGTAGGATCAGTGGTAAGAAGCGAAAATGACACGGCTGAACCGCACGACATAGGCCACATCCCGCCCGCGGCCAAGCTCAATCATGAAGGCTCCCTCGCCCCTGATAATTTCACAGCAAGTAAGATTTTTAGAAAAATTTGCCTCCATGCGGAGCTTTCTCTATTGAAATCTCGCCAATCTGGATTATTCATGAGCGGCTAGGTTCACCCAATCCAAACATCCGTAACCCAACCAACTCCTATCCCTATGAAATTGCTACTTACCGCGCTCTGCTCAACCTTCATGATCCTCCCTACCGCCTTCGCTGGTGACTGCGAAAAAGGCAGTTGTGAAAAGGGTGGATGCGACAAAAACAAAAAAGAAGAAGTCAAGCTCGCTGGCTGTGACAAGTGTAAGAAAGACGACGAGAAGAAAGAAAAGACTGAAGCTAAGATCGCACATTGCGGCAAATGCGAAAAAGGTCACGACAAGAAAGACGAAAAAAAGGAAGAAGCGAAGCTCGCCTGATTTTTTGACCGTTAATCCATGTAAAAAAGCCGCCAGAGTTTCTCTGGCGGCTTTTTTGTGCGATGAAGGATTTTGATCACGCTCCAGTTGACCCGCGGCAGGCAGATCACCCAGAATCGACCGCATGATAGAGGTCGTTTGCGGCGTGATCGAAAATTTGGAAGGGCACATTCTCACCGGTTTGAGACCCATGGGTAAACACCTCGGCGGCCTCTGGGAATTCCCAGGCGGCAAAGTGGAGTGCGGAGAAAGCCCCGAGTCCGCGCTTGTCCGCGAGCTGCGCGAAGAGCTCGCTGTCGATATCGAAGTCGGCTCCCCACTCGGCCCGGTCATCTGGAACTACAACGAAAGAATGATCCGCCTGCGGCCTTACTATTGCCGCATCCTCGCCGGCGAACCTCAAGCCCTCGAGCACGAACAACTCCACTGGTGTCCGCCCCATGATTTCGACGTGTTGAGCTGGGCCGCCGCCGACGTGCCGATCCTTCACGAAATCTTGGCCAATCGCAGTCGGGAAAATCGACACGATCAATGTCATTAAGCGATTCGGCACGAGTGCCGAGGACCTCCGCACCAGTGCCGAAGACCTCCGCACCAGTGCCGAAGACCTCCGCACGAGTGCCGAAGACCTCCGCACCCGTGCCGAAGACCTCCGCACGAGTGCCGAAGACCTCCGCACGAGTGCCGAAGACCTCCGCACGAGTGCCGAAAAGCCAATCGTTGGGGGCGTAAGAT
>JBAXLW010000127.1:0-5503 GCA_037134575.1 Verrucomicrobiota bacterium | reverse complement strand
ACGAAACTCACGAAACCGCACGAAATCGAAGAAGCCGACTGAAGATCGGCGCTCCTTAGCTACGATTGAAACTTTTTTCATTTTTTTGTAGCCTACCCCTCTATTTGACCCACCCCCCCTGATAAAAGAAGGGGCATTCTGAAATACGAATCCAACTCAAAAAGCTCCAAACTCCAAACTCCAAACTCCAAATCCAATGACCCCAGGCCCTGTTCTCATCGTCAAAGTTCCCGGTTGCAAAACACCTCTCATGCTCGACACCATCGCATCCGGAAATACATTCGGAGCGACGTTTTGGACCGACTTCAAATGCGATGCCCCCATGATGCCAGACGATCCGTGGCTAAAAAAACATCCTGTCGAGAATGTCCTGTTCTGGTCCGATGACTACGAGCTCATCGAGTCGATTGAATTCGAAGAATTTATGGAACGCCGAGAGTTAAGAAGGAATTCAGATGTTTGGGAAAACCGTCACCTGCCCAAAGCGATTAAGATTCCTTCCGCGGAATACCCAGACGAGGCCGATTATTTTTTCGCACTCAAATCCGGCATGGCGGATTCAAAGGACAAGCTCTGCGAGCTTCGGATGAAACTCTGGTGGGCCGGAAACGATGCCATTCGGAAGGGTGAAGTCGATGCCCTAAGCAAGGAGCACCTTGAAAACCTCGTCAGCATCATTGCCTTATTTGATGAAGACACGCCTCCCCATCGATTGATCCGCGCCGAGGCATTTCGCGAGCAGGGGCTTTTCAAAGAGGCATTGGCGCTGCTTGATATTGGAGGATTTGACCACCGGCAAGCTCACGCCACCTTCATTGCATCGCTCTGCTTCGCAAAGGATCGCCGGGTGGCTAAAATCCCTGGCGATCATTAAAACACCCTCACGACCATGGACCCATTCACAGCCGGCGACCGTGTCGTCGCCATCAACACCAATCTCACCGCACCGATCGCTCCGCCATCCGATCCCGATCTCCATCCATTTTGTTTCCCCGACGGAGTGCTGCGCGAAGGCCAAGTCTATCATGTGAAATCGATCTACGACGCAAATACCCAAGGCCAAGGCATCTACCTAACCGGCCTGCGCGTCCTGTGGGGGGCGATTGAGGTCCCTTGGGCTGCTTCGCGCTTCCGCAAGGTGGATTTCACCCGCTCCCATCTGCCGAAAAAGCGCCCAAAGAAACTGCCTCAGGCGCGGCCATTTGGTGCGGATCATCATCCCCAAACTCCGCCACTTCCCACTCCTTCAGGCACTCCGCCACTCCCATGAACCGTCGCAACTTCCTCTCTCTCTCCGGCATCGCCACGGGATCATTCATCATCCCCCCGACCTCCCCCCTAACTTTTCAACTCCGAAAATCCCTCTTCCTTTGCGTCCCTTGGCGGCCTTCGCGCCTTGGCGGTAAATCCATCTTCCCTTCGACATTCGGCGTTTCGCGTTCGATATTGAATGCACCCAACCTCTTCCCCCATGGCCGACGTCTTCACCCCCGCCAAACGCTCCGCGGTCATGGCCCGCATCCGCGGCCGCGACACCGGGCCCGAGCTCGCCCTGCGCTCCATGCTACACCGCCTCGGCTACCGCTTCACCGTCCGCGGCCCGAAAAACTGGTCCCTGCCCGGAAAACCCGACCTCGTCCTGCCCAAGCACCGCACCGTCTTCTTCGTCCACGGCTGCTTCTGGCACGGTCATGAAAACTGCCCCGACTTCCGCCTGCCGCAGACCCGCTGCGCCGGTCTGAAGGAGAAACTTCTCGCACTGATCGGTAAAAAAGGCCGTCAACAATCTCATACCCGAGCTTTCAGCAAATCACTAAGTGGAATGATTCGTGGAATTGCAGACTGACGTCCAATGTTCTTAATCAACTTATGGCGAATTCGGCTTTCGAAGTCCCTAATGGCCCGAATAAGCCGCTTACTTTGCCATTCGACAGTCTCCCAATTTGGGTCGAGTTCGACTTCAAAGACTGCGTAAATTTCGCCGCTTGCCATACCGGGGTAGCCGGTTTGTTTCAGTTCGGTATCCGTAAAAACCTTGTACCCCGGGCTACTGAGGCGCCACAAGCCGGGCGGTGATGCACCGCCTAGGCTGTGCAATAGTAAATGACGCGCCTCAGCAAATTCAGGCTGTATGTGCCATGCTCCCGGTCTTCTGCCCAGCCGAACGACAGCGAGATTTTTTTCCTTCGTCCACTTTAATTGCTCTGCATCGCGGTACCACGCCACCAATATCATGTGCTCTGCAGGTGGCAACGCCCGGTAATTCTCTCCATAGATGTCGGTTTCTTGCAGTCGCAGCGCCCCATACGACACCAGCTCGTCTTTCAGGACATAGGATTCTGCAATGTGATAACTCACTCTTTCCTGAGCTGTCGTGCGGTTGCTGAGGTGTGCCAGCAATTCGTCGAGAAAATTCTCCAACGACTCCATGCCCCGCGCCACGCCGTTTTCATCGGGCGCGACGCCAAACGCTCCAAGACCCGGAAGCAACTCATGAAACCCTTGTAGATTGACCGACTTGTTGGAGCGCCCCGGGTAAATGACATAGGCACCTTGCGAGCGTTTAATCGCGTCACGGTAGGCATGCATTTTTAGCAGGTCTTGACGCTTGTAGTTGCCATCAACCTCTTCGTCAGCGTCTTCCGCGCCTTCCACACCAAACAGGCTCTCGATATTCTCCACACGATATTTCGCATCGAAGTGCACGTGCACCAGCAGCTCCTGTCGTTCTGCATCCGCCTCGCTCAGTTCCTCTGGCCAGAATGTCAGCGTGTAGTCCGGGTGCAGTCGCCGCGTCCAGCTCCCACCTTCGTGCCGTTCCTTCGTCACCGCAAAGCGGCGGTTGTAACTAAAGCGTGCCTTCAAACTACGACTCTGCCCTACAAAAATTCCGGCAAATGGCCCCAACTCAAAACTCTTCCTGAGACGCAAATTCGGCGAACCTTCTTCCAGCCCGTCAACAAGTTCATCCACGGTAGGCCGGTTGCCACCGCAGCATTTATTGCAAAACCAACCGAGCAACTCGAAGAACAGCCAATACTCATAAAGGCTAGCCACGTCGCGCTGACCCGCATGGAACAGCTCCTCACCGCCTTCCCACGAAAGCTCTGCCGCCGTACGAAACCGCAACCACCAGCGCAACACCTCCCGATAGCCCGCCTTGCGCTGCAAGACCGGACTTCCCAACGGCGCAAACTGCATTTGGCCCACTTCACGGAACAGGCTACGCCCTAGCCAATCATCCACCGTTGACTCCAGCCGACGCGACAATTCCGCCGCAGCGCCCCAACCCGCACAAGACTCAAATACGCCCTGCGCGTGGGTGAGAAAGGCTCGAAATTCTTCCAGCGCGAACTTCACGAACCTGTTCTCAAGGGTGTCTAAGTCCCGCGACCGAAGCGGCACCATCACCCGCTCGGCAACCGTCGTCAGTCCCAGCGTTCGAAGTGGGTGCAAAGCGGGAACCTCGCGGCGTGGATTGCGTGTCACCAGCTGTCTCAACGCCGACGGCGTCCAGCGAATTGCCCGATCAGTGGAAACAGAATCGCTTACTGTGGACAACTGCTCATGGGGAAAGCTCAGGATGCGGTGCAATGCGGCGGAGAATTCGGCGCTGTCCAGCGTCTCCCTTAATAACTCCAATTGGATCTGCAGCCACCCCGCATCCGTCCGCTCCTCAAACGTCGAGCGATAACCAGCCTTAGCCGAGGATCGCGCGTCGGCCACCAGCCCGGCAATCTCGTTGGAAAGCCTTCGCAGCATGCCGCGATATTCAGTCCGATAATCCAGCTTGAGCGAACGCACGTCCATCAAAGCGGAGGCCATAGCGGTCTTCGCATCGTCCACTTCACCCTCGACCAATTCCATCAGAAGCGTACCGCAAAATGAACGTGTCTCGATCAGTCCAGCATCAGCTTTGTCACCCACACTGCCTAGACTGCGCCGCCGATTGGAAAGGCTGCAACGCAGACGCAGGTCCACTCCGTTCACTGGCACTACCTCATACTCGTAACGTTCGGACTCGCGCATCTGTACAAGCGTCTCGCCGTGTTCGCGGGCATGCTCCGCATCCATCTCGACCAGTGGTGCTGAGTCAGCGCTCTTCGCGTCCTTCACAGGTACCAGACAGACGTGGGCTAACACCGCGCCAGAAGACGAGCGAAACGCAATGCTGGTTTCAGAAAGAACGCGCATGAGCTCATGCCTCGGCGAAGGAGGCAAATCCATTATCCATCAGAAGCTGCCACATACGGCCAATTTTTTCGGCGCTCAAAGGATACGGCACATTGTCTGGAATTACGATAGAAGGCTCAGCCTTCTTATCGGTCGAGCGCGCTGCTTCTTCGGTCGCCTTGAATGGGTCCACACCCCGGCCAATCGCATCGGTCACACAAAGATACCACAGTTTCTTGAGTACCGGTCCCAGCTTGGCTCGCGAACCATGGAGCTTGGGCAGTAGCTTCTGTAGTACCACGCAGTCAAATGCACCTGAAAACCAGTCGGTCGCGCCGATTGGGTGATTGCCGAGCAGTTGGTAAAAGTGAATAAAGCGCGCTGTTTCGTAGGCTGTTCGGTAGCCAAACTCCGCCCCGTGAGCTTGCAGTATTTTGAAGAACAGTAGCATTTCAGCATTGTAGGCCACCTTCACATCAGCGGGAACGGTCACCAGATTTTTGGCAGCATCAACGAATGCCGTCCCAAACGACGCGCCCTTGCCATCCAGCTTCGACAGGTCAGGCTTGATGGGGTTATCGAGAAAACCCTCCAACTCGGCGGCATCCATGCGAAATTCAATCACGTTCGCCCGATCCAGCACCTTCGGCGAGAACATGTAGGTTGTCTCGTCCACGTTCACTGTCCCAATGATGAAGAGGTTCTCAGGTAGTTGTGTCAACTTCGGCGGGACGCATTTCGCAGCCGCTGTCTTCCTCCACGTTTCCGGCATATCCATGTCTCCGGCGTAAAGTTCCAAGCCCTCGTCCGATTCGATGATTGAGAGTATGTCCGCGAAATACCGCTCGACGTGCGACAGGTTCATCTCGTCGAGAATGAGGAAATGCGGAACGTAGGGGTAGTCTGCAGCGTGAAGAATCAAATCCAGCGCAGGCTTGGTAATGTAATTAGTCGATTGGAGTCCGTCTGGGTAGCCAAGAATATTTTCATTACCTGTCCAGTCCGCCCCAACAGGGACAAGTGCATAGCATTTTTGATTATTACCCTGTGCACGCCCATTAAGCAAAGCGAAAGCCGCAGCCTTAAGATGAGTCTCGAAGCTATGGAGCTGATCGCTGAATTTACTGGATTCCTTGACTGCTGTGCGCAATTCCCTTGCCTGCACGGTTTGTGGAACTGAGTTATTTTCTATGTATGAGGCCCATTCGGAAATCATTTCACGTGGCAACGTAACTTTGGTGGCCTCCTCCTCATTTTTTGCATTCCAAAATTCCACGGATAATTGGTCCGATTTTTTTACGTAATAGGTCGCGATTGCACTCTGAATCTC
>JBAXLW010000126.1:0-5629 GCA_037134575.1 Verrucomicrobiota bacterium | reverse complement strand
GTCGTCGCAAAGGTGTTTTTTCCGCCAGTCTCCGAAATCCCCACGTCCGAGTTTAGTCTTTGCCGCGTTGAGTAGCTTTCCGCTACCCCACGCATAAACAAGGGCCGAGGCCCCGGACTCCACCGCAGTATGAGCATGCTTGGTCGCGCGACTGCTGTAGTCCTTGATGCTTGTCACAATCTTCGCATCCGACATCGATGAGGCTCGTGCAACCGTTTCCTCCACCTGCGAAAGCTGTTTTACAACGGCCTGTGGTGTCAGTTCGGGAATGATTTCAACTTCGATTATTTGTGTTCGGGGTTTCATTACAGCTGATTTCTTGGCTTTGGCAGGCATTGATGAATGAGATTGTTATTAAGTTCAATACCGCAGTGATCATCCGAGGTCAATGATTGAAGGACTCCCTCACGGCCAACAACGCGGCAGTCTTGGGAGCAGGTGGAAAAACTGCTGGCGGATCTGGAAGCGTTGATTTGATACCCGCACGTGGGCGTCACGCTCACCCTTGCGCAGGTGGTTAGCCCTCCCAGTTGTCCGCGCAATTCCCGGCCCCGCCGTGTCATAATGATTTGCTAAGGCACTCCGCCTAACATCACCCAAACCCTAGCAGCAGCCCGCCCGGTTCATTCCGTGGCGGGCTTCTTCGTTTACACCCGAACCAAACACCAAACCAATGATACCCACCATCGCCTCATACCAACTCGCAGCCAAGCGCTGCTCCTCTCAACACCACGTCTCCAAGTCTCTGCTCATCCTACCGATCATCATGTGCGCTCTCACCTGCGTTTCATGCACCGAAGATGCAGCATCACCCCTCGTGGACGTCACGCCACTTGGCGACGGCCTCCGTGTTCTTGCTTATGCCGTTGTCGCCTTAGGCGTTCTCGGAGTCTTAGGCAAGCTCGTGAAATAACCCACATCATAACCACCACATCCAATAACAACACAACCACTATGAACCCATTCTTCTACATCAAGATATTCGCTTGGATCACGATCGTAGCACTCGCCTGCACGATTTTCAGCGACTTCTGGCTGCCCATGATCTGCGGCGCAGCAGCGGTCACTTTGCTGGGCAGTCTCGCAGCTACCCCCCGTAAATAAATTTGAGCGAACTAACACCATATACCGAATCTAACCTTATGGCCATCAAACTCATCGCCAATTACAGCAAACGCCTCGGACTTCCCGGTTACTCATCGCATCAGTTCTCCGTTTCAGTCGAAACCGAACTCATGACTACCGATGATGTCGCCGCCGAATCCGAGCGCCTCTATCAACGCCTGCAAACGACCGTTGATCAACAAATGCTCCACACCGGCTTCGTCCCCCCGGGCGACTACGGTATGGATTCACCCACGGAACAAACCCCAACCCACCATACTACCTCCGCTCCAACCAACGTCACACATGTGGCCAACTGGCAACGCGGGCCGGCATGGAGATGCTCCGACAAGCAGAAGGATCTGATCCTGAAACTCGTCGATGAACATAGCCTCGATAAAGCCGATGTGGAGACCCTAGCGGTTGAACGCTTCGGCAAAGGTGTGCTCCAGCTCAACAAAGTGGAAGCCTCAGGTCTCATCGACGAGCTGCTCGATACATACGGCGCTGGCCAGCGTGAGCGGCGCAGCGGTTCTGCTTACAACAGCAACCGAGGTAACCGCAATGAAAGGAACGCCGCATGATCGCTACCCTAAATCCACATGAAGCGCCGTTCACCACTGGACTGACACCTTGGGCACAGACGTTGCCTCAGCACATCAGTCCTTCGGCGGCTAAAGCCTACCTCGGCTGCTCGCTCAAGTTCTACTTCGAGCGAGTGGCCTGTATTCGGAAAGCCACACCTGTCGCTCTGCACCTCGGCAAGGCGGTGCATGCCGCTCTGCAATCCTTTCACCTATCCCGTTGGAGAGGTGGCGACGACTCGGTAGAGGCCGTGGCCGAAGCATACGAACGTGCCTTCCTCCGTCTCGAACGCGAGGAGGGGCCGGTCAACTTCGACGATGAGGCCGAACGTGAAAAGTGCCGTCAGGACGGACTGCGCGTGGTCGCCGCCTACCTCGACTCCCCGGAGGCGATGAAGGAAAAGCCGCGTGCCGTCGAAGTGATGCTCAAGGAAAACATCCCCGGGCTATCAGTTCCGCTGACAGGTGCCATGGATTTAGTAGAAGGCAATTTCACGCCGGTCGATTTCAAGTCCGCCGCCGCGAAGCCCGATCCTACCAACGCAGCGTTCGACCATGAGATCCAGCTCGTCAGTTACCAGCTGCTGATGGAGGCCGCCACCGGCGAGACACCGCCTTCGTTGGACCTAGTGTTCTTGGTGAAGACCAAGACCCCGCAGGTCATCCGGGTGAAATCCCCGCCCGCAGACAAACACCGCAAGCAACGCGTCACCGCTTTGCTCGAAACCGCCGTCCAAGGCATCTCCGAAGACCGCTTCCACCCGCAGCCCGGCATGCATTGCTCATGGTGCCAGTTCAAGAACGAGTGCAAAGCCTGGCTGCCGAGTATGACGGTAGAGGACATCCATCGAAAGCACGCGGCATAAAGCAGCATGTATCTAACCTACGCCCGCCTCGGTCCCTGTGATCGCGGCGGGCGTTCCATTTTCCCCTGAAAACATAAACCAACAACCAAACTAAAATTGAATCATCATGAATCCAAATAACAACACCCACCTCCTCGACGCCGTGTGCCGCCGGGGCGTCCTTGTCGCAACCTCCGTCCGTTACTGGAGGGGTTGCAAAAAGCTCAGTCCCGAAGACCTCGGTCTCGATCCCGCACACGTATCCGAAAGGCTCATCCAACTCGGACACAAGCGGCTCATCCCGCGCGATGCACTTCAGGCATTCGCTCTGATTGAATCACGCGTGCAAGCATCTGTCGAAAGTGCCAGCTTCCCGTTCCTGGGTGGTATCGGTCGCTTCGTTCCGAACCCACGTCTCGGCGATTTGACCGACACCCTAGACAAGCTGCGCGACGAGTTTCGTGAAGCGACACTCGACTTTGTCGCTGGCTATTCGCCATTGCGTGAAAACGCGATGGCTGAGTGGCGTGAGGCAGCTCAGCACATGAACGGCAGCGCAGAGCGCTTGATCGCTACCATCGAGCAGTCCTTCCCGCCCGCCGGAGAAATCGCCAAGCGCTTTGCGTTCGAGACCCGGCTATTCCAAATCGCTGCTCCCGATAGCATCCGCTTGGAAGTTGTAGAAGGCGTCGCTGAATTTGAAGCCGTGGAAGACCGCCGCCGGATCGCAGAAGATGCCACACGCCGCATGCAGAACGACCTCGACGGATTCATCCGCGAGAGCGTCGCATCGTTGCGCGAGGAAACCGCACGCCTCGCCGGAGAGGTTTTGGCTACCATCGACGGATCTGAAAACGGCGTTCACCAACGCACGCTCAATCGCCTCACGACGTTCATCGATAGCTTCCGCACGTTGAACTTCGCCGGCGACCAGCAGTTAGAGCAAACGCTCGAACGCTTCCGCCGCGATCTCCTCAGCCGCAGCGCCGAGGAATACCGCAATCAACCCGGAGCCATGGCCTCGCTCACCGACGGCCTCAGCCGTCTCCGCGAAAACGCCGTGCAACTCGCCCGCAGCGACGCGCGTGAAGTCATCTCCCGTTTCGGGCAGATGGGCACACGTAGGCTCGCAGCTGTCGGCTGAACCAAAAATCCGCTTCCGGGTGTACCGCTTCAGCGGGATACCCGGAAGTCTTTGGCCTTGGACGCATGCCATTAAACCCCCAATATTCTTCCAGCCTAAGTTCCAGTGAAAAGGCATCACCGCTTTCCGAAACCGTAAAAACTATGAGTGCTAGCCAACCATTCGAAAACCCTGAGGACTTCAGCAACCGTCTGAAGAAACTGCATACCGAGCGCCGCACGAACAAAGGGAAATCTGGTAGCGGGACAGTCCGCAAATCCCTGACAGCAGCGGAGAGGAAAGATATCTATTTGAAGACGCATGGCCGTTGCCACATCTGCGGCGGCACCATTGATGGCCCATGGGAGGCGGATCATGTGTTCTCTCACGTAATGGGAGGTATGCATGATCCCGGCAACTACCTGCCGGCACATCCCATCTGCAACAATTACCGCTGGTTCTACAGCTCCGAAGAGATCCAGTGGATACTTAAGTTAGGGGTCTGGCTGCGTACGCAAATCGAAAATCGGACCGTGATTGGAAGGCTTGCTGCTGCGGGCTTTTGCAAACACGAGAAGGCGAGAGCACGGCGCACCTCCAAAACCGCGCCGTAGCTGTCGAGTTCCTTCAGATAACAAAGCAACGAACTTTTATCGCCCGCCTGGCCACCCACCCGGCGGGCTTTTTCGTGCCTGTTGACTGGCACGAAACTTTCTCCCAGCAAGCTGACAACCCACCCATCACGCCGACTTCGCCCTCACACGCCCTAATTTTCCAACCACCACCAAAACAACCAAAACTCCCAACACTACCCCCTCCCCTAGCAAGCCCACTCCCATCAAATATACCCCTAACCACCCGCGCGAAAGGCGGCTCCTCCACACCGGACGAGCCGCCTTTCGCGTTTCTCCAACAACCCCAAACAACAAACAACAAAACAAAGAATCATGTCACACTTCACCACCATCCAGACCCAGATTCGGGATCTTGAAGCCTTGCGCGACGCATCCGTCGAACTCGGCCTCCAGCTCCTCGCCAACACCAAATGTCGCGGCTATGCCGGCGTCACCAGGCTTGCTCCGCACGTCATCAAGCTGAAAGGCCCGTATGACATCGCGGTCGAGCCGGACAAGGAGAACCCCGGCAGCTACGGCCTGACCACCGACTGGTGGGACGGCCACGTCGCCAAGGAAGTCGGCACCGGCTACGGCCGCCTGCTCCAATCCTACGGCATCCACAAAACGATGCGCGAAGCCCGCACCCGCGGACTGCGCGTTTCTCGCAAACAAGAGCAAGACGGCAGCGTCCTGCTCACCTTGGAAGGAGGTTCGCTATGAGCCGCAAGATCCACGTCCGCGTTTCCCCAACTGGGGAAATCACAGTCGAGGCCGAAGGCTTCCAAGGTAAAGGCTGCGAGGCCGCCACCAAAGCTATCGAGGACGCACTCGGAAAGCCTAGGGAGCGCACCCGCAAGCCCGACTTCTGGCGACAAAACAATCGCCAGAACAACCAACAACAACTCGGAGGCGAGGGATGAACTCCACCCTCCGCTTCGACCCGGGCGGCCACATCGGCTGCCTATACACCGAAGCGATTGATCTCCGTGCGCTCGGACGACTCCACGTCGTCCGGGCCACGGATATTCGTTTCTGTGAAAAGACCCAAAAGTGGGACGTGCATGACGCCGCGACCGGCCAACTGCTCTTCTCCCACCAATCACGCAACGAGTGCCTCAACTGGGAACAAACCAACCTCCAGCCGCAGCCTCTACCCCAATAACTTCTAACCAATAACCAATAACCGATAACCAATAACCACATCTCATTATGAACCTCACCACCTACCTACGAGCCGGCTACCCCGGCCTCGCTCTCATCACCTCCGAAGAAGCGCGCGCCGAGGCGGAAGTCTCCGCCGCCTGCACTTCGCTCAAACGCAGCCTCCATGCCTGGTCATCCACCGAAGGGTTGGTT
>JBAXLW010000125.1:0-5688 GCA_037134575.1 Verrucomicrobiota bacterium | reverse complement strand
CGCTTGATTTTGAAATAGGTGTCGCCGTTGAGGTAGTCGGTGAGGAAGCGGATGCCGCATTCCAGCGTCAGCAGCTTGCCTGAGAAGGCGAGGTTGTCGCGCTCCGCTTGGTTGAGGAAAGTGGCGGTGGAAAGGTAGCCGCGCACCAAGGATTCGAAGCGATCGAGGCGGACCCCGATTATTCCCAGCTCCGTGTCATCCTCGCGCGTGGTGGGTGCGGCGGTGCGGACCATGTCGCCGAAGTCGTAGAGCGCGCAGCCGGGCATGGTCGTGTCCAGGTCAATTACGCAGATGCCCTCTGCCGTGGTTTCGTCTAGCAGGACGTTGTTGAGCTTGGTGTCGTTGTGGGTGACTCGTTCGGGGATCTCGCCGGAGTCTAGTAGATCCGTCACGCGCGAACAGTCCGCAGCCCGGGCGCGGGCGAATGCAATCTCGGCCTGTAACGCAGCAGCGCGTCCGGCGCTGTCTCGTTGGATTGCCGTTTCCAGATGGATCAGGCGTTGCGGAGTGTTGTGAAAGTCGGGGATGGTTTCGTGGAGCCGCTCGCCGCCCAGGTCGGCGGTGAGTTTCTGGAATTCGCCGAACGCCTTCGCCGCCTGATAGGCCTGTTCGTTAGATTCGACTTCATCATAGCCCCGCGCCCGTTCGATGAATGGGTAGGTCCGCCACAGGTTGCCGTCCTTGTCGATGGCGTAGGGTTTGCCATCTAGAGCGGGAATGCAGGTGAGCGTGCGGCGGTGGGCTTCCGCGTGGCCATCCGCTAGCAGCCGGTCCAGCGCGTGGCGTGTCACCCGCGAGACGTTTTCCATCACATGGACGGCGTTGGTGAACACCTGCGAATTGACCCGCTGGTGAATGTAGCGGATCGGCGAGCCCGCCTGATCATACCGCGCGCAATAGGTGTCATTGATGTGCCCCGAGCCAAAGGCCTGCGCCTCGACAAAGTCGGCGCGCATTTGGAAAAGGGCAGAGATCGCGCGGAGGTCGTGCATGGGCGGTGCGTCTGTTAGGAAAGGTCTGCAGGATACTCGCCCGTTTCGATCAAGTGACGAATCGAGGCGACCACGTGCTGCTTATCCTCGGGGTAGGTGACGCCGAACCAGTGACTGGTCGTGTTCAGCACGGCGCAATCGGCCTTGCCTTGACTGATCAAGGCATCGACCACGGTCGGGATATAGCATTCGGATTTGACGACGTGCCCGAAATCCTTGAGGAAGCCGATAAATTCGGTCTCGAGGTGTGGGTAGAAGTCGGGGGTGAATGCCCAGAAATTCATCGAGACGGGCGAGTTCTGGCACACTTCCTTGCGCTCGCCGTTGAGGGCGTTGCCGCGGACCACGCCGTCGGCTTCGCGTTCGATTTTCACGTACTCCTCGACGCTGCTCAGCAGACCGTCCTCGTTGCGGGTGCAGATGCCGCGGTTGACATCGCCGTGATCGGAAAGGGTGTTCATCAGCGGGTAGCCGATCATCGCATAGTGCGCCTTGTCACTCGAGGCTTGCGGAGCCGTTAGGAATGCGGCCGCACCTTGATAGGCATCGCTGCCATAGAAGTCATCGGCATTGATCACGGCGAAGGGTTCCTTCACCAAGTGACGGGCAGCGCGGACGGCGTGGGCGGTGCCCCACGGCTTGGCGCGATCGGCCGGAACGCTGAAACCCTCTGGCAGGTCGTCGAGATTTTGAAACGCATAGTCCACCTGGATGCGGTCGGCAAAGCGCGCGCCGACGCCCTGTTTGAAGGCCTCGGCAAAATCTTCGCGGATGATGAAAACCACCCGACCAAAGCCGGCGCGGATGGCATCGTAGACGGAGTAGTCGAGCACGGTTTCCCCATTCGGCCCCATCGGGTCGATTTGTTTGAGGCCGCCGTAACGGCTGCCCATTCCGGCAGCGAGAACAAGGAGTGTGGGTTGCATGAATTATTGGAAAGAGTGACCGCGCCGCAGACGCATCGGCGGTTCAAGAACAGCCTTCTGTTGCCAATTGCGCGGCCTTCTGGCAATCCCTGATATCGAAAAGTCACGGCTCGAGGAGGATCATCCCTCTCGTGCAAATGGTAAATTGGCCACGATCAGGTCGCCGCCGCTGGTTGTGAGCCCGTTGAAATCCGCAGTTGGGCGGACGGCAGAACTGCTTGCGGGCTAGGCACCGCTGGATCGCATCTTCCATCGGCCATTCCGCTTTCGGCAGGATTGATTCGCTTTTAGGATGGTGTGATTGGATGGGTAAAATTCAAATTTGAATGGGTAAAAGTTGTTTCACCCATCCAAAAAACTGTTTTACCCGTTTAAAAACTCATTCTACCCATCCGAAAAACTGTTATACCCATCCGGAAACTCATTTTACCCATCCTAAAAACTGTTATACCCATCCAAAATTCAATTTTACCCATCGAGTCACCGATGGCAGAAGCCGGACATCTGGAGGTGACGGCCTGGGGAGGCTTGCTCGATTGCCTTACAGCGCTTCGGGTTCGTCCTTCTTTCCGCGCCCGCCGCGCTCTCTACGCTGGGGTGCTTGGGGGCTTCCGTTTGACGGTTGCGGTTGTGCCTGTTGGCCGCTACCGAAGGATGGTGGGGCAGGACGGTCGGCCGCGGGCTGGGCCGGGGTTTCTTGGCTGGGTTGCGGCGCGGATTGCGGCGCGGATTGCGTCACGAGCTGCTGGTTGTAGCGGGATGGGCGGCTGTGGTTTTCCCGCGGGGATGGGTTGCCCCAGGTTGGCTGGGTCGCTTGGGTGCTGGGGTAGCGGTTCTGGCTCGCGCGTGGGCTGTAGGAATTACCGGATGGGCGGTAGCTTTGGCTGCTCGGCCGTTGGTAGGAACCTTGGCTGCCGAAAGTGCTGGCTGACTGGCGCGGTTCGGGTGGTCTGCCGTAGTGGCTGGGGCGCTGTTGGATTTGGCTGGCCCAGCTGTAATTGGAACGGCGATAGGATGATTCGCGGTCGCGGTAGTTGCTGATGGTGATGTTAGTCACGCGGCTGGGCGGGCTGATGTAGCTTCTGCCCGGGCTCCAGCCACAGGGGTGGGGCGCGCCGTACACGACCACGGGGCGGTAGCCGACGGGGTAGTAGCCATTCAAGTAGGGATCGTAATAGCAGCGGCGCTGGTAATCGTAGTAGCTGTGGCAGCCGGGATCGTAGCCCCAGCGCGAATCTCCCGTGCCAACGAAGACGGAGGTGGAAAAGGAGCTGCCGCCGTAACCGTAACCTTCGCCGTAACCCACGCTGTAGCTGGAAGCGTAGTAGGGATTGTAATAAGGATCGTAGGCGCAAGAGGCGAACGCGAGGGCGACCATGGCACCCGCCAGACCAAGAAGAGATTTCTTCATAGAAGTAGCACGCCACTTTCGGCGAAATTAGCGAATCAATTTTTCAGAAATCTTTCGACGGCATCTTGCCATGAGTTGACAGGGTGGGGGATCTTCGGTTTCCTCGGGTCTTCCGCTTTATGACTCCTTCAAACGCACCGATTTTGGTTACCGGCGGGGCCGGCTATATTGGCTCCCACACCGTCCGTCTCCTCGCTGGCCAGGGCCGTAAGATCGTCGTGCTCGACAACCTGGTGTTCGGTCACGAGCAAGCGATCGTCGATCCTTCCGTCGAGTTGGTGGTCGGCGAAGTGGGGGACCAGGAACTGGTGCGCGCGCTGTTTGCCAAGCACCAGTTCGGCGCGGTGATTCACTTTGCCGCCTACGCCTATGTGGGCGAGTCAGTGACCAATCCGCTGAAGTACTACCAAAACAACACGGCCGAGCCGATCAAGCTGCTGCAAGTGATGCAGGAAGCGGGCTGCAAGGTTTTCGTTTTCTCCTCCACCTGCGCGACTTACGGCGTGCCGGACAAACTGCCGATCACCGAGACCAATCAGCAGAAGCCGATCAACCCGTACGGCATGAGCAAGCTGATGGTGGAGCACATTCTGGCGGATTGCGACACGGCGTGGGGCCTGCGCAGCGCCTGCTTGCGCTATTTCAATGCCAGCGGCTGTTCGCCCGACGGACTCATCGGCGAAGATCACAATCCGGAAACCCACCTCATCCCGCGCGTGATGATGGCAGTGACGGGCGAGATCGATCACCTCGAAGTTTTCGGCACCGACTACGACACGCCGGACGGCACCTGCATCCGCGACTACATCCACGTCGAGGACTTGGCCGATGCGCACGCTCGCGCGCTCGACCACCTTGCGGCAGGCGGCGATTCCGTCCGCTGCAATCTAGGTACGGGTGTTGGTGTCTCCGTTAAGGAAATCATTTCCGCCGTTGAGGCAGTCAGCGGCAAGACCGTGCCCGTGAAATACGGCCCGCGGCGCGAGGGCGACCCCGCCTCGCTGGTGGCCGATCCGGCGCTGGCCAAGGAGCTTCTCGGCTGGGTGGCCAGCCGCAAGGACATCCGCGACATGGTCGGCCCGGCGTGGATCTGGACGACCGGCCCCCAAGGCGGCCGCTACCCGAAAAACACGGGTGTGGCGTAGTCGCGATGGAGTGACATTGCTCCTTGCGAATCTATTGCCCTCGGTTAGCTTAAAGCATCGATTCATTAAGCCCATGCAGTCCTTTGATTTGAAGATCCAGCCATGGCGTGCTCGACCGGGTTTCACGCTGGTGGAAATGATCGTTGTTATTGCCATCATTACCGTTCTGGCGACCGCAGGCATGGTCGGCTTGGGTGGCACAGGAGGTAAAAGTGTGACCAGTGCCGTGGCGACAACAGAGTCGTTGTTCAACGAAGCGCGCGAGTTGGCAGTCACCAAAAATCTGCGGACCTGCGTCTTGATTGCAAAGGATCTGACCAATAACAGCGCGGAGAATCTCCGTCGCATGGTAGTCGCTTACGAAGAAACCAATGTCGACGGCACTGCCAAGGACGCCAACAATGCGACCCCCAATTGGACCCTCAGCAGTCGGGGCGTGACTCTGCCGGAGCAAACGTTTTTCAGTCAGGTGTTTAGTAAAACCAATCACCAAACTGGGCCAGATCCTGATCCGATCGCCACAACCAGCGCCTTGACGGCAGCTAAGGCTGCTTATCTGGGTTCGTACTACATCTACGTGTTCAACAATCAGGGAATCTGCAGCACCGCTGGTACTAGCGTGGTCATCGGTTCGGGATCGAGAAACCTCAAGAGTACGGCCGACAAGCCGCGGGTGACTTCATCGGGCCAGCGCGACCTTGGTGGCTTTGTCGTTTGGCGCAATGGCCAGACCTCGGTTTTCCGCAATCCGTCGCAGATTTCGAGCAGCATTCCTTCATTGGCTGCAGGAACTCAATTTTAACTCATGAAACCCTCGATGACATTCCGCAAGCGCGGCTTTACGCTTCTTGAGACCGTCATTGCGATCGGTGTCCTCTCGGTGTTGCTCACGGGTTTCATCGTCGTTTTTATGCCAGCCGCGCAAGGCATTAAAAAGTCGATCAACGTCCAGCAGGCCGATCGCCTGGCCTCCACTCTAGAGCAGGAGTTGGTGACGCTGCGGACCACTGCAGATACCGACAGTTTTGGTACGGGCTTCTGCAAGGCTCTTGATTGGATCAAGAAGTCCAATTCAGTCTCATCGGCGCTACTGGCCTATCAATATCGCGGCGATCCTTCAACGTTGCGCGACGATAATACAGCCACACCTGTGGCTTCGCTCCAGAGTAAGTTGCCCGGTAAAGATTATGTGGTGGTTTCGATGCTCCGCCGCA
>JBAXLW010000124.1:0-5713 GCA_037134575.1 Verrucomicrobiota bacterium | reverse complement strand
GGGTGACCGCTCACGGCGGCCATTTGACCGATTTGATCGCGGCGGAGTGATCAGGGAGGAAGAATCAGGGACGAGGGCGTCCCTGCTCCTTACTTTTGGAAGATTTTCTCCATGAGTTGTTTTTTTGCGGGCTTGTTTCCGCCGTCGATTGGTGCAAACTTCATTACATGTCCGCGACGGTTGAAATCCCTGTGCCTGATGCGTTACTACTCCACTCCAAGGATCTGGCATCATTGCAGTTGCGCAGCCGATTCTTGTTAGCGATGAAATTCTTCGAACTGGGGGAGCTCAGCTCTGGGCAGGCCGCTGAAATGTGTGGCATCTCGCGGGTCAGCTTTTTATTTGAGGCGGGGAAACTGGGCCTACCCGTGGCCGAGTTGTCAGATGATGAACTGTCGGCAGAGTTCGCATGAGCTCGGTCTTCGGGTCATCCGTGGTCTGTAATGCAGGTCCTCTCATCGGTCTTGCCCGCATCCAGTTGGAGTGGCTGCCATTTGAACTGTTTTCCGAGGTGATCGTGCCCGAGGAGGTTTGCCAAGAGTTGCTGATCAAAGACGCGCCCGACCGTGGTCCGCTCGCGAGGGTGCTTGAGCAGGCACATATCCACCCGCGTCAACTTGAGCTGGATCGTTTACTCTTGGCTGAATTGGATGCGGGGGAGGCCTCCGCGATTATGGCTGCGATGCAGCTTGAGGCCTCATTAGTCCTCCTTGATGAGAGGAAGGCTCGTCGCATCGCAGCCCGTGTTTATGGCCTTCAGGTGAAAGGGACCGCAGGTTTGCTGGTGGAGGCAAAAAAGCACGGCTTGATTGAGTCGGTCGGGCCCTGTCTCGCAGCGATGGTCCGGGGTGGCTACTTTCTAGGGCCGAATCTCATCGCCGCTTGTCTCGCTGCGGCGGGAGAGGCCTGACCGGAAAGGTCCGCCGAAAAATTTTCCGTTGCCGCTGCGGGAGTGCTAAAAATCAGGACGAGGGCGTATCTGCTCCTTATCTCTGGTAGCGCGAGCACTCGTAGGTGGCGCGCCGATGTGAAAATGAGCTCCAGCCAATGAAGCCGCCCGCGAATTTCGCCACCCCGCCCTTACCGTCCGGATGGCGCGTGACCGCAAGCGACTGGCCGCCAAGCCCGGAATGAAACCTAGACAACCTCCGGTCCTTGGATCAAAATGTCTTTATGCAATACTCTGTAATGCTTGAACGCCTGCCCGCCGAGGAAGGGATGCCGGGCTACTACTACGCCCACGTGCCATCCCTGAGCCTGACGACGCATGGACTTGGAATGGAGGGAGCCTTGGAGGCCGCCCGCGATCTGGTGAAACTTTGGAATGAGGAGAAACGTGCCCAGGGCGAACCCATCACCACCCAATCCGAGGCGATCCTCGCAACGGTGGAAGTCGCCTGACATGCCGCACAAGGCGAAAGAAGTGTTGCGCAAGCTCAAGCGCGCCGGTTTCGAGGATCGTCGGCAAAGCGGATCCCATCTCGTATTGCGTCACGAAGACGGACGGCAGACCTACCTGCCGATGCACACCGGGGATGTTCCCACCGGAACCTTCCGTTCCATCCTCAAGCAGGCAGAACTCACCGAAGACGAATTCCGCGACCTGTAAAACAGCGACGCGGTCATTCAAGAGCCACCACCCCCAGGTCTAAACGTGGATGGGTCACGCGGACAGTTGGCGCTCACGGAACCTTTGACCAAGGAGATGCTGTGGAAACCCGGTTCTGGGCCAGCGGCTGGCCCCGCAGCCATTCGAGTGCAACGTGGGCGGCTGGCCGAAAAGCAAGGCCTCGACGATTCCTCCCCTTTGATCCTTTGCGGTTTGGGGCCAGAGCCCATTGAATCCGAGACCGCCGCCATTTGAGGCTCGTGTGGTTCCGCTTGGGGCGCGTGTCGCCCGACCCGAGTCGCGCCCGACCTGGATGTTCGACTCTTAGCCGATCAAGCCGTCGACCTCAAGAATACCTCGTGTCCAGCCCCGTAATCGTCATGTTTTCGGCAATAGTGTCGTGTGGAATCAACAGGTATTTCCAAGGCTTGCCATCGTGTTTGGCGGCGTAGTCGCTGGCATTCTGGCACCATTTCTCGGCTACTTCCTTTTTGGTGAGCACGGTGGCATCGTCCATTTCATTTCTTGCCTTGGGTTCTAGCATGTAGATCGCCGTTGCCGTTTCTGCGACGAAATCCGGCTGATATTCGGGATGATTGGCCCCCTGCTTGTAGTAAATCTGGAACTGACCTTTTGCAGGCTTGAACCATTTCAAAGCTTCGCGTTCGAGAATGGCCGCGAGCCGTCGCTCGGCGTCGGACTGGAACTTTTGCACGGGGTAAAGGCACTTCTCGAATCCGCCGAAAAGGTACTTCGCCATGTTGCTCTTGTCCTTGGGCGAAACCCGGAAATCGAGCGGGGCTTCGGTGGCACTGGCCGTGTAGGCGCTGGGTCTCAGATCCGTAAAGCCTTTGCTGATCTTCACTTCGTAGCCCACCGCTTCCTCGCGGTAATGACCGTGCATCTGGGCGTGGACTAGATTGACGATGTCTTTCTGATAGAATTCAAGCACCTGCCAAATCTCGTCTTCCGGCAGGTAACTGCGGAAGTGGTTCACCGTCTGCGTCGCCAAGTCGTAGAGAAGTTCAGCGTTGCTGTCATAGGCGACGTCGTCAAAGTCCACCAAGCCGCTGACCACGCAGTCCTCCAGGCGGTGCTCGCGATGACCCGCGCGATTCACACCGATCGTTTCCGACTTGCCCGTGTGCAGATTGTGTAGCCAAAGCTCCTTGGACGGTACTGGTAAATTCAGCGCCCCCAGTTCCAACGTGAACGGCTCAAACCAGCTCTTTACCTCGCCCTTGGGCACCACGAGAATCCGCGGGATGGGAATCATCTCCCGCAGCACCAAATTCGTCGTTTGGCTGACGATCGCCGCAATGTCGGGCATCTCCACAATCCCTCCCATCTCCAGCTGCTGCGGCTGATAGAGTGCGACCACCTCCTGGACGATCGAACTTTGGTTTTCCGACCAGTTCAGCGCTTCCATCGTGGGGACTTGCTGCGGCTGCGCCTCCAGTCGCTTGATCACCTGATAGGCGATCTGCGCCACCCGTTGCTCCTCGGGTTTGACGAAAACAGGCGGCGTGTCCTTCCCCGCATCTTGGGTGCTTGCCGTCTGTTGTTCCGGCTGGAAGCCCAGCTTCGCCATCAAGTTGGATTCGGAAACCACCGTCGCGGTTTTCTGCTCCACCCCCTCAGGCTCCAGAATGATCTGCTGCATCTGGATGATCGATCCGGGGCGGCCCGCTTCGTCGATGATCTCCTGAAATCGATCGTGCGCGATGATGCTCAACCGGTCCACCGCCGCGACGCCCGTGCGCTTGCCGTAGGGCAGCCGCAAGCCGCGGCCGATCGACTGCTCGATCAAGGTGCGGGCGTTTGCGGCCCGCAGCGGCACGATCGTGTAAAGATTCGTCACGTCCCAACCTTCCTTGAGCATGTTGACGTGAATCACGATCTCCGTCGGCTCGTCATTGTGCTCCACTTTCAGCAAGCGTTCGACCATCTCGTCCTCCTCCGCGCCGCTTTTGCTGGAGTCCACTTGAATGACCTTGGTCTGGTAGCGGCCCTCGAAAAATTCCCCCGATTGGATCAAATCCAGCAGCTGCTTCGCGTGGGTCGTATCCCGCGCAATGATCAACACAAAGGGTTTGACGATGGCCACGCCGGCCTCGCGGGCATAGGTCTCCAACAGTACCTTGGTCTGCTCGTGCATCCGCACCCCATCTTCCAGCTTGAGGCGTTCGATCGCCTCGGGCGTCATCCCCTTCGGGTCGAAATCCTTGCGCGTCACCACGGCTGGCTCTTTGACAAATCCATCGGTCATCGCTTTGCCCAGCGGATAGTCCAGAATCACGTTCTTAAACGCCACCGGCCCCTTTGGACTTTCCGTGAAAGGTGTCGCCGTCAGTTCCAAGCCGAGCAGTGGCTTCAGCTCATTGATCGCACGCACCCCCGAGCTGGCGCGGTAGCGGTGGCTCTCGTCCATGATCAGCACCAAATCCGGCAGCGCCGCCAGATACTCGAAGTAACTCTCGCCGATGTATTCGCTCAGCCGTTTGATCCGCGGGGATTTGCCACCGCGCACCTCGCTGTTGATCTTGCTGATGTTGAAAATGTTGATTTTGCAGCGCAGGATCTGGTCAAACAACGTGCCCGCCTTCGCCTCGTAGTCGTCGCCCGTGATGATTTCCGGCGCGTCCGTGGCAAACTCCGAAATCCCCTTGAAAACATACTTCGGTGTGTTTGGCGTGAAATCGGCGATCAGCTTTTTGTAGATCGTCAGATTGGGAGCCATCACGAAGAAGTTGTTGATCCCGTGTTCCAGGTGCAGATAGGCGATGAAGGCCCCCATCAGCCGCGTCTTGCCCACGCCCGTCGCCAGCGCGAAACAGAGCGAGGCAAACTCCCGCTCAAAATCCGTCACCGTCGGGAACTCGCTGCGGATCGCCGCCAAAGCCGCCTCGCGATCGGAATCTTTGTTCGGCGGCGCGATCTCCGTGAGACGGTGCAGAATTTCCAAGGATTGACGCTGCGGCGGGCGCAGGCTGAGACGGCCAGAGATGGCGTTGACGTGTCGGTTCATGATTTCCAAAGGGGATGGGTGCGCCAATCGGCGGGAAGCCCCATCGGATCGAGGGGGATTTCAGAAAATTCGTCGAAAAGCGCGAACAGCCGTTCCCGCCAGCAAGTGGTCGGACTAATCAAGCCGAGCCAGTAACAGCAGATCGTAAGCAGATAGCCCGTCCGGTCATTCAGAATTTCCGGCTTTTGGTGCCAGAGCGGGAATTTGTTGCGTTGGGTCTTGCACGCTTTTCCGCTGCCCCGGTTCCAGATCCGATCATGATGGGCACAGGCATTCCGCAGCACCAGAACCGCCTGGAGCCACGAAATGAATTGGTCCACAGGGAATCCATACTCGTCCGCCACTTTTTTCTGCACCTCAGGAACAACATTCTTCGCCATGGTCAACATGGCGCCGAAGCTCATGAGCTCTGCGACCATCCAACACGGCAGCTCGGGGTGCTCCGCACCATACTTGCTGCGGAAGTGCTGGACGAATTTCTCGCTTTTCGCTCGGTCGGTTTCCATCGCCAGCTTCGAGCGCCATTTCAAGAACTCGCTGGCGGTTTTGAATCCCGGGAAACACCGGTGGTCGAGATAACCGAAAGCTCCCGCAGCATCGCTTGAGCCCGCTGGGACGTGATGCGCGAGGTGATAAATCAGTTTGGTCCGGACCGAGACTTCAATCCGTTCGATGGCGTCGAGGATCAACACCCGGAGCCGACGGTCGAACACATAGCGCCGCCAAACGATCTCCAAGGTGGTTCCGGGCTGGTAACGGTCATCCGCCTGCTTGAAGGGATAAAGGTAGCCAGTCAGGCGGTAGTAGTTCACGGCAGCCAGCCGCATGATCAATTCGTCCCGCTCCGCGATCAACCCGCGGGCTAGCAGGCGGTCCGCCTGATCCTCAAAAGTGAGGGGTTCCTTCTCGTATTTCACGGACGCCCCTCCTTCCCGGCCCAGAATCCGGGCAAAAAAATACCTCCCGAATTACGCATGCAAGCAGAGGCGCGGGAGGTTTGCTGGGGGTAAGTAACCACCGATTTGAGCTGGACCCGAAAATCCGGCCACTCATTGGCTAAACTAAGCTATGGTGGA
>JBAXLW010000123.1:0-5732 GCA_037134575.1 Verrucomicrobiota bacterium | reverse complement strand
GTCCCGCCGCCCACCCCTGGCGAAAAACAGCCGCGCCAAGACTGGCGCAAGCGCACCCGCGAAATGGAAGCCAAGCGACTGAAGCAATCCGAAGCCGACGCCAGACCCATCGCCCGCGCCCCGAAAAAGACCGCAGTCAGCAAAAGCGCTCCGAAGCGTCGGAAATAAGGTAGGCGCTTCAGCACCAGTGACGCGGCATGGGCGGCGGGGAGCACTACCGCCCGCCAGTGTCATTTATTCTGGCGGCGCAACACGCTGATCTTTAATTATTATTTCAAGAGTTGAATTTGAGACGGCCAATGCTAAGATAACTCCCATGTCGATGACTCTCGAAGTGCCCGATGCTGTCCAGCAGGCGCTGCGCGTTCCCGAGTCGGAGCGCCACGTCCGCTTGCTGGTCGAGTTGGCCTGTGCGCTGTATCAGCGGGAGATACTCAGTTTTGGCAAAGCTGCCGAACTCGCACAGCTCAGTCAGTCGCGTTTTTCAATAGCTTTGGCCGAACGCAGCATCCCTCGGCATTATTCCGGGGCTGACGTTGCTGAGGATTTGGCTTATGCAGGTGGTCTGTAATACTTCGCCCATTTCCAATCTCGCCGTCATCGGGCGATTACAGATTTTACAAAGGCAATTTGGAATCATTCGCGTCCCCGCTGCGGTTTGGTCTGAACTCCAGCGACTGGATCGCCCCTTCGGTAAACAGGCGATCCATCAGGCTCACGCGGAAGGCTGGCTGCGCGTTTGCCCGTTGGCAGATCGATCTCTATCCAGGGTGCTCAACGCTTCGTTGGATGCTGGCGAATCCGAGGCGATCGCACTAGCCGCCGAGTCTCGGGCGGATTGGCTCGTGATGGATGAGTCTGCGGGGCTTTGCGTTTGTGCGACACGGGACGGGTGGGAAATAGGCCTCGACGCGGAAACCCGAATCGTTTACTGATAAGGCGTGATTCAGACCATTGACGACCTCGCTCAAGGTGCCGTCCTGCTGCCACCGGATCAGCGTTTTGCGCTCGCTCAACGGATCCTTGCCAGCGTCGAGCCTCAAGGCAACGTCGCCATTGAGGCGGCTTGGGCGGCGGAGATCCGCGAGCGGATCAGTCGCTACGATTCAGGCGAGACTCCTGGCATTCCGGCGTCGGAGGTGTTCGCAGAGCTCGACCGACGTTTGGCCCAGTGAACCTTGAGTTTTTGCCTGGAGCGCGAGCCGAGTTTTACGAGGCGGCCACTTACTACATCGCGTACTTGGTCCGCGGCCAAACCGTCGTGGTCGCGGCGGTGGCGCACGGGAGTCGGCGTCCCGATTATTGGAAAGACCGTCTCTAATTGCATGATCCGCCACGTCCGCAGGCCGTTTTGCGTCGCATCGGTGTAAAGTGGGAATGGATATTCGCTGCGGCGGCTTGGTTTTGGCGGCGGGTGCCATGCGGCGGCGGTGAATTCCATGGGTTCGCATCAGCGGAAGACCGCGCGCGGGCGTTTTTGGACTGGGAAACTGCAAATCATAAAGGGACAAACGCAATTCTCCCTTTTACTTTGCTTTGGGAAAAAGGGACAAGAGCGAATGTCCCCTTTACGTTGAGTCGGGAGAAAGGGACAAATGCAATTGTCCCTTTTAGTTTGGCTTGGGAAAAAGGGACAAACGGGATTGTCCCTTTTACTTTATTTTGGCAAAACGGGACAAACGCGAATGTCCCTTTCTCTTCGGCTCGGCAAAACGGGACAAATGCGAATGTCCCTTTCTGATTGACGCGGGAAAAAGGGACAATTATGTTTGTCCCGTTCTCCTTGGATGGCGCGGGGTCGTATTTGCCTGCGGAACAGTGAGGATTCGTTGTTTCTGAGTCGTCCTTTGCGTTTTACTAATCTCCTACCCTTCAATCCGATGCCCAGAGTCTTCGTTTCCGTTGTCGATCAGATCCAAACCCTTCGTCTCGCGTGGCGGGAGTATTCGCCCGACGCCGTGATCTCTGGCATGACGCTGGCGGAGTTTGAAGCAGCGACGGCGGAACCTCTCGACCTGCGCAAGGAGATCAGCCGTCTGAACATCGAACTGAGCAGCGCGCGAGCGAAGCGCGACGATGCGGACCTGGCGACCCGAAAATTGGTGGAGAGCGTGGTGTATGCGATCAAGGGCATGCCCGAAAACGGTGGGAACAGCGTGCTTTACGGTCTGCTGGGCTACGTCCGCGACAGCGAAAAGAAGACGGGCAGGGTCCGCAGAAAGCGCCAGAGCCCGCCGGATCTGGAGGTTCTTTGAGGTAATGCGCGGCCTGCTGGCCCGTCGCCGCCAAGCCGCGTAAGCGTGGCCGAAAGATGATTTTTCGCACAGCTAGCTGCTTACTTTGCTGCTTGAAAGTGCCATGGAAATTGACTAGGCTAGGCACATGGATTCGCTGGTCATCGAGCTGGATAATCGTCTAAAACTTCGGTTGGACGAGCTTGCAGCATGCAGTCGTAAGCCGCTGTCGGAATGGGCGGCGGAACAACTTGGTCATCTTGCGATCGCTGCGGATGTGGGGCCGGCTGGAACTTACTCCGCCGAGTGGCTCGCCGCCTTTGGCTCCATCCGTGATCCTTTGTTTGTGGCACCTGCGCGTCCGATGCCTCTGGATCGCTGCCATCACACGCGCGGCGGGTGAGGTTCTTGTGACACAGAATCTAGGTGAATTTACCCGCGTCCCTGGTCTGACTCTTGAGAACTGGCTGGATGCGTGATTTGATGGTTTTTTGCAAATCGCCGCTTTCCCCAGCAAGCCTGAGCAGGTTGCTGCAATGAAGGCGGTGATCGATCCGACCTTGGATCGCGCCCGCAAGTGATTGATGCTCACCTATGAGTAAAATTCGGGAGTGTCAAAAATTTTGTGTAAGTTCAGATCCGCTGATTAGATGTTAGTGGGAGGTTGGCATGCGGTCGGCGGACTCGATGATGAACCGGTTTAGGGCGTCGCGCCAGTTCGGCACGGGCTGGATGATGTTCCAGATGGCTTGAGCGGCGGAGATCTGCTCATCGATAGGTTCAGTCCTCGCTTCGATGGGGTCTCGAACGGTTCAGAACCTTCTCGGTCATTCCGACGTCTCCACCACCATGATCTACCTTCACGTCATGAAAAAGCCCGGTGCAGGAGCTCCCAGCCCCTTGGACAATCTCTGAAATTGCCCAACAACACCCAGTTAGCGCTTGGTTTGCCAGCATGATCCCGATACTAATTCGGTCATGAACGTGATCTCCAAACTCCCTACTTCCAAGTCGGGTTTCACCCTGATCACCGACCGTTCGTGTATCACCCCCCAAACCCGACCGGTCGCTCAATAACACTGTTCGGCAGAAAACCCCCAAACCAAACAAAACAACACGCATCAATATATGAACGAGAACATCCCACAACAGCCGCAATACATAGCCACCCAACGCCCAGAATCAGGAACAGTAACTGCCCTAGCGGTAGTCTCGATTATTTTTGGCACAATTGGACTGCTCGGCTCATTCATTCCATGTTTAGGTGCCTTTGCCATCTGGATCGCCATTCCGGCAGCACTATGCGGTGCGGGAGCAACCTTTATGGCGAAGTCAAAAGGTTGTTCGATTGGTCTTCCAGTGGCGGCTTTCATTGTCAGTGTTCTCGGAATGATAATTTCTGCGGTTCAGATTGTGGCGATCAGTGGGGCAGCCAAGGCTGCCAATGACGGCGTTCAGGCTCTCGACGCAGAAATGAAGAGAAACGAGAAAGCCCGTCAGGAACAAATCCAGAATGAGAATAATAAGCAGTAGTACTACGCGACTCTCATTACAGTGGCGAGCCATTCGACTAGCGATCACGACCATTGTGATCTTGATGGCTTCTCTATTCGTGATAGGGTCGGCTTTTCCGTTATTGCGCCCTAGTTGTTGTGTTGCCGATATTGGTATCTCATGTTCTTCATGTGGTATCACTCGAAGCATCACTTCTATTCTGCATGGCGATTTTGAGAGTTCTAAGGCGTTTCATCAAGGCGGCATATTTCTAGTTGCACTAGTTGCTGTGTCACTTGCTTCGAGGCCGTTACCATACCTATTTCCGTCTTCAAGGTTCATAGTATGGGACGCACTTGCATTCGTCATTGCGTGGATTATATCAGCAATAATATTTTTCGGTGCGCCTGGCTCGGGATACAGAGGAATACCAAGAGCCGAACAAGACGTGGATGGGCAACCCCCACTAGCCTCTTTGTTCTCCATGTTTTCCCGTAACTCCGACCTCCACCCCGCGTTCAGCGTTGGCTCTCGCTAGCGGGGTTGCCATCACTATTACGTTGCCAAAATAATCCCTTGCATCCGTGCGTCAATGGCGTATGTTGGGTCTAGGTCAATGATTTTCTATGAGACTGACGTTTTCACCGCCAGAATTGTCGAGCTTATCAACGATGAGTCCTACACGGCGCTCCAAGCCGTTCTCATTGCCGATCCAGAAGCTGGCGACCTCATTCCAAAGACAAGGGGGCTGCGTAAGATCCGGTGGATGGGAAGTGGGCGCGGCAAGCGCGGCGGCATACGGGTCATTTATTACCTTGTCAGCCAAGACGAGATTTTCATGCTTTACGCCTATCCCAAGAATCAAAAGTCGGATTTGAGTCCGCGCCACTATCAGATGCTTAGAGAACTTGTTGAAGAACACTTGGAACCATGAACGAGAAAGATTTTGATTTACTGTGCGAGAGCATCCGCCAAGCAGGAGAGATCCGTCGCGGGGTGCGCAAACCGTCGAGAACATTTGTAATTGAGGATCCCAACCCAAAAGCTATTCGCGAGCGTTTAGGACTATCACAATCCCGATTTGCATCAATCATCGGTGTGAGTGTGCGAACGCTCCAGAATTGGGAGCAAGGGCGCCGTGAACCAGAAGGTCCAGCGAAGGCGTTACTTCGTGTAGTGGACCGAGAACCGCAAGCTGTATTACACGCCCTCCACGCCAGCTAAAATCAGAAGGCCAACAAGTCGCAGCGATGAAGGCGTGATTAATCCGACCTTGCACTGTGCCCGCAAGTGATTTGAGCTGGCCCATGAGCAAAATCCCGCAAGTCGCCCTCGCGTTCTGGATCATGAAGATCTGCGCCACTACGCTGGGTGAGACGGCGGGGGATTTGATGTCGATGACTTTTCATATGGGCTATGCGGTGAGCACAGTCATCTTGATGGCGTTGTTTTTGGGGGCGCTGATCTTGCAAATCCAGACCCGCCACCACCGGCCGATCCTTTATTGGACGGTGATTCTAGCGACGAGCACCGCGGGTACGACGATGTCGGACTTTATGGATCGCACGCTGGGCCTCGGCTATGCGCTGGGTTCGGCCGTTCTGGTGGCGCTGCTATTGGGGATTCTAGCGGTCTGGCGCGTCAGCGAGGGGACCTTGGCAGTGGATCGCATCGAAACGCGCAAGGGGGAATGGTTTTATTGGGCCGCGATTCTGAGCTCGAACACGCTCGGCACGGCGCTGGGTGATTACCTGGCCGATGATTCGGGGCTGGGATTTCTGGGCAGTGCGTTGGTGATCAGCACGGCTTTGGCGGTGATCATTGGCTGTCACTTTTGGACGAAGATTTCGCCGGTGCTGTTATTCTGGGCGGCCTTTATTTTGACGCGTCCGCTGGGTGCGACCGTTGGCGACCTACTGACGAAGACTCACGAAAAGGGAGGATTGGGTTTTGGCACGATTGGTTCTTCGGCGGTACTTTTCGGGATTTTGGCGGTGCTGGTGG
>JBAXLW010000122.1:0-5768 GCA_037134575.1 Verrucomicrobiota bacterium | reverse complement strand
AGCCCCTGGCCCATTGCCAACCTTCCTGATTGCGCTAGCCACTTGAATCCGCCGATCGTTTCCTCGCGCAAGGGCCGCTTACAGGCGATGGCGGACCAAGGGAACCTCGGCGCGGCAGAGGCTCTGCTCTTGGCGAGGTCTCCAAACCGCTTTCTCTCAACCGTCCAGATCGGCATCACGCTGGTCGGCATTCTCGCGGGTGCGGTGGGCAGTCAGAGCCTCACCGCCATTCTGGCAAAAATTCTAGCGACCGTACCTGCTTTGGAAAGTCGTGCGCCTCAGTTGGCGCTGATAATGGTCATTACCCTGCTGACTTATTTGTACCTGGTGGTCGGCGAGTTGGTGCCCAAGCGACTGGCAATGCGATTTCCGGAACCGCTGGCCTGCGCGATGGCGGCTCCGATGGCGCTCCTTTCCAGACTGGCTGCTCCGGTTGTGGCCGTACTATCGGGATCGACCAACCAGCTTTTGAAGGCGTTCGGAATCCGCGAGGAGAGGCCAGGCCAAATGTCGCGCGAGGAGTTGAATGTTTTATTACATGAAGGAATGGTGACCGGATCGATCAATGATGTGGAATCGAAGATGATGGAGCGGGTCTTTGCGTTTGAAGAACTGGAAGCCTATGACGTCATGGTGCCGCGGACTAAAGTCGTATGGATCGAGCGTAGCGCCAGCCATGACGCCGTCTGGGCGGAGATTCAGCAAAGCAGCCAAGAGGACTTTCCGGTGTATGAACATGACCGCGACAACTTAGTCGGTTTCGTATCGATGAAGGATCTTTATGGTCAGCTCGCGGCTGTAAAGCCCGTAACTTTCGGGCAACTGATGCAGCAGCCGCTCGTGGTGCCGGAAACCCAAAAAGCCAGCAGCTTGCTCGAGATTTTCCGCCAGACCGGACAGCGCTCGGCATTTGTGCTCAACGAATTTGGTAGCGTGGTGGGCATGGTCACCCTGATCGACTTGATCGAAATGATCGTCGGCGACGTGCCGTCCCGGGAAGAGCGGTTGGCTCCGCCGATTCTCCAACGGCCCGACGGCAGTTGGCTCATTGACGGACTCTTTGAGATCGAAAAAGTTGCCCAATACCTCGACACCTTCAAACCGCCCGCGGGCGCAGGTGACGACTTTCAGACAATCTCCGGTTGGTTTCTCCATGAGCTCGTCCGCATGCCGACCGAAGGCGACACCATCGCGACAGGTGAGTGGGTTTTCGAGGTGGTGGATATGGATCTCCACTGCGTGGACAAGGTGCTGGCCACGAAAAAGCAGTAGCGTAGGCACGCCGTGCACCTTGCAATCTACCAACCGCACAACATTGCAAAATGAAGCCCTACCGGCCGTGCGGATGCGGATTTTTCAGGCATCGGTGCTTGGTACAAAATCTGCAAAATGGAATAGCCCTGCCCTGATTGATCTATGAAGCCAAATACTGATTACTGCGTCCGAGTTTGTAACGAGCTACTCAAAAGCGAACTATCCGCGATGCAAACTTATGCCCACGCGGTTGAAAAATACACTGGCTGGCCAGTCGCTGAGGTTCTCCGAGACATTCGCAAGGACCACTCGCGAGCGGCCATCCGACTCGCCGCCAATGTCCGCGACCTCGGTGGCGAGCCTGAAGAGGCAGGCAACGCATGGGAACACGTTTTGACGTCCTTGAATGAGACGGAGAAGCTCTTCGGCGAGGAGTCCGCGATCGATTGGCTCCAAAAAGGTGAGGAAATGGTGCGCAGACATTACCAGAACGCGCTGCTCGACGACCACGTAGTCTCCGATTCAAAGATGATGATTCGCGAAGAACTGCTACCAGCCGTCATTTACCACATCGCCTCTTTGGAAAGACTGGAGGAAGCAGTTTGAGGGACGCGCGACCTCACGGTGAGACGGCGAGGCGCTCAGAACGAGCTTCGCGTTCAAAGAGAAAACCGTTTTCCTTGTAAGTCTTGAGGCGGAAGTGCGTGGCTGTGGAAATCACCCCCTCGAGCGAGCTGAGTTTCTCGGAAACGAAGCGCGCCACATCGCGAAGATCCGCACCTTCCACAACGACCATCAGATCATAGCCGCCACTGGCTAGATAACAGGAAACCACCTGGTCGAAGCGGGCGATACGCACGGCGAGACGATCAAAGCCGCCGCCGCGCTCCGGGGTGACCTTGACTTCAATGAAGGCGGATACGGAGGTGTCTCCAGTCGTCTCTGGGTTGATCACCGCGTGGTAGCCGAGGATCGTGCCGTCGGCCTCCCAAGTCGCGACGCGGGCGGCAACGACTTTCTCATCCGTGGAGAGAAGATCGGCGAGTTCCTGGGTCGAGCAACGAGCTTGGCGGCGGAGCAATTGAAGCAAGGGGTCCGTGGACATGGCAGAATGTTGGGATGAGGAAGTGGAAAGTTAAAACAATAAAATTTCAATCGCCCAAACAGATGCCGGTAGCCTTCGCGGCGCGAACAATTTCGCAGTCAGGCTCGACGAGGCGAAGTTGGTGGACTGCCTCCTCGATGAGCACGGAATCCACGCGGTAAGCTTGGTAGCTCACCATTCGACCAAAGGCACCCTGTTCAGCCAGTTTAACAGCCATCACGCCAAAGCGCACGCCGAGGATGCGGTCGATCGCGGTGGGCGCACCGCCACGTTGGAGATGGCCGAGGGTGCACGCGCGGGTGTCCTTGCCGGTCAATTGCTGCAGGCTGGCAGCGACTTGTTCGCCGATGCCGCCGAGACGGACCTCTCCCCCACAATTCGGGTCGATGGTGACTAGGTCCCCATTCGGCAGGCTCGCGCCTTCTGCGACGACCACCAGCGTGCTGTGGTGGCCTTGGGCATCGCGTTGCTTGATGAACTCGGAGATTTTTTCCAAAGAGAAGGAAATTTCCGGGATCAATATCACATTGGCACCACCAGCGATCCCGCCCCACAGCGCGATCCAACCCGCGTGACGCCCCATCACCTCCAGGACCATCACGCGCTTGTGACTCTCCGCCGTGGTGTGGAGCCGATCGAGGGCGTCAACCACCGAGGAAACCGCGCTGTCGAAGCCGAAGGTGAAAGCCGTGGCGCTGAGGTCGTTATCGATGGTTTTTGGCACGCCGATGATCGGCCAGCCTTCGCGATACAGTTGCAATGCCGTCGTCAGCGAGCCGTCGCCACCCACGACAACCAGCGCGCCGATGGCGAGCTGATCCATCGTCCGCTTGGCCTTGGCGACGATTTCCGGTGGAACCTCGGCGATATCGCCTGTGCCGACTTTAGCGACAAAATGCCCCTTATTGGTGGTACCTAGAATCGTGCCGCCCTGCTTGAGAATCCCGATGGTGTCCTTGGGCTTGAGGACGATGTAATCACCGGGCGACAGCAAGCCTTCAAAACCATCTCGAAAACCGATGACCTCCCAGCCCAGTTGGTCTGCGGCACCCACCACACCATGGATGACTGCGTTCAGACCGGGGCAGTCGCCACCGCCGTTAAGGATTCCGATTCTCATGAGTTGGGGGGATTTTTACTGATGGGGAATGGGCACCGTCAGCAGTTCGCGTTGGCGATCCGACACAGGGGCGCCAGAGGCGAGCCACGGGTCATAGCTTGCCCAGCCTTGGCTGATCAAGCCGCGGGCCCGGCTGAAGCGGTTCGGGTTATTGAGAACCACCGCGATGAGGCGGCGCGGGGTGACACCCTTAGTGCCGTCGCTCTTGAGGCGTACCAGTGGTTCGCGATCCATACAGATCGAAAGGCAAGGGCCCGCCGCAGCGGTGGTACCGGTTTTCAAACCGAGAATTCCCGGCTCACCTACGAGCTGGTTGGAATTTGCAATGCGATAACTGCGCTTCCCCGTCGCACCAGTCACGCTGATCTGGCGCTCCTTCTGGCGGGCGATGAAGGTAATGGCATTGCGCCGCATCGCATAGATCGAGAGGCGCGTGACATCCAGCGCTGTCGAAAAAGCCTTGGTCCCGGGACGTTCTAGGCCATGTGGATTGGCAAAGCGCGTCTGCTTCATCCCCAGCGCCTTGGCCAGTTGGTTCATTTCCCCGACAAAGGTTGCCACCGGATCTCCAGACTTCCCGCGGCGCGAAAGGATTTGCTGGCCCACATGATCCGCAATGGTTAGCGCTGCGAGATTATCAGAACCGAGCAAGGCCGAATACAGGGCATCCCGCAGGTTGATCTGGTCGCCAGGTTGGAGGTTCATCGGATTTGGCCCACCGACTAAAGTGATCGTTTGCGGCACAGTGATGGTCACCGCACCCACATCGGTACCGGTGGCCGTCGCCCAATCCACGGCCACGGCCGCCGTGGCGATTTTGGTAAGGCTGGCGATCGGGCGCTTCAGGGAAGCATTGGAAGACACCAGGATTTTTCCGGAATACGCCTCCACCACCATCACGCTTTCCGGCGTTTGGGCAGACAGTGAGGATGGCAGAATGGCCGCAAGGAGTGCCAACGTTTTAGCTATCGTAAAGGGCTTCATGAAGGTCAATGCGCCAAGAGTAGCCATCCAAAGCATGAACTCAACCCCAAAGGCACTAACTCATGCGATGCGCCCAGACGCCAAAAAGCCGGCAATCCGAGGATCACCGACTTTCTGGGTTAGTCGCTAGTCAGATGCGGCCTAGCAGCGTTGGCTTAATTTTAACTTTCCAGGGTAGGAATTAAGCAACGCTCGCGGGAGGCGTGGCGGGCATGCCCACCGGCGCAGGCTTGAGAGCGGGTCGTTTCCGCTCACTCACCGGCGTGTAGCCCAATCCGCGATACAGCGGACTGTCTTCACCGTACTCAGGATCGCTCCGCACTCCGTTGATCACCAGCCTGAGCGTCTTGCGGAGCTCGACTTCAGCAATGTTCCGTTCGCGGAGTAATCCCGCTCGCTCAGCCGTTACTGCCGCGAGGTTCTGACGAACCGTCGTGGGTGTTTCCGTTGCGGCGATAAACTGCGCGAGGGTCATTCCCCCAAAGCTCGCTGTTTCCGCCATTTTACGCCAGGTTGTGATGTAGTACTCACGACGGGCGTCCGTATTTTTGTAGGTCTTTGCCATAATATATATTCTATCAATTTTGCCTTTATTTCAGATCCACCACTCGGCGGATCTCATTTACAGGCATTTGTCATCAGTGACAAATGAAGACTAACTAAAAAATCATGGGTTGTCAAGCACCTTATTTATTGGTTTTGAAAAATGGTTAAATTGATGGATTTTAGGGTTTTGATGGCGCCTAATAAAAAATTATATGAATTACATCGACGGTTCTCATTCTTCTTCGGGAGGCCGTAAAACGATCGCTGGCAGCGCTTTAATGAGGATTGATCAGATTCTTCGGCAGGCGAACCCGTATCCAGCCAATAACGTTTCATTCACGGTTAGAGATGAAGAACAAATTACCGAATCAAAGAAAGCACCCAGCGGATGATCCGTCATCCTCGTCAACCAACATGCGATACGAAATTATCGACACCTCATCCTCATCCACCCTCACTTAGAAATACTCAGCCCGTTTATGGCATCAGGCAAAGCACTGGATCGGTGCTGGGACATGGATGATGACGATGGGATTTAGCCGCAAGGAGGCGCAGGAAGAAGGAGTTTCGGAGGGCGGAGTTTCAGAGGGCAGTTAATCGCGGGATCGGCGCTGGGGCGTGGAAGGTGCGGATGGGAGTTAGCCGCAAAGAGGCACAAGAAAACGCAAAAAATTGAAGATGGATTTAGACTGTGCTGGGTTTGCGATTCTCCTTTTTCGCCTGTTTTTCGCCATTTTTGCGGCTGAAAATCGAGGAACC
>JBAXLW010000121.1:0-5786 GCA_037134575.1 Verrucomicrobiota bacterium | reverse complement strand
TGCCATTGAGTGTCACACCACTGCCGCCCAGTGCGCTAACCGCCGCCAGCTCAAGGATGGGCTGGAAAAGATCCACCCGCGTTAAGCGGGTGATCCGATGGTTCTCGGTGTCCGCAACGAACAAGGTGCCGTCACTTGCGACGGCAAGACTGGACGGTTGCGAAAACTGGGCGGCGACGCCAGCACCATCGGCACCACCGATGAGGCCTGCGGTACCGCCAATCGTGGATACCATTCCTTCCGAGGTGATCTTGCGAATCGTGTGATTGAGAGTGTCCGCCACATAGACGTTGCCACTGGCATCCACCGTAACCCCCCGGGGCGAGTTAAACCGAGCCGCGCTAACCACGCCATCCGCGCTGCCAGAACTACCCGCGCTGCCCGCAAACGTCGTCACCACCCCAGCCGACGTTATCTTGCGAATCGTGTGATTGCCTGAATCCGCCACATAGATGTTGCCACTGCTATCCACCGCAACTCCTTGAGGGTAGTAAAACCGAGCGGCCGCGCCATTACCATCAGTGGCGCCTTCATCACCGGCATTGTCACCGGTAGCGCCCGCGACGGTTGTGACTACCCCATCCGGCGTTATCTTGCGAATACTATGGTTGTAAGTGTCCGCCACATAGACTGCGCCAGCTCCATCCACCGCAATTCCGCTGGGAAAGTTGAACTGCGCCACATCGCTACCTCCATCCGTGCTGCCGTAGTCACCGGCAAGGCCCGCGAATGTGCTCGTCACGCCTGCTGGCGTAATCTTACGAATCGCGTGGTTATCCGTATCCGCCACATAGACGTTAGCGCTGCTATCCACCGCAACTCCCCCCGGATAATTAAACTTCGGGGCAGCATCCTTGCTGTCAGCGCTACCAAAACTACCCGCGCTACCCGCAAGCGTCGTCACCACCCCAGCCGACGTAATCTTGCGAATCGTATGGTTATCTGAATCCGCCACGTAGACGTTGCCGCCGCCATCCCGCGCAACCCCAAGGGGGGAATAAAACCGTGCGACATCGCCGACTCCATCGGTGCTGCCGATGTTAGCCGCACTGCCCGCGAGCGTCGTTACTGCCCCATCTGAATTGATCTTGCGCAGCGCATTGTTTTTGGTGTCCGCCACATAGACAGCACCACCTCCATCCACAGCCACACCTTGAGGTGATGAAAACCGCGCAGCGCTGCCCGTTTGATCCATCATTCCGGAGCCGCCTGGACTTCCCGCGAGCGTCGTCACCACTCCCGCCGATGTGACTCTGCGGATGGTGTGGTTATTTGTATCCGCTACATAGACGTTGCCGCTGCTATCCACCGCAACTCCCCCCGGAGAATAAAACTTCGGGGCACCATCCTTGCTGTCCGTGCTGCCGGAACTACCCGCGCTACCCGCAAGCGTCGTCACCACCCCAGCCGACGTGATCTTGCGAAGTGTGTAATCGCGAGAGTCCGCCACATAGACGTTGAAGCTTCCATCCACCGCAATCCCAACGGGCCTCTTGAAAAGCGCCGCGCGGCCCGTACCATTGGTATTTCCGGGGCTACCCGGGCTACCCGCAAGCGTTGTCACCACTCCGGCTGGACTGATTTTGCGGATCGTGTAATTGCCCGTGTCTGCCACATAGACGTTGCCACCACCATCGACCGACACACCTTGGGGCGATGAAAACCGCGCCGTGCTGCCGGTTCCATCTGTAGCTCCAAAGCTGCCTGGGATACCCGCGAGCGTCGTCACCACTCCAGTTGGACTGATTTTGCGGATCGCATGATTGCCCGTATCTGCCACATAGACGTTGCCACCACCATCGACCGCCACACCTTGGGGCGATGAAAACCGGGCCGTGCTGCCGGTTCCATCCATAACTCCGGAGCTGCCTGGGCTACCCGCGAGCGTCGTCACCACTCCAGCTGGACTGACTTTGCGGATCGCATGATTGTCCGTGTCTGCAACGTAGGCATTGTTGCTACTATCAACGGCAACGCCATAAGGCGACCCGAACCGCGCGGCGCTGCCCGTGCCGTCCACATTGCCGTTTCCCGCAGGCTTACCCGCAAAGTTTATCCAGATAGACTGCTGGCCTGTTGAAACCCCAGCGTGGACCCCCTCAGGTACAAAAAAAACCACAGCTGCCGCAAATACTGGTAAAAGAGCGAAAATGCGTTTGAGTTTGGCTTTCATGGATGAAGCGTTGCAGTGAGGGATTGGGCTGAAGAGCGGATCGTGATTCCTATCGATTGAGATCCATAAAACGAATATTTGCGGCAAACTATTGCACTGACAAACAAAATGTTATTTGAACAAGGTGGCTAGTAAAAAGCAAATTGTTTTTAAAAGTTAAATTAACCATCCAGCCGCCGCACCCGACCAAAGTTGGCGCTTGAAATTTCAACGACTTGGCCTTAGTTCAGGTGCCTCATGGATCCACTGCACCCCTACCAACGCCTGCCGCTTTTCACCGCAGGCTTGCTGTTGGCCGTCTGGCTGATCGGCGTCCACGCGCTGATGTTGGCCAAGCCGGCGGCGATGCAGGACTTTCTGAAAAAATTTCCGCGCAACCAAACGCTTGGCCAAATCTTGCTGGGTGTGGGTCTCGGCTGGTTTTGGTTGCTCATTGCGCCGCCCGGTCTTGGCAAGCTCAGCGCCTTGGCCATGGATCTGGGTGAATTCAATAACGCCAAAGGGCTCTTGCAAGTGCTGGTACCTATCTCGTTGGTGCTCGTTTGCATCAGCGTCCGGGATTTCCTCGCGGTCCGCGCGCTGGGCTTGCTCGGACTGATGGCTGCTGCGCCGCTGCTGGGGGCTGCTTTTTTGAAGGATCCAACCTCGCGGCTGTTGGTGCCGATTTTTGCCTACACGATGTTGACTGCTTCGCTGTTCTGGGTGGGTATGCCGTATCTCTTCCGCGATGCCATCACCTGGATCACGGCGGATCAACGGCGCTGGACTCTGGCCTGTGTGGCCGGTCTGGGCTATGGAATCGCAACGGCCGTCTGCGCTTTCACCTTTTGGCGCGGCTATTGAGGCGGGCGGGCGAATGGATCACGCGCTGTTTTCCATTGGGAAATCGTCTTTTCTCATTGGACAAGTGCCGTTTCCCATTGGGAAATCGTCTTTTCCGATTGGGCGAACGTATTTCCCGGTTAAGAAAAAGCGATTTCCAAGTCGGCGAACGCAACTTCCTATCCATCCCATGCGATTTCCCATGAGACGCAGCCGTTTTCCCGCTGGCGGGCGGCGGTTTTTCACTTCAACGGCTCAGTAAACCGGAGCGCCCGAGGCATCGCTGCTGGAGGAATCGCCCACCGACTTGTTGGCAGCCTTTTCAAGGCCCTCGCCGCCGATGCGCATGTCGCGACCGAATCCGATCATCGTATTGCAGGAGCTGAAAAGTACGGCGGTGACAGCCACTACGGTGAGAGTGAAGATTCTTTTCATCGGCTTTTTGGATAACTCAATTTGAGGAGCCTGCAAGCGTATTTTATCAATATTGCTTAAATTTTCTGGGCGGGATCATTCCACATCGGCTCACTCGCCCTTCAACGTGCAGATGGCCCAGTCCTGGGGTCGGTGGAATGAAATGATCGGATGCGCTGCGGTGGTAGAAAGAATCGGCGGGCGATGAGTGGCCGCATCGTACCGGCAGAAGCTGACGCGCAATTTCAGGTCGGCCACGTACGCATCCAAGCCGAGAATGGAGGCGGGGATGCGTGCATTCACCGTCCAGCCGTCGTGAGTTCGCCCGACCTCGCTGGAAAAACCCACGGGCGAGATGAGCATTTCTTCAAAGCTGAGCGGCTCGGCCGCGGGCGCTGGCTTGCCCTCGACGTTGGGCTTATGAAGGTGCAAGCGATGGTTGTTAGGGTCCACGTGCAGTTCGAGGTAATCTTCGCGACCTTCGACTTGGAGAAATATTTCAAAGACGTCGCCAAGCATCCAGAATTTTTGGTGATCGGCGGTTGCCGTGGCGATAATTTCCGCGTCCGCCAATATGGCCTGGATGAGCAGCGCCTCGGGCCGCCAAGTGAGCTCCACCCATGTGGGCATAAATCCGGAATCAGGCGCCGAGTTCCACGGTTGGGCGAGCACCAACGTGATGAAGGAAGCCGAAGGAATCGCGAGCGACATGATTGAATGGATGAGTTGAATGGCGAATGGAGCGCTGTCACCGATCAGGCTGGCAGCGTGGGTGCCGACAAATTGACGGGAGCGGACGCGACGCGCCATCCAAATCGGACTTGCCGAATCCTTGGCAGCGGGGCATCACCTCGTGCATGAGCTTCGCCGCAGTGTTATTCGATTTCGACGGGGTGCTGGTGGACACCGAGTGGGCAATCTATCAGGCGTGGCTGCGGACGTTCCAAGCCCATGGTCATGACTTGCCGCTGGAGGTCTACACGCGCTGTATCGGTTCGGACTTTGCCACTTGGTCGCCAAAGACCCACTTGGAGGAAATCTCGGGGCTTGCCTTCGACTGGCATCAGATCGATGCACAGCGGCAAGAGGAAATCCTGCGCGATTTGACGGGCGAAGGCACCATGTCAGGCGTGCTCGAACTGCTGGAGCAACTCACTTTAACGGGTCATCGCCGCGCGGTGGTTTCCAGTTCGTCGCATCACTGGGTCGATGGCTGGCTGGAGAAACTGACCTTTGCCCACCATTTTGAGACGGTCGTCTGCCGCGGTGATGCGCCGCAAATCAAACCCGCCCCCGATCTCTACCTCGAAGCGGCCAAACGTCTGGGGCTGGAACCCGCCGCTTGTCTGGTGATCGAAGACTCCCTCAACGGGGTGAAGTCCGCAAAAGCCGCGGGCATGAATGTCTGGGTCGTACCGAACCAAGTCACCGCAGGGCTGGATTTTTCCGTGGCGGATCGGGTTTTCCCGTCGCTGGTCGAACTCGCCGCCGCTCTCTGCTAGAAGGGAAAAATCTTCAGCCGCAAAAAGGCGCAAAAAAGGGCGCAAGAAGGAGGTTTAATAAAATTCATCCAAATCCTCCCCTCATTCTTTCTTGCGTATTTTTTCGCCTTTTTGCGGCTAAAAATCCAAATCCCTAGCACCCATCCGGATGGCGCATCACGTGGCCGATGCTGCGGCGTGTTTCCGGTTTCCAACGCGGCCCCACCCCTTCACCGGGGCCACCCGTGTCCAGACGCAGCCCAGCAACCGTCATAAAAACATGGCCTTTCCGAATGTAGAGCGTGATCCACTTGCCCTCACCCTTCTTGCCGAAACGGAAATAATCTTTGGAAGGAATCGAGCCTTTCAACAATCCCGCCTCCCGCAGCACGTAGGAAACGCTGCCCGAACAATCGTAGCCCCTGTCATTCCGGTCACCATGGCCACCCCCCCACACATACGGCATGTTTTGCAAGCGATTCCCCGCGGCCACCGCCCGCTTCACCGCAAGGGGAGCATTTTTCGGCGCATAGGCTTTGCCGTCTCTCAAGAGAACCGTGCGGCCACTTTGGAAATGATACGAAACTGGCTTTCTTGCTTTGACTTGGTTCGAACACGAAACAAACCCGCCAAAGAATGGCAGGAGGCCTATCAGTAAAAACAGCAAACGCTTCATGCCCTCAGCCTTCCAAATTTGTTAAGATGTGTAAACTTGTTAGTCGGCGAGGATCGCAGAGCAGTGATGGGCTGGGTAAGGAGTTCAGACTTTAGTCTGCGTCTTTGGATCCATCGAAGACGCCACGATTGAAAGATTTCTTGGCGATTTTGGCGTCTTGTATGCTCCATCCTTCTGAACCCTCACAAAGCCAAGCCGACTGAAGTCGGGACTCCATCCG
>JBAXLW010000120.1:0-5810 GCA_037134575.1 Verrucomicrobiota bacterium | reverse complement strand
ATCCACCATAGCTTAGTTTAGCCAATGAGTGGCCGGATTTTCGGGTCCAGCTCAGCTCGCTCACGCCCCGCGCATCAGCGAGATTTCCGCGAGAGAGATCAGCGCCTTGTAGAGGTCCTCGCGCGGTGTAATTTTTAGATCGGCGACGGGAATCGCGCGGTCGAGTGTGAATTTGCCAGACCGTGTGCGGCGCAGGGCACTCAGATGGGCGCCACAACCGAGATCCGCACCGATGTCATGGGCGTAGGTGCGGACATAGAAACCTTTCGAGCAATCCACGGTAAAGTCGACTTCCGGTAATTCGATGCGGGAGATGCTGTAGTTGGTGATATGAACCTTGCGCGGCTCGCGGACAATTTCGATGCCCTTGCGTGCCAGCTTGTAGAGTGGGACGCCGTCTTTTTTAATGGCCGAAACCATAGGTGGGATCTGTTCAAAGTCTCCCATGTAACGGCCAAAGGCGGCTTGGATCTGTTCGTTAGAAAAATCTTCGACCGGTTTGGTTTCCAGGATTTCCCCTTGGCGATCTTGAGTGCTGGTGGTTGCACCGAGGGTGAGCGTGCCGACGTATTGCTTGTCCTCGCTCATCAGCAAATCCTGAATCTTGGTGGCGCGGCCAATGACGAGCATCAACAGGCCGGTCGCCATCGGATCAAGCGTGCCACAGTGGCCGATCTTTTTGGTGTTCAACGCGCGGCGCGCGATGGCCACGACATCATGAGATGTCATGTCTTCGGCCTTATCGATCAGTAAGACGCCGCTCGGGCCGTCTGCATCCAGGGAATGGTTACTCATAAAAAATCGGTTCAATCAAAGTCCAGCTTGGTCGATGTGGCGGCGGATCGCGCGGAGTACAAGCGGCTTCGCCTCTTCCATCGGCCCGCTCATGCGGATGCCTGCTGCCAGCGCGTGCCCACCCCCACCAAACTCGGTGGCGATTTCGCAAACATTCAGACTGCGGTCCTTCGAGCGCATCGAGATGCGAACTTTGCCATCGTGCAGTTCTTCGAAAAATACGGCCAGTCGCACGCCGCGGATGGCCCGGATGATGTCGATGAGTCCCTCGCTATCTTCGGGCATCAGGCCGAGATCGATACGGGTCTGGTCCTGCAGCGTCCAATGAGCGACTAGGCCATCGGGCGAGAGCTCCAGCGTGTTCAGCAATGCACGCATCAACTCGACGCGGCGGAAAGGGAAGTTGTCGTAAATTTGGGAGTTGATGGTACCCACGTCCAGTCCGCGGCGGATCAAATCGGCCCCCATGTCGTAGGTCTTAGCCGTTGTCGATGGGTACTGGAACGATCCGGTGTCGGTGGAAACGGCTACGTAGATCGCATCGCGCGACTCCGCAGGCATCGGGAGATCGAGCTCGGTGATGAGCTCATACAAAATTTGCCCAGTGGCGGGGCTGGTGGAGTCGATCAGATTGAAATCACCGTAGCGCGGATTGGAAATGTGGTGGTCGATGTTGAGCCAGATCTTTGCCTTCGAGGCGGCATGCAGAGCCCGGTCTCCGAGCCGTGGCTTCGTCGCTGTGTCGAGGGCGATCGCGACTTCCACATCCAGTGGTTCCGCCGGTGGCAGTTCGATTCTTTCCGATCCCGCCATGAAGGTTAAATTATCGGGCAAGCCGTCCTCGTTGATCATGCGGACATTCTTGCCAGCAGCGAGCAACGCGTAGCCGAGCGCAAGCTGAGAGCCGATCGCATCGCCATCTGGCCGAACGTGGCTGATCAGGACAAAGGACTGATGCTCGCGCAGCAATTTGCCGATCTGGGCGATGTTGACATTTGCGGGTGTATCGATGGAATCGCTCATGGGATTAATCCGCAATGCGGGCTGGGAATTCTTGCCGCGATGGGTCTTCGCGCAAGGATAAACCCGCGCTGATTCTCAAACGAAGCCGGCTGCCCGCCTCTAGCAGGCAGGGATCGCACCAATGCGCCGCAGCCGGGCGATCGCGGCGTCTTCGATGGGGCTATCGGGACCGATGGCGAAGCGCATGAAGCGCAATACGGCGCGGGTCGCCGGCTGGATAATCCAGCGCGGCCCGGCTTTAAGTCCCAGCAATTCGCGGGAGTGTGGCGGCAGCGACAACACTGCCGCGCTGAACAAGAGGCGATAGGCGAGTCGCGCCATAGGAGGCAGGGGGGGATTGCGAATGAATTCGACGACGCGGCGTGTGGTTTCGTTCGCTTGTAGCAAGCCCTCGTCGACAAAACGTTCGATCTCGGTATTGAGCTCCGCGTGGCTCATCGGGCATTCGGTCAGCCCGAGCGGCGCGACGGACTTTGACCATTGGGCGACATAGTTGTCCGCACCGGTCGCCGCATTGCCTGCGGGAATCGGTCGCCACGCGTACATTTCGTGGCAGGTCAAAAACGAATCCGTGAAGGCGATGTGGACCCATAGCAGCAAGTCAGGATCGGCCGCGCGATAGGCTTTGGTCTCGCCTTGGCCGGTGGTGTACTCGCCTTTGACGCGGTCATGCATGCGGTTGACTCGGCCCGCCTCCCCGGCGATCGCCGAATGAGAGCCAAATGTAGTCACCGTCAGCCAGCGGATGGTCCCCGACAGTCGGCCGAGCGCATCTTGTTGGTAGCGCGAGTGGCTGGCAACGCCGGTGAGGCTGCCAGGGTGCAAGGCCTGCATCAACAAGGCCCGGATGCCGCCGACCAAGGTCCCGAAGTCAGCATGCACCACCCATGGCGCGTCGGTGGGCAGGTAGAGTCCTGCTTCTTCGCCAGCAGCCACGACTTCCAGCCAAGGCGGAATGCCATTGGGGTCACCCGAAAGTAAGCTGCGAAAGCGTTTCGAGAGGAATTCCTGGACTGCGTTATTGGCCATGGCGGATTCTCGTTCGGAAAACCATCACGGCAACTTTTTATATCCGAAATTAAGTCGGCTGCACCAACGCGGCGGCTCTAACTTTTCTGAAACCATTCAGGGCCTCAGCGATATTGAAGGAAGTACGAGGACTGGGACTCGAACCCAGGACCAATTGATTAAAAGCCAACTGCTCTACCAACTGAGCTATCCTCGCCTTCAACTCCGCTTGCGCGGGGGGCGGCAGACTGATCGACTAGACAGTGGCTTGGCAAGCTGATTTATGCAAAAACCAGATTTTCTTCAGACCACTGCCGACTCAATAGCGCTTGGGTAGATGCCAGGGGGGATTCTTTTCGTATTCGCTTTTAAGGAATGGATAAGATTTGCCGGCAATTTGAAAAAGGGAGGGCGAGATGACGATGACTTGCAGCTGGATCGCGCCGAAAAATAGGACGATGAGGCTGATGACGCGCAAGGGGTGGAGTGGCGAGGCCGTGACTTGGTGGCCGCCAGCGCGATCCCAGGTCGTGGTGCCGAGACGCTTCGCCATGAACCAGCTCAAGGCTTGGCAGAATGGGGAGAGCAGACTCCAACCGAAGCCGATGCCGGTCGAGAGGACGCGCAAAGAGCGATGGCCAGAGGCAGAGATACTGAGGCGCGAACCGTCCGTATTGATGACTTCGAGTCCCAGTAGCCATTTTCCCAGAGTCGTGCCGAAGCGGTGCAGGAGTAAAGATTCGAGAATGAACCAAGGCACATATTGGAAAACCATGACCCAGGGATTGAGCAAGGCGGCTTCGATGTTCTGGCCTGCAGCCCACATGGCGATCCACCAAACGCCCGAGTAGAGCGAAAGGTCGAACCAGCGGGCCCAGAAGCGCCTGCCGTAGTACGTCCGGGTAGGTAGTTGCGGAGGTGCCGGCAGCTCAGATTCCGAAGAGGTCTCTGGCTTGAGCGGCGTGGTCGGGAGTTCGAATTCGCGGGTGAAAAGGTCGATTTCGATGAGCGTCTTCCATGCAGGAAGCCCTTCGTGCCAAGCAGGGGTGGTGGCGAGCAGCTCGCCGTCAGTGATTTTGCGGCGGACTTCGAAGTCGTGGATGGGGCCGACTTTTTCGCCATCGCGGATGATCCAGATGTCCATGGTTTAGAGATTGCGTAGGGATTTGGCAGCGTCACTGCGGGCGGCAAAAAATGCCGGGACGAGGGCAGCAAGCGAACAAAGGATAAAGGCCATGAGTGCGAAGACGGCTTGTTCCAGCGGATTGTTGTGCGCCGGAAGAATGGTGAAGCCAGTGAACGAGGCGGTGAAGGGGTCAAAGCCAAGACTGCGGAACAGGCCTTGGATGGTGCCGCGAAAGTGGATGACGAGCCGGCCGAGCCCTACGCCGAGGACAGCACCCACCGTGCCGAGGATCATCCCCTGATAGAGGAAGACGCGAACGATTTGGTTCGGCGCGGCACCCAGTGCCTTCATCACCCCGATTTCGCGTCGCTTCTGGATCGTGACGGTGAACATCACAGCCATCATCGAAAAAGCGGAGACTAGGACGATGAAGGACAACATGAAATACATCATGCCACGTTGTTGTTCGATCAGCGAGAAGAATGCTTGGTATTGCTGACCCCAAGTGACGAGAGAGAATTCCTCGCCCAGCGTGACGCGAGCTGCAGCGGCGAAGCTTTCCGCTTGGTAGGGGTCGTCCAGGCGGAGGGCGATGCCTTGGACGGCTTGCCCCAGACCGGCGAGGCTTTGGGCCAGAGGGAGCGGCACAAACAAGTCGGGAGTCACGGCCATTTGCGATGCTTGATAGACACCCGTCACTTCAGCCTCCTTGGGCAGGACGACGTTTTTGAGGCTTTTCAGCGTTTCGCCATCCATCTTTTCGGCATCAGTGGCGTTGAGATCGGCGATGGCTTGTTGGATCTTTGCCTTGGAGTCCTCGCTGAAGCAGAAGGTTTCGGTGGCATCATCTTTTTCCGACGTGTCCATAGTTAGGAGCAGGTTGGAAAGTAGCTCGCGCTCGGGTTCACGGATGGTCTCGGCGAGGATGCGGTCGAGGGCGGAGTAGGATTCGCGATAAGCGGCGAAGGACAGTGTTGGCTTGCCGTTATCGGTCTTCCATTGGCTGCGCAGAACCTCGGTGGATTTGTTCCAAGCATCGGCATAGGCAGTGCGCAGGGGTGGGTTTTCCGTGGCCTTGTAGGCGCGCATGACCGCCTCGAAGTTGCGGGTCGAATAGAGGCGGATTTTGTGGCCGACGCCGATCTGCAGTTGATCGGCGAGGATGGATGAAATCACCACACGGTCGTCGATTCCGAGATCCGCCGTGGAAGTCGGGTGCTTGTCCAGATCCAGCATTTTGGCAATGCCTGCGACCTGCGCGGGGTCTGAACTATCCACGCCGCGGAACAGCACCGGGCGCTGCCAGGATTCGACATCCACGATCACATTGTCTGCCACGTAAGCGGTGGCGGCTTCGACATGGGGCAGGGCTTTCGCCTTGGTGGCAGCCTGCGCCCAATCCGTCATCCGGCCATCGGGAAATTGACCCGTGTGCTGGCTCAGCAGGACGTGTGGGGTGAAACCGAGTAGGCGTTCCTTCACGTTGCGTTCGAGACCCGAGTAAACGGCCATCACCACCACCAGAACGAGGACGCCCAGCATCACCCCGACCAGCGAGATCAGGCTGAACGAGGACAGCATGGATCGGCGGGGGTTGAGATACCGACGGGCGAGGAGGAGACTGAAGGAGCGTCGTTTGATGCCGTTAGGTAAACCGTGACGGGCTTGGGGGCAAGTGCGAGTGACAAAAGAAATCCATTAGTCGCCGTCACTCTAGCCCCCTGAAGTAATGCGAGCACCCCCTTTGCGACGCTCGTTTCCGGTCTTGCGACGAGCGTTTCCGGTCTTGCGACGAGCGTTTTTAGTCTTGCGACGAGCGTTTCCGGTCTTGCAACGAGCGTTTCCGGTCTTGCAACGA
>JBAXLW010000119.1:0-5831 GCA_037134575.1 Verrucomicrobiota bacterium | reverse complement strand
GTTTCTTTGCAGAAAAACGTTTGAATCACACACGAAGATGTAACCGCAAAAAATGCGATCTGCAAGAAGTAACGTTCCACGACGCGGAACGCTTTTGCGTGCGCCCAAACCACATCTGAGGCGACAAGGTTCCTCCTACGAAACGCCGTTGTCGACGGTCCCAAGGTAGCCCTATTCAAGCAACCTTGGGCTGGAGGACGCAACGCGGTGGGCGTTTGGAAAGCCGCAGGTCCAGTTTGTCGTTGGTAGAGGCCTTCATGATCATGGATCGTCGGTGATTCAGGTCTTTCAACAAGAAAGGTGGATGGGAATGGCGCAAATTAAAAAGGGATAAACGCGTTTGTCCCTTTTACAATTGCGCGGGAGAAAGGGACAATTGCAATAATCCCTTTTAACAACGTGTCGGCGCACTGGAATTTTGCGAAGTTAAAAGGGATAAACGCAATTGTCCCTTTTAACTTTACTCGGGAAAAGGGGACAATCGCAATAATCCCTTTTTACTTCGCGTCGGCACAGTGGAACTTCGTGTCGCAAAAAGGGACAAACGCAATTGTCCCCTTTAACTTTGCTCGGGAAAAAGGGATAATCGCGTTTGTCCCTTTTACTTTTGCGCGGGAAGACTGCGCTTATGGGTCTGCGGCTTAGTCCCGATGAACGAGTAGCACGATTTCTCCTTTGGGAGGGTGCGCCTGGAAGTGGGCGAGCACTTCGGCAGCGCTGCCGCGGTGATAAGTTTCGAATTTCTTGGTCAACTCTCTGGCGACGCAGGTGCGCGCAGCGGGATCGACTTCGGCGAGGATCTCGAGCGTTGAGACAATGCGGTGGGGCGATTCGAAAAAGATGCCTGTTTCGCCCGATTCGAGCGCGGCAGTGAGTGCGCTGCGGCGTTTGCCTGATTTCACTGAGAGGAATCCGCCGAAACGGAAGGCGTGGCAGGGAAAACCTGAGCCGATGAGCGCGGTGATAACAGCGGAAGGGCCTGGTAGGACTTCGAGCGGTGTGCCCGATTCGATGCAGGCTTGGACGAGGCGATAGCCAGGATCGGAAATGCCAGGCATGCCCGCGTCGCTGATGACGGCGATGATTTCCCCTGCTTTGGCGGCGGCGATCAGGTCGGGGGCGCGGCGGGCTTCGTTGTGTTCGTGCAGGGAAACGAGCGGTTTGCCGGAAATCCCGTGGTGCGCGAGCAGTTGCCCGGAGTGGCGGGTGTCTTCGCAAGCGATGCGATCGGCGCTGCGAAGGATTTCCAAGGCGCGCAGCGTGATGTCGGCGAGATTGCCGATGGGCGTGGGCACCAAGATGATGCGGCCGGAGATTTCGGGAAGGGGTTCCATGAGTTGACTTGCCGACTAAAGTCGGCGCTCCAAAGCCGTGCGCTCGGCGGCGCTGATGGCTTGGGTGTGGCCTTGGTGATCGACGCGGACGTTGGTCATGCTGCCGAAAGCGGCGATTTCTCCCGCAGCATTGGCGACTTCGAAATCCCAAGTCACGGATGAGGTGCCGATACGCGATATGGCGAGGCTGACTTCGATGCGATCACCACACTGCAGCGGCTTTTGGTAATCGCAGGAAACTTTGACGCGCGGCCAACCACCCGCCGCGCGATCGAAGACGAGCACGCCGCGATCGCGCAGAAACGCGTGTTCCGCCGCTTCGACGTAGCGGAAGACGTTCGGGAAGTGCATCCAGCCGCTGGCATCGGTATCGCCAAAAGCGACCTCGTCAGTCTGCCGATGCACGGGATTTTCCATAGGGAAAACTCAGACGAACTTGCTGACCAACAACGATGCGTTGTGACCACCGAAGCCGAAGCTGTTGCTCAGCGCGACATTGACCGCCACTTCGCGGGCGACGTTCGGGACGACGTCCAGATCGCACTCGGGGTCTTGGTCGTCGACGTTGATTGTCGGTGGAATCACGCCGTCCTTGATCGCCATGATACTAGCGATGAGCTCCACGCCGCCGGCAGCGCCGAGCATATGGCCCGTCATCGACTTGGTGGAACTGACGGCGAGGCCGTGGGTGGCGTAATCGCCAAAAGCGAGTTTGATCGCCTTGGTTTCCGCGACATCGCCGAGGCCGGTCGAGGTGGCGTGGGCGTTAAGGTAGCCGACGTCTTCGGGATTCTTTTTGCCGTGGCGCAGCGCCATTTGGATGGCATAGGCTGGGCCGCTGCCGTCGGGAGAAGGCGCGCTGAGGTGATAGGCATCGGCGCTGACGCCGTAACCGATCAGCTCGGCATAAATTTTCGCGCCGCGCTTGCGGGCGTGTTCGAGCTCTTCGATGACGACGACGCCCGCGCCTTCGCCCATGACGAAGCCGTCGCGGTTCTTGTCGAAGGGTCGCGACGCGCGCTCGGGCTCGTCATTGCGTGTGCTCAGCGCCTTCATGTTGGCAAAGCCGGAAAGACCCATCGGCAGAATCGCGGCCTCGGCACCACCGCAGACAAAGGCGTCGGCATCGCCGAATTTGATGATGCGCCAAGCCTCACCAATGTTGTGGTTGGAAGTTGCGCAGGCCGTAACGATGACCATGTTCGGGCCTTTCAAGCCGTACTCCATCGATATGATCCCGCTGGCGATGTTGGAAATCATCATCGGGATCGTGAACGGCGAAACGCGCTTCGGCCCCTTGGTCAGGTAGGTCGTGTGTTCGCGCTCCAAGGTGGCCAAGCCGCCGATGCCGCTGCCGACCATCACGCCGAAACGCCGCGGATCGATCGTGGAGACGTCGATGCCGCAGTCTTCCATCGCCATTTTCGAGGCGGCGACGGCGAATTGCACGTAGCGATCTGCACGCCGGGCATCCTTGGGCACACCGAAGTAGCCATCGGCATTGAAGTTCTTCACCTCACCCGCGATTTTGCAATCGAAGGGCTCAGGATCAATGTTGGTAATGGTTCCAATGCCACTGCGACCGCTCTTGAGACCATCCCAGGTGGTGGTCAAGTCGTTGCCAAGTGGGGTGATACAGCCAATGCCGGTGATGACGACGCGTCGTTCGCTCATAAGATACCCGAAATCTTGGCTGGCGATGAGCAAGCGCGCAAGCCCCATCATCAAATTCCCGATTCATCTCTCCATGAACGACTTGCTGATGCTTGCGCGCGAATGAATTGCGCCCGCGCCCATTGCGATCAAGACTCTGCCGCAACGTCACTTTCCCGACTTTATGAAAATCACTCGCACTCTCGCGACTTGCAAAACGCCCGACGGCGCGTCGCTCACTCTCCACGAGCACGACGGCCACCACTTCCTCAAAGTCGCGGGCCTGCAACTGATGAGCACCACCGCCTCTTCCTCGGAAGAGCAAATGGCGGAACTTTCCTGCGCCCACCTGTCGCCGCGGCCGCGCATCCTCATCGGCGGGCTGGGTTTCGGCTTCACCCTCAAGCGTGTGCTCGCCATGACGGGGCCGGATGCCATCGTCGACGTCGCGGAACTTTTGCCCGAAGTCGTCACTTGGAATCGGGAGTTTCTCTACGAAGTAAATGGCAGGCTGCTGGACGACCCGCGGACGAAAGTCCACGTCGGCGATGTGTACGACCTGATCGACCGCTGCGGCGAAGACCGCTACGATGCCATTCTCTTGGACGTCGACAACGGCCCTGATCCCTTCGTCCAAAACGTCAACGAGCGGCTCTACGCCACGCCCGGCATCACCCGCATCAAAAACGCCCTGCGCCCGGAAGGCCGCGTCATCTTTTGGTCCGCCCACCCCGACAAATCCTTCGCCCGCTCGCTTGGGGGCTTTTTCAAACACGTCGAATGCATCAGCGCCAAAGCCTACCCGAAGGCCAAGCGCTTCAGCCACACGCTGTTTGTCGCCGACCGTGATTGAGCCCGCCTACACCTTCTTTTTCACGAGACGGAAGCGCTCGTGATACGCGCCGTTGTTGAATTTCCGGCAGCATTCGTAACACGCGACCGCCCGCTTCATGGGCCTGACCCGTTGGATCGTCTCGAAACAATGGCCGCAGGCGTAGGCGTGCTTGCGATCTAGGCGCCGCCGTTCGAAGGGCAAATTGTGGTAGATTTTTTCACCGGGGATACCCAGATCGCAGCACGCAAGCTGCCATTCAGCGCCGTGGGGCACGATCCGACGGCGACCGCTGCGCTCGTAGGCAACGAGGTGGGCCAGCTCATGTTTCAGCGTTCGCCAGATCTCGTCCGGATCGCAGTCCTTGAGTTTCGGATTCAATTCGATCCCGCGTGCAGGCCACCACGCGCGGCCCGCCGTCGTCCGCATCCGCGGATTCCATGACACACGGACTTTTCGCGCTAATTCATGCAGGGCCAGACCCTGCGCCGCCTCCGCGCACCAAGCCGTCAGGCCGCCATCTCCATTGCCCGACAGGCTCAGCGGTACCGCCGGAGCCTTGAAGCCACGGAACCATGAGGCCCAGCGGAATTCGAGTTGCGGTTCGCGACGACCCATAGGCAGAGACTTATCAAATTTCCAAGAAAGTGACAACCCACGCTTCAAAAAATTATTTCCGGATCAACCCGCTCTCCATTCGCATTTGATGTTGAGCGATCTCAAAAGCACGATATGATCTCTGGATGTCTAACACCTTCCGCGGCTGGGCCGCCGCAAAACCCGGCCAGACTCTCACCGAAATCGAATTCGACGCAGGTGAAATTCACCCAGAGCAGGTCCAGGTAAAAGTAGAATCCTGCGGCATTTGCCATTCCGACCTCTCGATGCTCGACAACAACTGGGGGAACTCGACCTACCCGCTCGTCGCTGGCCACGAAGTGATCGGCACCATCGAAAAAGTCGGCTCGCAGGCAAAAGGACTCGCTGTCGGCGACCGCGTCGGGATCGGCTGGTTTGCGGGCAGCTGCCTCGCCTGCCAACCCTGCCTTTCGGGCAGACAGCAACTCTGCTCCCATGCCGAACAGACCATCGTCGGCCGCCACGGCGGATTCGCCGACCGCGTGCGCGCCGATTGGGAATGGGCCATCAAGCTGCCCAAGGAACTCGACCCCGCCAGCGCCGGTCCACTGTTCTGCGGTGGCATCACGGTTTTTTCGCCGATCATCGACTATGGCATCCAACCCACCGACCGCGTCGGCGTGATTGGCATCGGCGGGTTGGGACACATGGCGCTCCAGTTTTTGAGCAAGTGGGGCTGCGAGGTTACTGCCTTCACCACCAGCGAATCGAAGGCTGACGAAGCCCGCCAGCTCGGTGCCCACCACGTCGTCGGCACCCGCGACAAGGAAGATCTCGCCAAAATCGCCGGCACCTTGGATTTCATTCTCGTCACCGCCAACGTCGGGCTCGACTGGGATTTGTACATCGCCGCACTCGCGCCCGATGGCCGCCTGCACTTTGTCGGTGCCGTGTTAGAACCCGTGCCCGTCGCCGCGTTTTCTTTAATCGGCGGCCGCAATTCCATCTCTGGCTCGCCGCTCGGTTCGCCCGCCACCGTCGCGAAGATGCTCGATTTCTGCGCCCGCCACCAGATCGCCCCCGTCACCGAAACCTTCGCCATGAAAGACGTGAATGCCGCGCTCGACCACCTCCGCTCGGGCAAAGCGCGCCACCGGATCGTTCTGAAAAACTAGCCGAAGACGGTCACTATTTGTCTTTTTCAATGAACTTGTCGTGGCCTGTCTTTTTCATCTCCTTGATCGACTCGACGATCTTAGCCACCTCCGCGATGTTTCCCGAGAGGAAGGCTTCTTCGACATCGCAGAATACCGCGAATACCTTGGCCATCATTTTGCGGTATTCCAGCGAAGCCTTGGCCTTCTCCGGGCCATCGGGCATTTGCTCAATCAATTCGGGGACTTCTGCAGCGGCTTTGAGGGCCGCTTGTTGAG
>JBAXLW010000118.1:0-5867 GCA_037134575.1 Verrucomicrobiota bacterium | reverse complement strand
CCACTAACACCTAATCAGCGGATCTGAACTTACACAAAATTTTTGACACGCCCCCCGCGTCTTCGAGACGGACGCATCGCCCCTCGGGCCCAGTGGCATATTCCTGGCTAAATCGGCCCCGCCGCTGGGCGACACCAACACCTTGCGCAGCTGGACCATGCACGACCAGGCCCTGCCGCTGCCCTACAATCTCGGGGCTTCGTCGTTCAACAGCACCAACTTCTTCGACGCCAACGGCACTCTTAGCGAGCAACCGTGGATCCTGCGCAAACACCAGCCGTTCCGCCCCGTGAGCGACGCCTCCTTGTTCTACAGCAGCATCCCCACCGAGTTCACCAACACCCGCCTGATCGGCCGCAGTGTCTGGAACACCCGCTGGAAGATCGTCATCCCCGCCTACACGCTGCTCAGCAACGAACAGGACGCGCTCAACCGCTACGTCGCCAGCGTGAAGGACATCCATTTGTTCCTGCGGACCTACTCGAACTCAGGAAACTGAGGAGCAACGACCTTACTGTCGTTTCTTCCGCCTCATACAGAAGGGGACAATCAGGTCCCCGCTCCATTTCACCCTTCGCCGGGTGGGGTGATGCAGACGGCGTTTTTCATGCCGCAGTGAGTTTTTCCCGAGACTCCGGGTTTACAAACTCGCTAGCGCCGCAGGTAGGCGATCCGCCAAGGAGGCGAGGAGTTCCATTCCTGGGGCGGCGGAACGGAGATCGAGCAGGGGGAGTAGCCCGGCTGCGGCGAGTTCGTTTCCCTGGCTGGTCAGCACTTCACGCAGGCGTGAACTGGTGACGACCGGGTGCTGCTGGGCTTGGCCATCGTGCGGTAATGCTTCGAGCGTTTCTTGGACTAAGCGCCAGAGCGGTGTCCATGGCATCCAGCTTGGCAGCGGGCGGCCGCTGGTGAGAAACGCCCAGTCACTGGCTTGGAGGTGGTAGCGACGCGAGCTGCCGCGTCCGTTGCTGGCCGCCGAGCGGGCCGGGGATTCTTGGGTCAGCACGTGGCCGGATAGCGCCATTTCCTGAAGAAGCAGCTGGATGGTGCGGGGTTTGTAGCCGGTGAGGCGGGCGAGTTCCGCTGCATGAACGGCGGGCCCGCTGGCGAGGCAGAGAATGACCTCCGCTCTGGCACCCACGCCGATGAGGGCGCGGAGGGCGAGCAGGAGATTGGGCGGGAGTGTGGGATTGGGCGGGCGACTCATGCCGCGCAGCTGCACAGGCGCACGCAGCAGTCCGTGACCGAGAAATATCGGGTCGGCGGGATGGAGGGTGGGCCCGCCGAACAGCGGACGTGGCGTCTCAAGGGCGCGTTTGGACTTGGCTAGATTTTGCCATTTGGGTTGGTGGGCGGCGGTAGCCAGCCAGTCGGCCATGGCGCCTAGTACCGTCGCATCGCCCAGCCCCGTGTCTGCATGGAGCGTTTTGAGGCGTTGCAGGTGAATGAGTGAGCCGTGTTTACTGAGCCAATCTAGGCATTCATCGAAAAGGCGCGGATCATGCTGGCCGATCGTGGTGGTGAACAGCAGCAGGGCCTCGGGGTCGATGATGCGTGATGGATCTGCGGCCGGCGCGTGACCCGCCACGCCGAGGCTGCACCATTGCCGCCACACGAGATCGAGCGCTGCCTCAAGGCAGCGGGTTCTAAATGGAGCGTGCGATGGATTCATGGCCGACAGCGCCTCCAAGGCGCTGTCGAGAGTGTCCGTGGATAGGGTGTTCATGGAATGATTTGGGCTCGTGGGCACGGGCAAATGCGAAGTTAAATTACGCATTTTGCGAAAATATCAACAGCATTTGGCGGGCGCGTCTTGGCGACGGGCGGGCCTGTCTTCGAGACGGACGGGGCCAGGTGGATAAGTATCCTTTAAATACCAGAGAGATACCGCCAATTTTAGCCCGCCGGGCGGGGTGATGACGGCGATGCGTTCGACGCCGCGTTTGGAGAATTCTTCCCAGTAGCGCTTTTATCTACTCCGATTTGGAGGCTTGACGTGGATGCCGATTAGGCACACGATGATTTGTGATTTTCGATTGGGATCCAGAGAAGAACGAAAAAATCAAAAGGGAGCGTGGCATCTCTTTTGAGGAGATCGCCTTACTTCTCGGCGCGGGTCGCCTTTGGGCAGTGACGAAACATTGGAATCCAGAAAGGTATCCCAGACAGAGGATTTTTCTAATTCCTATCGACGGGCAGATTTACGCAGTGCCCTTTGTTCAGGACGAGCAGACCTTTTTTCTCAAGACGGCCTTTCCCTCCAGAAAAATGACCCAACGATACCGAGAGGAGCAAAACGATGAAAACGCCTAAAGCACCTAAATTGAACGACGAAACCGAGCTGATGCAAGCACTTGAGCACGGCGAGATGGAAATCGAGAAGCCATCCCGCCAGCTGCTAGCCGACTTGCAGCGAGCGTCAGAGAATACCTTCAAGAAAGATCAGCGCATCAACGTGCGGTTGAGCAGCCACGACCTGCTGGGAATCCAGAAGAAGGCACTCCAAAAAGGGATTCCCTATCAGACTCTAATTTCTGGGCTGATCCACCAGTACGTCGAGGGGGATCTCTTGGAAAAACACTGATTCACCCCTCACCCGGCGGGGTGATGACGGCGACGCGTTCGACGCCGCGTTTGGAGAATTCTTCCCAGTAGCGCTTTTCCCAGGCGGTGGTGCGGGCGCGGCGGTCTTCTTCGCTGAGCTTTTCCCACTCTTTGAAGCCGATGGCGCGCGCGAGATCTCGGTCGGCCAGCCGCACGGCTAGCTCGTCCCAGAAACTCTCGTTGCGGAATTCTTCGTAGCACTCGTGGTAGAAGAGGTTCTCCTCCCGCTCTGCCTTGACGCGGAAGCGCTGGGTTTCTTCGTCAAATTCGATCCAGTCGCCGAGGCCTGAGTGACCGGCTTTTTCGAGGATCTTGCTCTCCAGATTCTCAAACGCAGATACCTGGTCATTGGCGGATTCCTTCTGGTTCCACGACGCGACGTTGGCCGCGAGGCTGACCATTTCCACCAATGTCGCCAGTTCTTGATCGGAGAGACGCAAATGCATTCGTCCCGAAAACTAAGCCACGCGGTCGGCTCTTCGCAAGCTCGCATCACTCCATGCTTGATCTTCTCAAATTCATGCCGCAGTTTCCCGCCCTGCCCCTGCACGAGTAGCTCAGCGGTAGAGCGGTCCGCTTACACCGGATTGGTCGGCGGTTCGATCCCGTCCTCGTGTACCATCTTTTTTTCCGATGGAGCGCCGACTTCAGTCGGCGAGATTAGAGGTAGGCTTGCCGACTAAAGTCGGCGCTCCAACCCATCAGAAACGCCACACGTTGAGCGTTTCGCCTTTGCGGCAGACTTCCGGGGATTCGTCGATCACGCCGCGGCTCAGCCAACCGCCGTTCCACTCCACCCAGTGGGCGCGCCCCGGCGCCATGAACGAGCCGGTGTTGATCACTCGCCGGCCCTGCCGCTGCCAGCAGCCTTGGCGGTGGAAGTGGCCGATGACGAGAAATTCTGCCTGGGGGAAATACGTGTCGCAGAACCTTGCGCCAGCACGGGGCTGGGTGAACCACGATTCGATCATTTTGACCGCTCGCTTGGGCGGCGTGACCGCATCCCACGCGCGAAGGAGAATGTTACGTCCCGTCGGGTACTCGACCGAGCACAATTCGCGGGCGACCTTGCGCGCCACCCGCAGCCGCTCTTCCACCTCGTGGTCGGCGCGCGGATGTTCGTTCCACAGCTCCATCACCCGCGCGCCGCGGATGAGGATTTCCCGCTTCCACGGCGAACCGTCGAACAACAGCGCGTCGCCGTGGGTGATGACGATCCGCCCGTCCGCCAGCTCCACCCAGCCAGGGCCGGCCCAGCCGGGATCGTGATTGCCCGAGAGAAAGATCGCTTCCGCGCCCTCCTCGCGGCAGAGGTTTTGCAACTCCGCCAGCATCACGGTCGAGCGCTCCAGAAACGGCCGCGCCAACTCCTGCCAGGTGTCGCCGTTGAAAATGACCGTCCCGGCCCCTGCGATCAGGGGCCGCAGCGCCTCGACCTGCCCGATCCGCGAAATCTTGTGGCCCAGATGCAGGTCGGACAACACCCGCACCGGCTCATTCACTCGCCACCCGGCGCTGGCGCACCGCCTCGAATAAGCACACTCCCGTCGCCACGGAGACGTTCAAGCACTCGACCTTGCCCGTCATCGGGATCGACGCCAGGAAATCGCAGTTTTCCTCCGTCAGGCGGCGGATGCCTTTGTCCTCCGAGCCCATCACCAAGGCCAGCGGGCCTGTCAGGTCCAGCGAGTAGATCGACTTTGACTTCGCATGATCCGACGTTCCGACCAGCCACAGGCCGGCGGCCTTGAGTTTTTCCATGGTCCGCGCGAGATTGGTCACTTGGGCAAACGGCACGTGATCCGCCGCGCCCACGGAAATGCGGCGCACCGTTTCGGTGATTCCCACCGCCTTATCCTTCGGCGCGACCACCGCGTGCACGCCCGCGCCGTCTGCCGTGCGGAGGATCGCGCCTAGATTGTGAGGGTCTTGCACGCAATCGAGGATCAAAATGAACGGCACCTTGTGGTGCGCGACGATCGCCATCAAGTCGTCCTCGTCCAGCGACGGGACGAGGGTTTCCACCGCTTGGACATGGCGGTTATCGCGCGCTTGTTTGTTGAGCGCGCCGTGGGATTGGGCAAATCGAGGTTTCATCGCGGAAAGTTTTGATCGGCCAGCGCCGCGGAGTCCAGCGTGATGAATTCGGATTTCAGCGAGGCAATGAGAGGTGATTGCTAGGCATTCGCATGGAGTCCCGGCTTCAGCCGGTCATCAACCCCTCGCACGGAAACCGGATAAATCCGGAACTCCGAACGCATCGGAAATACCTTGTCATTCACATATAGTCCTTGGCTTCAGCCGGTCTTCAATCCCCACCGAAAACCGGATAAATCCGGGACTCCGAACGCATTAAAAATACCTTATCGGGCCTCATTCGGGTTGCGCTTCCTGAATTTTCAGTATTTATTGAAAATTATGAACGCGGCAGCCGACAGGCTCAAACAAGCGCGCGACGAGTTTGTGGCCCAGTGGGGCGCGCTCGGCACGCAGTGGGGAATCAACCGGACGATGGCGCAAATCCATGCGCTGCTGATGATCGCACCGGAACCGCTGACCACCGACGAGGTGATGGAGGAGCTGGAGATCAGCCGTGGCAATGCCCATTCCAACCTCAAAGAGCTGGTGGCGTGGGGGCTGATCCGGGTGGTGGTGAAAAAGGGCGAGCGCCGCGAGTTCTTCGAGGCCGAGAAGGACGTCTGGCAGATATTCATCATCGTCGCCCGCGAGCGGAAGCGCCGCGAGATCGAGCCCGCGTTGGCTATTCTCCACAAGTGCGCCCAGGAAAGCCGGGAAATCGACACGCCCGAGGGCCACGCCTTTTACGAGCAAATGCGCCAGCTCGAGGAGTTTGTCGGGTTCACCTCGAAGCTGGCGGACCGCGTGTCTTCGATGAAACACGGGCTGGCACTGCAACTGGCGGCGAAACTGCTAGGCTGATTCTGATCTTCCAAACGACTTTTTTACCATGAATCCTGTGATCGTGATTTTCGGTGCCAATGGTTTCCTTGGCCGCTACCTGACCCGCCACCTTGCCCGCAACGGCAAAGAAGTGGTCGCCATCGCCCGCAGCCGCGAAGGCTGGAGCGGGGACGGCATGTTTCTGGAATGGGACGGCAAATCGCTCGGTCCGTGGGCGCTCGCGCTGGAAGGCGCGGAGGCCGTCATCAATCTGAGCGGCCGCAGCGTGAACTGTCGCTACACCGCGGAAAACCGCCGGCAGATCCTCGACTCCCGCGTCGATTCCACCCGCGTCATCGGCC
>JBAXLW010000117.1:0-5921 GCA_037134575.1 Verrucomicrobiota bacterium | reverse complement strand
CTTGAATCCAGCCCTGTGAATCCGCGAAGACTGCCCCCGTCGACTTCAAACCAACCCTTTGAAAACGCAGGCCCCATCAACTTCAGCCCTTTCCGAGTAATTTTGCTAACAGCTTGCAAGGAGCCATGTATTCAAGGACCATTTCACGCTGAAATCCGTCTAGTTTTGAACCAGTGCCGACACTCCGCAAGCATGTGCTTGATCCCTATCGACATCCGGTCGATGATCAAAGCTTCAGAAGCTGTCTGTTTTCCATCCAATTGATCAATGAGCCACCCCAGAAAAACTCCGCACAAGACAGAGATCGCCGAACTCGAACCCTTCATTGGCTTGGATTTGGAGCGCGTCTTCGTGGTGACAAACAAGCGTCAAGCCGGGATCGCCCTTGAAGAACTGACAGAGGCGAGCGTCGTCGGCTTCGACACCGAATCCAAACCGACTTTCCAAAAGGGTGAAAAGTCCGAAGGGCCGCACGTCCTACAATTCGCCACCACCGAGAAGGCTTTTATCTTTCAATCACACATTGAGGAGAGTCACTCCGCCATTTTAGAACTGCTAAAATCGGAGAACCTCACCAAAATCGGCTTCGGTCTCGATGGGGATCTCACTCAAATCGCAAGCCGCTTCGGCATCCGCCCCAGCTCGATCATTGATCTTGACAGTTCGTTCAGGAAGCTGGGCTACCGCAACGCGGTCGGAGCCAAAACGGCGATCGCCATGTTCTTCAACCGCAAGCTGACAAAGTCAAAATCCATCACCACCTCCAACTGGGGCGCACTGGAATTGACCGATCGTCAGTTGCTCTATGCAGCCAACGACGCCTACGCCGCTCTTCAGGTTTTTCACGCACTGCGCAATGATACGCTGCATGCGACCCAATGAGCCGACCGGTTGACACCACACTCGAGGCCATCAGAGCGCTCAGATTCTTGTAACTCATTCGCGAGATACTGCGCAACCTTCGGTTACTCCCTGAGTTTAACCATTATGATTGCCAGAGCGGACAACCCATGGACTTTGTTTGAGGCAGCTCACCTTTTGAACCGTGCAGGGTTCGGCGGCAGCCCAGCGGAGATTCAGTCCTTCCATGCACTCGGGCGAAGCAAGGCTGTCGAATCCCTGATTTCTCCCGCCGAGCCGCTGAATGCCTTTCCCCTTCCCTTATGGTGTTCAGAAGAGGCGGTACTGGCCGACATGCGCGAGCGCATGGAACAACGCCGCAGCATCCAAGCGACCAAGCGCAAGGCATCCCAAATAAGTCGGGAAAAGTATCGCGAGCAAGGTCTCGAGGCCCAAGCCTGGTGGTTCCATCGCATGCTACTCACCCAGGCCCCGTTGCGCGAAAAGATGACTCTTTTCTGGCACGACCACTTTGCCACCTCGATCAAGAAAGTGAAGAAGCAGACGGTCCTGATGGTTCGCCAAAACGATCTGTTCCGCCAAAACGCATTTGGTAGCTCAAAAGATCTCACCCAAGCGGTGCTTATGGACCCCGCGATGATGCTCTATCTTGATACTCAAAGTTCAAAAAAGGGCCGACCCAATGAGAATTTTGCCCGTGAAGTCATGGAACTCTTCACCCTCGGTGAAGGAAATTACACGGAACAAGACATCCGCGAGTCCGCCCGCGCCTTCACCGGCTATGAGCTCAACCGCCAAAACGGCAAAGTCTTCCACAACCTGCGCCAGTGGGATTCGACTGATAAAACCGTCTTCGGCAAAACCGGCCCTTTCAATGGCAAGGATGTCATCGACCTCATCTTCGAAAAAAAACAAGCCGCCCGCTTTCTATCGAATAAAATCTGGGAGTTCTTCGTTTACGAAAAACCTTCGGAAACCGCTCAAGATGCTCTCGCCACCATCCTCCAAAAGTCGAATTTCCAAACCGGACCCTTGCTCCGGGAAATCTTTCTTTCCCGCGAATTCTACTCCGAAAATACGATCCGCTCGCAGATTAAATCGCCCATCCAGTACCTCGTCGGACTCCTCAAGCAACTCGAAATCACCGACCCACCCACCAGATTTCCCATCACCGCACAGAAGCAGTTAGGCCAGGTTCTCTTTATGCCGCCCAATGTTGCGGGCTGGGACTGGGGCCAAGCATGGATCAACACCAACACCCTGCTCACCCGTTACAACCTCGCCGGATTCCTCACTAAAGGCGCGGGCGAGCTCGATAAGACACCGAAAGACGCGCAGGCGAAAACTCCCGGCATGGCACCAGCGCCCAAAAACATGGGCCGCGGCTGGCAGGGACCCGACTACGAAAAAGTCGCCCCGCGCGCCCTTCGAGACGAACCCGCCAAACTGGTCGACTCGCTTATCTTCCGCTTCTTTCAAAACCCCGTCGCCGATAAGGCCCGCAATTCATTCATCGAATACGCCATCTCCAAACAAGGCGTTATCTTCACCAACAAAGAAACTGCCGAGTTATGCCACCTCATACTTAGCACGCCATACTACCAACTCTGCTGAGCCCACTGCATTCTAACGAACTCTAAACCCATGAAAACCCGCCGCGATTTCCTGCGTTCTACCGTCCTTGGCGCGTCCGCCGCTTGGACTGTCCCGATGTTTATCGATCGTACCTTCGGACAACTCCACGAAGGAGCCCGCGATCTTGCCATCCAGCCCATCACTGGCAAAGACGACACTATTCTCGTGGTGCTCCAACTCGCGGGCGGCAATGACGGACTCAATACCCTCGTGCCCTACGGCGACGACGCCTATTATCGGGCGCGGCCCCGCCTTGGAAAAAAGGAAGCGGACATTATCAAACTCAACGATCACGTCGGTCTGAATGGCTCCATGCCCTTCCTCAGTTCACTTTTCAAAGAAGGTGATCTCGGCATCGTCCAGGGCGTCGGCTACCCCAATCCCAACCGCTCCCACTTCGTCTCCACCTCGATCTGGGAAACTGCGGACACCACCAACCATTCCAACACCGGTTGGCTCGGGCGCTACTTCGACAACGCTTGCCCCGGCGCAGATCCCACCGTCGGCATTAGCTTTAATAAAACCCACCCCGAGAGTTTCGGCGCCCTGAAAAACCCAGGCATCTGTCTCAACTCGCCCGAGCTTTACCGCTGGATCCATGGTGGCGGCGAAAAGGCCCAAGCCGAAGAATTCTTCGCCGACCTCAATCAACCCGACGACGACTCCCATGACAACGACTCCCATGACGACGACCCCAACTCCGGCGGCTCCATCGCCATGGCGGCGGGCGGCAAAATCGGCGGCATCCGCGGTGAGGCAAACCTCGCCTTCCTAGAACGCGTCGCCCTCGACGCTCGTGTCAGCTCAAAAACGATCCTTGAAATCGCCGCCAAACACCGCACCAGCGTCCGCTACGACGGCACCCCGCTGGCCAAAAACCTCAATCTCGTCGCCCGCATGATTGCCGGCGGCATGTCCACCCGCGTTTACTACGTGAGCCACGGCGGTTTCGACACCCACAACCAACAACTCAACTCCCACGACCGCTTGCTCGGCCAACTCGACAGCAGCCTTAAATCCTTCTTCGCCGATCTCAAAGAGCAAGGGAATGACAAGCGCGTCGTCCTCATGACCTTCTCCGAGTTCGGCCGCCGCGTCTCCGAAAACGCCAGCGTCGGCACCGATCACGGCAAGGCCTCCTGCCTCTTCCTCGCCGGCCCCGCCGTCAAAGGCGGCCTCCATGGCCTCCACCCCAGCCTCACCGACCTCCACGAGGGTGACATCAAACACAACGTCGACTTCCGCAGCGTCTATGGCACCATCCTCAGTGACTGGCTCAAAGCGCCCGACCTCAAACCCATCCTCGGCGCAAACTACTCCAAGCTCGGCCTGATCGGATAAAATGGGCCTTCGTATTTCTGCATTCCTGTGATTAGGTCTAGCCCGCCATGGCCACCTTCATTGCAAACGCCGATTACGAGGAAAAGGACAGCAACCCGATCCATCTGGAGGCGGGGGATGAAATCACCATCGGGCTGGCCGACCAGGCTTGGCCGGGCTGGGTCTGGGCGACGGACAACGAGGGCCGCAGCGGCTATGTACCCGAGGAAATTCTGGAGCCACTGGGCGAAGGCCGCTTCGCCGCGCTGGAAGCCTACGACCCCACCGTGCTTACCATCCACCGCGGCGACCGCATCGAATCGCTGCGCCAGATCCACGATTGGCATTGGTCGCGCAACGAACGCGGCGAACTGGGCTGGGTCGCGGGGTATTTGCTGAAGCCGACTTTAGATATTTAGCCGCAAAAAGGCGAAAGAGGGGCGCAAAAAGAAGAGGAGACTGGGATTGGAATCTGGGGACACGGCCACTCCGTCGATTCGCTGATTCTTTTTTGTTCCTTTTTGCGAACTTCCTTTTGCGACTTCTTGCGGCAGATCTTAAGGATTCCCGGGGAATTTTCCTCGCCCATGCGCACGATTCGTCCTGCCGGAGCCTCAAAAACGTTGCAAAAATTGTGAAATCTGTTTTATTGGGTGTGGCCTACTGCCATTGAAAGTCGTCTCCATGGCGTCGCGGGGTACCCCGCTTAGGTGGTTGGTGGGCCAAGTTTATTTCCAGCGGTGAGAGGCTTGTGCTGCGAATCATAGTAGCTGGGCCCTTCGCTGTCGTAGAGATCGACGACAAGCTGGATTTTTTGTCGCAGGTATTTGTAAAAGCGCAGGTCGCCCATTTCAAATACGCGCTGGACGGCCCAACCCAGGTAGTCCGCAACCGAAAGGATCGGTTCGGCCAGCGGACTTTGCACGTTGAAAACAATATCGCTTTGTAGATCGTCTTGGTGCCAAAGTCGAGTCGCCCTACCTACGGCTTTTTCGAGAGCCTCGTGCAGGACTTTGGCCCGAGTACTAGACCCGCGCTGTGCAACATTGATGACCAAGCGCTGCGATTCATTAAGCCTGCTCTTGATCAGGTGGGATAGCACGTCCGCATAAAACTCATCATTCTTGCCATGATGTTTTTGCACAAAGATGGAAGGAATCTTGCGTGCCATCACCACTTCGATTTCACAGGGAAGTTCCCGCAAGTAGTGGAGAAACACCGTCCGGACATCTGGACTGTCCTTGCAGGCGTGAAAAAAGAAGCCTCCGTTGGCGATCCGTTTGGCCACGCTGGGAATGGGATTGAGCAGTGGGTCGGATTCTACCTGTTTCTGTAAGGCGGCAATCTCCGCCCGGACTTCTGCTAGTGGACGATCCAAAAGCACGATCCCCATACCAAAAGCCATGGACACGCCCTCCTGGCCGAGAATCGTGACTCCGCCTTTCCCAAAGAACGTGGTGTCGCCCACTTCATCGATGAAGCGATGAGTCACCGGCAGCTTAGCGGTTTCGCGTTGAGCCATAGAAATCGTTAGGTGCGGGGAGAAAGGGTCGGGTCTGACGTCAGGGAATCATGGCGCGAGGCTCGATTTCATTCCATTCAACAACTCGCTAGTTAGCCCGAATGCGAGCTGCAAGGAAAGGGGATTTGCCCAAACCTTTGAATTTTTCAGCCACAAAAAGAAGAGCAGACTGGGATTGGAATCCGGGGACACGGCCACTCAGTCCACTCGCTGATTCTTTTTTGAGCCTTTTTGCGGTCTCCTTTTGCGCCTCCTTGCGGCCGTTCTTAACGATTCTCAAGGACTTTTCCTCACCCGCGCGCAGGATTTGGCTTGCCAAGCTGTTGGGGATTCCGTATTTCCCGCGCCCCTTCTAACGCCGCCTTACTTACCAACGAAGACCTGAAGGACCTCTGACGCGGCAAGTTTTCAAAGAAATCGCCCGACCTGAATCAAGGCGGGTAACTAGCAATACCAATGATCAACGAACTCATCAACGAAATGGTGGACGCCGGCGTCCACTACGGCCACCAAACCAAAAAATGGAATCCGCGCATGAAGCCCTTCCTCATGAAGGACAAAGGCGGAATCTACATCATCGACC